>CAZOSZ010000063.1:0-12565 GCA_964582505.1 uncultured Ectothiorhodospiraceae bacterium | reverse complement strand
GGTCGCGGCTGAAGCCAGGTCGCGGCTGAAGCCGCTCCTACGATAGCCTGGCCGCGCCTAGCCGGTCTTCTCAAACTGCTCTTCCTCGGTGGAACCCGAGAGCGCCGTGATCGACGATTGTCCGGACGAGACCGCCTGGGTCACGGCGTCGAAGTAGCCCGCGCCCACTTCGCGCTGGTGCTTGGTCGCGGTATAGCCGTACTGCTCGCTGGCGAACTCCGCCTCCTGGAGTTCCACGTAGGCGGACATCTGGCTCTCGCGATAGCCCCTGGCGAGGGTGAACATGCTGAAGTTGAGCGCGTGGAAGCCGGCCAGCGTGATGAACTGGAACTTGTAGCCCATAGCACCCAGCTCTCGCTGGAACCTGGCGATCGTGGCGTCGTCCAGGTGGCGTTTCCAGTTGAATGACGGCGAGCAGTTGTAGGCCAGCAGCTTGCCTGGGAACTGCCGGTGGATGGCCTCGGCAAACTTCTTCGCCTGCTCGAGATCGGGCACCGAGGTTTCGCACCACACCAGGTCGGCGTGGGGTGCATAGGCGAGCCCGCGCGCAATCGCCTGGTCCAGCCCGGCCTTGACGCGGAAGTATCCCTCCGAGGTCCGCTCACCGGTCACGAACGAGCGGTCACGCTCGTCGACGTCGGACGTCAGCAGGTTCGCCGCATCGGCATCGGTGCGCGCCACCAGCAGGGTCGGCACGCCGCAGACGTCGGCCGCCAGTCGCGCCGCCACCAGCTTGCTGATGGCCTCGGCCGTCGGCACCAGTACCTTGCCCCCCATGTGGCCGCATTTCTTGGCCGAGGACAGCTGGTCCTCGAAATGCACCCCCGCGGCGCCTGCGTCGATCATGTCTTTCATCAGCTCGAAAGCGTTCAGCACGCCGCCGAAGCCCGCCTCGGCATCCGCGATGATGGGCTGCATCCAGTCGATGCTGTCGTCGCCCTCGGCGTGATGGATCTGGTCGGCACGCATCAGCGTGCAGTTGATCCGGCGCACCACGGCCGGCACCGAGTTGGCCGGATACAGCGACTGGTCGGGATACATCTCGCCCGCCAGGTTGGCGTCGCCGGCGACCTGCCAGCCGGAAAGGTAGATGGCCTGCAATCCGGCCTTGACCTGCTGCATCGCCTGGTTGCCGGTCAACGCGCCGAGCGCGTTGACGTAGGACTGTTCGTGGAGGTAGCGCCAGAGCTTCTCCGCACCCTGCCTGGCAAGCGAGTACTCGATCTCGACAGTTCCGCGAAGCCGCACCACATCCTGGGGCGCGTAGGGACGGGTAATGCCCGTCCAGCGGGCATGTTCCTTCCATTCCTTGCTGAGTTCGTCTGCCGACAGGCGTGTCATCGCGTGTTCCTCTGTGAATGGTGTCCGCGGTCCCTTCAGTCGATGGCCTGGTAGGCCACCAGCGTCAGAAAGTCCACACATCGCTGCTCGCCGGTGATCCGGTCAAGCAGCTCGGCCGCCTTCCGGTAATGCCCGGCATCGAAGGCCTCGTCTCCGACCTCTTCCCTGATTTTCGCCAGCTCTTCGTCGCGGAGCCGTTCAAAGAGTGCGTAGCTCACCCGCCGGCCGTCATCGAGCACGCCTTGCGGATGTCGAATCCACTGCCAGATCTGGGCGCGGGCGATTTCAGCGGTCGCCGCGTCCTCCATCAGGTTGTACAACGGAACGCAACCGTTGCCGCCCAGCCATGCGGCCATGTACTGGATGCCAACGGAAATGTTGCTGCGAAGGCCCTGCTCGGTGATCTGCCCCCGGGGCGTCCGCAACAGGTCCGCGGCACTGACCTGCACGTCCTCGCGCAGCCTTTCGAGCTGGTTGGGGCCCGGCATGTACTGGTCGAAGATCTCCGTTGCCACCGGCACCAGCCCGGGGTGCGCCACCCAGGTGCCGTCATGGCCGTCGCCCGCCTCGCGTTCCTTGTCCGCCCTGACCTTGGCCAGCGCGGTCTCGTTGGCTTCCGGGTCACCCTTGATCGGGATCTGTGCGGCCATGCCGCCGATGGCCAGCGCACCCCGCCGGTGGCAGCTGCGAATCACCAGCTGCGAATAGGACCGCAGGAAATGGGTGGTCATCGTGACCTGCTGGCGATCCGGAAGTGTAAACTCAGGAAAACTCTGGAACTTCTTGATAAAACTGAAAATATAGTCCCAGCGACCGCAGTTCAGTCCGACGATATGCTGGCGCAGCTCGTAGAGGATCTCGTCGATCTCGAACGCCGCGAGAATGGTCTCGATCAGCACCGTGCACTTGATGGTGCCTGGCTGGAGGCCGAGATGCCCTTCGGCAAAGCGGAACACTTCGGCCCACAGCCGGGCCTCGAGGTGGCTTTCGAGCTTCGGCAGGTAAAAGTACGGGCCGCTGCCGAGCGCCTTCGTGCCGGCATGGTTGTGAAACAGGTACAGGCCAAAATCGAACAGCCCGCCGGGCACCTGCCGGCCGTTCACCTCGACATGCTTTTCGAGCAGGTGCCAGCCGCGGGGACGCACGATCAGCGTCGCCGGCGCGTCGTTGAGCCGGTAGCGCTTGCCCTCGGGCGAGGTGAAGGAAATCGTGCGGGCCACCGCATCGCGCAGCGCGATCTGGCCGAGGAGGAGGTTGTCCCACGTGGGCGTCAGCGAGTCCTCGAAATCCGCCATGAACACCTTCGCGCCGGAGTTCAGCGCGTTGATGATCATCTTGCGGTCCACCGGGCCGGTGATTTCCACCCGGCGATCACGGAGGTCGGCAGGGATCTCGCCGACGCGCCATTCGTCATCGCGGATGTGACGGGTTTCCGGCAGGAAGTCCGGCAGCTTGCCGGCGTCGATCTCCACCTGTCGCGCCTTGCGGCGAGCCAGCAGTTCCTCGACCTCCGGACCGAAGCGGATCACGAGTTCTGCCACGAAGCCCATCGCCTGGGGCGACAGCACCGCCTCGTAGCCCGGCCGGATCGGGCCGAGTATCCGGCATTGCTCAGCGTCCGTTCGGCTGCGGGTCATGCTCGGCCTTCTCGTTGCAGGAGCGGGTTGGCGCAGGCCCGGAGCCGGGCGCACGACACGGATGCCCATCGTCGCAAGGCGGGCGACGGGCCCTTTTTCTGCACTGCGTCATATTAGTGCGAGCCGGCCGGCATTGCAAAAGCCGCACCACCCGACTTTCGGCCAGAGTTGATGTGGCCGATCGGTAATGCTTCAACGTGCCGCGGCGGCCAGCTCCTGCCGGACGAACTCGAGTTGCCCGAGGTAGGTTTCGCGACCTGGATGGTCCGCTTCGGCGTTCGCGACGGCCTCCGAGAAGGCTCTTTCCGCCTCGACCAGCCGCCCCTGCCGGCGAAGGATCCGGCCGCGCGCCGCGTGAAATCTGGATGCCTGCTCAGGGAAACGCGCCGCGCCCTCTCGCGCGCGACGCTCCGCGTCCGCGAGCAAGGCGTCCGAGGGATGGCGAAACACCAGGTACAGGTAGTTGGCCAGGTCTCCAGGCTGATCCGTCGACAGGTAGGCCTGAGTGATTGCCATGGCCTCCTCCAGCCGGCCGAGAGCCAGTGTGGACCAGGCCAGCGCGTAGATGTAATCCGGGTCTTCGCCGCCCTCCGGGAATCGATCCAGCCAGCCGGCCAGTTCCTCGAGGGTGCGCAGGTGGTCCTTCTCGATCCGTTGGGTGGGCTGGACGATGGCCTCGAGCGCCACGGCGCGGCGGTCGGCTGCGTCGAGTTCCGGGCGCAGCACCAGTGATTGCAGCACCCGCCGTGCGGCCCCCGCGTCTCCAGCCGCAAGGTAGGCATCCGCCAGGACCCGCATGCTTTCGACATCGTTGGCTT
Source organism: uncultured Ectothiorhodospiraceae bacterium (assembly GCA_964582505.1). Taxonomy (GTDB): domain Bacteria; phylum Pseudomonadota; class Gammaproteobacteria; order Steroidobacterales; family XN24; genus XN24. The sequence goes on along the minus strand of CAZOSZ010000063.1, from coordinate 8,769 downwards.
CACGGTGCCGCACGATCGCGGCGGCGATCGCGTCATGGCCCGCCGCGGCCGCGCTCAGCCGCTCCAGGTAGTCGTCCGGGTAGCCCACGATCGCGCTCACCTGGCGGGCTTCGCCCAGGCGGATGCTGCCGGCGCCCGGCTTGAGCAGCAGCGTCGTCGGAGTGCCGAGGAATGCCACGCCCTGGTTCGCCAGAAAGCTCGCGTCCGGCTCGTCGTAACCGAGCACCTCGAGCACGATCCACTCGCGGGTCAGCGTGGCGATCTGGGCGGCCTCCGGGTTGCGCAACAGGGCACGGTCCAGCGCAATGCAACCGGGACACCAGTCCGGCTGCGTGATCACCACCATCAGGTAGCGGTCCTCGGCGGCCGCCCTGGCGAGCAACGCGCCGATCTCGTCCGGCGACCATTCGGCAAAGCGCACCGCCCCGGCCGCGGGGCCGGCGAACAGCAGGCAGGCTGCAACAGCTATCATGCGACGCAATTCGGGATCTCCCGGCAAAGTGACTCGGGCCCGCCTGGATTGCGACCGCTGCGGGTGCCGCGGGTTCCCATTCTCAGCGCGAGGCGCCCCCCGTGCCAAGCCCGGCGCCACGGAGCCCGCCTGCAGATGCGATTGCTGTTGTTCAACAAGCCGTTCGGGGTGCTGTCACAATTCAGTGCCAGCAAGGGGCGGCCTGTGCTGGCGGACTTCATTGCCGTGCCCGGGGTCTACCCGGCCGGCCGGCTTGACCGCGACAGCGAAGGACTGCTGCTCTTGACCGACCACGGGCCGCTGCAGGCACAGCTCAGCAATCCGCGCCATGGTACCTGGAAGACTTACTGGGCCCAGGTGGAAGGCGTCCCGGACGAGTCGGCGCTGGAGGCCCTGCGACGGGGCATCGGCCTGCAGGAAGGACCGACCCTACCGGCCCGGGCGCGCTCGATTGCCGAGCCGCCCGGACTTTGGCCACGGGACCCGCCGATCCGCTTCCGCAGGCAGCTGCCGACCCGCTGGATCGAGTTGTCGCTGCGGGAAGGACGCAATCGCCAGGTGCGCAGGATGACCGCGGCAGTCGGCCACCCGACGCTGCGACTGGTGCGTGTTGCGGTCGGGGAATGGGCGCTGGCCGACCTGCAGCCGGGCGAGTGGCGCGAGATCCCCGTGCCCAAGGCACTCCTCAGCGGCCGGCCCGCTGTGCGTCCCGGACGGCCCTGAACTCGCCGCCTTCGACCCAGTTCGGCCATTGCCGGGAGTTCGCGATCTTCAGGCCGATGTCGAAGTACAGCCTGAGATCCATGGCGCCACCTGACCAGTCCTGGTCCGGCGAGTACTGATCGGTCGCCTGGTGATACCGCTCGGCGTTGTAGCGTCGCGCGAGTTCCCTGCCGCGCTCCACGCCACCTTCGACCAGGTCCCGCCCCATGTTCGGATACAGCGCGGGCACACCTTTCTTGGCGAAGTTGAAGTGGTCCGAACGGTAGTAGACACCCGCTTCAGGCCGCTGGTCCGGCATGACCTTGCGACCATGCGCCTCGGCGGCCGCATCGACGAAGGTGTCCAGCTCGGAGGCGCCGTATCCGACGACCGTGATATCGCGGGTCGGGCCGATGTAGTTGAGCACGTCGATGTTGATCACTGCCACCGTGTTCTCGAGGGGCACGACAGGGTGCGCCGCATAATAGGCAGAACCGAGCAGGCCCTGCTCCTCGGCGGTGACCGCGACGAACAGCAGGCTGCGTTCCTGCGGAGGATCGAGCCTGGCAAAGGCCTCGGCCAACACCAGCAGGCCGGCCGTGCCCGAGGCGTTGTCCACCGCGCCGTTGAAGATCTGGTCGCCCTTCCGGCCGAGATGATCCCAGTGCGCGGTGAGGATCACGTACTCGTCCGGTCGCTTGCTGCCCGGCAGCAGCGCGACGACGTTGTTGGACACCGACTCCCGGATCGAGCCGCGGACCTGGATTTCGGCCTGCAGGTCGCCAAGCGCACGCGGTTCGAAGCCGCGCCGCATCGCCGCCGCCTTCAATGCCTCGAAGTCCTCGCCCGCGGCCGCGAACAGCCTGGCGGCGACTCCGGACGTGATCCAGCCCTCCACGGCCGCCCGCCCCATGTTGCGATCCGCCGCCAGCAATCCGAAGCGCTCCCCCGCTCCCTGCACGACCACCTCCCAGCCATAGCTGGCGGGTTCCGTCTCGTGGACGATGATGATCGCCTCCGCGCCCTGGCGCGCCGCTTCCTCGTATTTGTAGGTCCAGCGACCGTAGTAGGTCATCGCACGCCCGTTGAACAGTTCCGGATCGCCGGTGGCGAAGCCGGGGTCGTTGACCAGCACCACCACCGTCTTGCCGCGGGCATCCAGGCCCGCATAGTCGTTCCAGCCGTACTCGGGCGCGACGATGCCATAGCCGGCAAAGACCATCGGGCTTTCGGCCACCGCGACTTCCTCCACCAGGCGCCGCGTCCAGACCACCATCTCCTCGCGATAGGGCAGCTGAGCTTCCGGTCCCCCGCCGTGAACCACGAATGTCGGGTCGGGCTCCGGCGTCATCGAGATCAGCGGCACCGCTTGCAGGAAGCTGTCGCCGTTGCCCGGTCGCGCGCCCGCGGCGGCGAACTCCTTTTGCAAGTAAGCGAGCGTCAGCGCCTCGCCGCGAGACGCGGGTAATCGGCCCTCGAACTCGTCCGAGGCGAGCACCGCGATATGGCGATGCAGCGCCTGTTCGGTGATCTGCCCGGCGGGACCTTCGTCGCCGGCGCGCGCCGGCCCGGCGATGCAGGCGAACGCGAGCCCGGCCAGCCAGGCGGCGGCCGGCAAGTCAACTTTGATCATGATGGGCAAGTCCTTCAGCGATGGGCGAGTCTTTCAACGGCCGCGCAGCTCGGCGATGCGCATCGCCAGCTCGAGCGCCTGCTCGTAATTCAGGCGAGGATCCACTTCCGACAGGTAGGCGCGGGCGAGATCTGATTCAGTCAACCCGCGGGCGCCTCCGACGCATTCCGTGACGTCTTCGCCCGTGAGCTCGAAATGGACTCCGCCGAGGTAGCTGCCCATCTCCTCGTGGATCCTGAATGCATGCTCGACCTCCTCGAGGATCCGGTCGAATCGCCGCGTCTTGATGCCGCTTGCCGTGGTCTCGGTATTGCCGTGCATCGGGTCGCAGACCCACAGCACGTTCGAGCCGGTCGCCTTGACCGCCTCGATCATCTCCGGCAGTCGCTCGGCGATGCCGGCCGAGCCGAAACGGTGGATAAGCGTCAGCCGGCCCGGCTCGTTGCGCGGGTTCAGGAGCTCCACCAGCCCCTGCAGCCATTCCCGGTTCATGCCGCTGCCGACCTTCACGGCGATCGGATTGGAGATGCCGCGGAAGTATTCCACGTGGGCGCTATCGAGCTGGGCGGTGCGCATGCCGATCCACGGGAAATGCGTGGACAGGTTGAACCAGCGGCCGCGGCGTTCGATGAAACGCGTCTGGGCCTGCTCGTAGGGCAGGTGCAGTCCCTCGTGCGAGGCGTAGAAGTCGGTGCGCCGGGTGCGGTGCACCGGCTGGCCGGAAATGAACTCGAAGAAATCCAGTGAATCGGTGATGCTCTTGACGATGCGCCGGTATGCCTTCTCGAAGGGCGTCGAGTGAGCAAAGCCGATGTCCCAGTATTCCGGATGGTGGAGGTCGGCGAACCCGCCCTCGGCCAGGGCGCGCACGAAGTTGAGCGTCAGAGCGGCGCGCTGGTAGCCGACCATCATCAGCTCCGGATCCGGCGTGCGGTCGGCGATGGTGAACGCACTGCGATTGACCAGGTCGCCGCGGTAGCTCGGCAGGGTCAGGCCGTCGCGTGTTTCGTGGTTTGCCGAGCGCGGCTTGGCATACTGGCCGGCCATGCGGCCCACGCGGATGACCGGCTTTTTCAGGCCGTGCAGCAGGATCACGCTGACTTGCAGCAGGATTTTCAGCTTGCGCGCGATCCGGTCGGAATTGCAGTCGCCGAAACTCTCCGCGCAGTCACCGCCCTGCAGCAGGAAGGCCTCGCCCCGCTGGGCCCTGGCGATCTGCGCCTGCAGCTCTTCCACCTCCCAGGACACGACCAGCGGGGGCAGCGCGCTGAGGCGGGCGATGACGGCCGCAACCGCATCCTGGTCAGGATACAGAGGCTGCTGGCCGGCAACCTTTCGTTGCCAGCTTGCGGGGTGCCAGTCGAGCTGCTCGTTGCGCGCAGTCATGGCGCCATCCTACCGCGCGATGCCGCACCGCAAAAGTGCCGGGGGCCAGGATCGTGCTGGCGCCTCGCCGCGAGAGCGGAGATAATTCGCGGTCAGGTGCGAGCCCGCCACGACCGTGGCGGGCTCGCCATTGTTGCGAAGTGGGGGGGCCAGGCCTGCGCAAGGGGCTCCAGCCCCGGTTCATTCGCCATTTTGGAGCCTTCCCAATGCATCGAGTCCTTGTCCTCGGGGCCGGCAAGATCGGCGCCCTGATTTCCGGCCTTCTAGGAGAGTCCGGCGATTATCATGTGGACCTGGCCGACATCGACGGCGCGGCCGCCGAGTCGGTTGCCAGGGCACACCGCCTGCCAGGCGTACGGCCTTTCCAGCTCGACGCCACCCGCGCGGAACAGCTTGCCGCGCACCTCGATGCCCACCGGGCCGACGCCGTGGTTTCCGGCCTGCCGTATTTCTGCAACCGGCCGGTCGCCGAGGCGGCCCGGCAGCGCGGCATGCATTACTTCGACCTGACGGAGGACGTCGCGGTCACCGACGAGGTCCACGAGATCGCCCGCGGCGCCGACACCGCGTTCGCTCCGCAGTGCGGCCTGGCGCCCGGTTTCATCAGCATCGCTGCCAACGAGCTGGCCAAGCACTTCGACGAGGTGCACACCGTCAAGCTGCGGGTCGGAGCGCTGCCCCAGCATCCCAACAACGTGCTGAAATACTCGCTGACCTGGTCCACCGACGGGCTGATCAACGAGTACGGCAACATGTGCCACAGCGTCGAGGATGGCAGCGTGATCGACGTGTTGCCGTTGGAGGGGCTGGAGGAAATCGAGATCGACGGCACTTTGTACGAGGCCTTCAACACCTCCGGGGGACTCGGCTCGCTGGCCGACAGCTGGCGCGGCCAGGTCCGCGAGATGAACTACAAGACCATGCGCTATCCGGGCCACTGCGCGCAGATGCGCCTGCTGATGAGCGGGCTGAAGCTCAATCACGATCGCGGCACGCTGAAGCGGATCCTGGAGAACGCCGTGCCGCGCACCTTGCAGGACGTGGTGGTGGTGTACGTCTCGGTCACGGGACTGCAGGACGGCGAGCTGCGCGAAGAGAACTACGTCAACAAGGTCTACCCGCAGGTCATCGCGGGCAGGCTCTGGTCCGCCATCCAGGTCACCACGGCGGCCGGCGTGTGCGCGGTGGTCGACCTGGTACTGGGTGACCCCGAGGAGCAGCGTGGCTTCGTCACGCAGGAGAGCTTCCGACTGAAGGACGTGCTGGAGAACCGGTTCGGCCGCTTCTATGCGCACGGCGGCACCAACGAGGTTTCGGCCCGGATGATCGCCAGCGGCGAAGTCGGGCACCAGCGCGCAATCGGAGGGTGACATGCGGCAGATTCTGAGCAGCCTGGGTCTCGAGGAGGAAAACTCCGGCGCCTGGGCCGGCGTCCGTGAGTTGGAGGGCCGCGGCACGGTGATCGAGTCGCGCAATCCGGCCACCGGCGAAGTGATCGCACGGGTCCGGAGCGCTTCCAGTGCGGAGTACGAGGAAATCGTCCTGGCGGCCCGCACGGCCTTTCACGCCTGGCGCGCCCTGCCCGCGCCGCGCCGCGGCGAGGCCGTGCGGCTTTGCGGCGAGGCCCTCAGGCGGCACAAGGACGCCCTTGGCAGCCTGGTCACCCTGGAGATGGGCAAGATCAAGGCCGAGGGTGATGGCGAAGTTCAGGAAATGATCGACATCGCCGATTTTGCGGTGGGCCAGTCGCGCATGCTTTATGGCAGGACGATGCACTCCGAGCGTCCTTCGCACCGCATGTACGAGCAGTGGCACCCGCTTGGCCTGGTCGGGATCATCAGCGCCTTCAACTTCCCCGTCGCCGTATGGAGCTGGAACGCGTTTATCGCCGCGGTGTGCGGCGATGTCTGCATCTGGAAGCCTTCTCCCAAGACGCCGCTGTGTGCAATCGCCGTGCAGAAGATCTGCAACGAGGCGCTCGCCGGCCAGGGTTTCCCCGCCGTCTTTCACCTGTTCATCGAATCAGACCTGGGAATGGCCGAGGCCTTTGTCGACGACCCGCGCATCGACTTGCTGTCATTCACCGGTTCGACGGCGGTGGGCAGGAAAGTCGCAAACCGCGTCGCGGCACGGCTGGGCAGGTCGCTGCTGGAGCTGGGCGGCAACAATGCCATCATCGTCGACGAGCAGGCCAACCTCGAGCTCGCGGTTCCCGCGATCGTGTTCGGCGCCGTCGGCACCGCCGGCCAGCGCTGCACGACCACCCGGCGGGTGCTGGTGCACGAAAAGCTGTTCGATGAGCTGGCGCACCGCCTGATGCATGCCTACCAGCAGGTGCGGGTGGGTAATCCCCTCGATCCGCAGACCCTGATGGGTCCGCTGATCGATCCACAATCGGTGCTTCGCTACGAAGCCGCACTCGAGCAGGCCCTGGCGCGTGGCGGCCGGGTGCTGACCGGCGGGCACGTGCTGCCCGGCCCCGGCAACTTCGTCGAGCCGACCATCGTGAAGGCCAGCAACGAGTGGGACATCGTCCAGGAAGAAACCTTCGCACCGATCCTGTACCTGCTGCCCTATCACCACCTCGACGAAGCCATCGCGATGAACAACGCGGTGCGGCAGGGCCTGTCCTCTGCGATCTTCACCGATGATCTGCAGGCGGCGGAACGCTTCCTGGCGGCGACCGGCAGCGACTGCGGCATCGCCAACGTCAACATCGGCACCTCCGGGGCCGAGATCGGCGGCGCCTTTGGCGGCGAAAAGGACACCGGCGGCGGGCGCGAGGCGGGCTCGGATTCGTGGAAGGCCTACATGCGGCGCCAGACCAACACGCTCAATTACGGCCGCGACCTGCCGCTGGCGCAGGGCATCCGATTCGACCTCGGGCGCTGAATTGCCGAGAATGCCTGCAACGGAGCGTGGCCGGGCCTGCGCCTGGAGGAGAACTGGCATGCAAGTATTCAAGCCCGTGACCGTACTGCTCGCCCTGTTTGCATTCTCGGGCCCGCTCTCCGGGGATACGCCACCGGAAGGCTGGGGCCAGCCCAAGGTCGCCTACGAGGCCACGCGGGTGATGAGCGCCGAGGGCCAGACCATCGAGGCCCCCTTCCACTACGCACCGCCCGGCAAGCATCGCCAGGAGTTGAGCCAGGCCGGCATGACCATGGTGATGATTATTCGAGAGGATCTCGGAGTCGCCTGGACCCTGCTGCCGGGGGGCATGTACATGGAGCTGTCCATGGACGAGGCGGCCGACGACCCCAGCTCGATCTCCCCGCCCGGCCTGGACAACATCGCCGAATTCGAGGCACTGGGCACAGAGGTGATCGACGGCTGGGCCACGACGCGCTACCGCGTACTGATCCGTGATTCAGGCCAGCAGGCCGAGGGCCTGATCTGGATGACCGAGCACGAGATTCCGATCCGGATGGAAATCTCCCCGACGGGCGGGAGCGGCGGGGAGATCGCCATGCAGCTTCGCAATCTGCAGATCCGCGAGCAGGATCCGAAGCTTTTCGAGTTGCCCGCCAACGCTCGCAAGATGCCCGGTTTCGGCGGCCGCGGCCGCTGAGCCGCCGGATGCCGTTCAGCTCGCCGCGTCGGTCGTCTCGAAGCGGTTGAGCTCGCGGTTCTTGCGCGCGCGGTCATACGCCAGCACCTGGCCGCTCATCGCGATCCACACGCCGGGCGGGCAGGTCTGCACCGCGGCCACGGCCATGCCGATGTTGAACACCGCATCCGAGGCCTGGAAACGCGCCGGGCTCAGCGCACCGGTCATGACGATGGTTTTGCCGGCGATCTCCACCAGCGCCCGCGCGGTCTCCACCATGGTGTCGGTACCGTGGGTGATGACGATGTGCCGCTCCTCTCGCGCGGCCACCGCTGCGCGGATCGCGGCACGATCCGTGTCGGCCATCTCGAGGCTGTCCTTGCGCATCAGCGGGATGACCTCGTGCTCGAAGGTCACGCCGCCTTCCCGCAGGATCTTGCCGACCACCGTCTCGCCGACCTCGAATCGGCTCAAGGCGTCGAAATAGACCTTGTCGATGGTACCGCCCGTCGTCAGGAAAACGATTCGCATTCCGCGGTCCGTGCATGGCCGGTGGAGGATACCCGGCAAGTATAGCCGCGACCCGGTTTCATCTGGCGCAGCAGGGGTCGGCTGGTTAACATGGCTGCATGGCTGTGTTGCGGGCTACCTTCCTCGCCCTCCTTTGCCTGGCCGTGCTGGCCGTGGCAGGCCGGGCCGAGTCCCCCGCCGCGACCGACGACGGGCCGGGCCGCGCCGTGCTGCTGGAAATCAACGGGGCGATCGGGCCGGCGACCAGCGACTACGTGGTACGCAGCATCGCCAAGGCGGCCGAAGAAAACGCCCGGCTGGTCATCATCCAGATGGACACGCCCGGCGGACTCGACACCGCCATGCGCGACATCATCAAGGCGATCCTCGGCTCGCCGGTGCCGGTGGTCACCTGGGTCGCGCCGAGCGGCTCGCGCGCGGCAAGCGCCGGCACCTATATTCTCTACGCGAGCCACGTCGCGGCGATGGCGCCCGCCACCAACCTTGGCGCGGCGA
>CAZOSZ010000062.1:0-12592 GCA_964582505.1 uncultured Ectothiorhodospiraceae bacterium | reverse complement strand
GGTGCCGCTCTCGCCGCTGATGATCACCGGTCCGGCCAGCGGCGCGACCTGGCGGATGGCATCGAACAGCCGGCGCATCACCGCGCTGCGCCCCACCATGCCGTGAAAGTCGCCATCGCCGAGCAGGGTGCGGCAGCGGTCCAGCTCACTGCGCAGCTCGCGCGCCTCGAGCACGCGGGCCACGGCGAGGCGCAGGTGGTCGAGGCGCAGGGGCTTGGTGAGAAAGTCGTCGGCGCCGCTTTTCAGGGCGTCCACCGCCTGTTCCACCGTGCCGAAGGCGGTGATCATGATGAAGGCGGGGGGCTCGCCGAGTGTCCTGCAGTGCTCGAGCAGCGCCCGGCCACTGTCACCGGGCAGCCTGAGGTCGCTGACCACGAGATCCGGAACCGCGCGGCCGATCAGGCCGCGAGCCTGCTCGGCATCGGCTGCGACTTCGACGCGGTGACCGGCGTCTTCGAGTTCGCCGCGCAACAGTTCGCGCAGGCCGGCATCGTCCTCCACGACCAGCACAGCGGCAGGTGCCTCACGTCCGGCCATCGGGCGCCTCCCACGGCACAGTGAGGATGAAGCGCGCGCCGCCGAGCGGGTCGTCCTCGAGGATCAGCCGGCCGCCGTGGTCCTCGGCCACGGCACTGGCGACGCTCAGGCCCAGGCCGGTGCCCTGGCCAACAGCCTTGGTGGTGTAGAAGGGATCGAACACCCGCCGGCGCTCCTCCGCCGGCACGCCGGGCCCGTCGTCGCCGACGCTGATCTGCAGGCCCTCGGCGTCGGGCACCGCTTCGACCCGGACACGCGAATGCGCAGCCTGCACGGCGTTGTCGATCAGATTGCGCAGCGCCTGCTCGAGGCGCAGCGCGTCGGCGGAAACCGGCGGCAGCGCTTCGGGGACCTGGACCTCGATGCGAACCGTGTCGCGCACTTTCTCGCGCGCGTCGTCGGCCAGCCGGCCGAGCAACCCGGCGAGCGCGACTCGCGTGCGATTGAGCGGGTTGGCGCGCCCGAAATCCATCAGCTGGCGGATGGTGTGCTCCATGCGCACCGCCGAGTCGTGCACGTCCCTGAGCGCCTCATGCTCGGCCGTGCCCGGCGCGGCGCGTCGCAGCATCTGCTGCGCGCGGCCGAACACCGTCGACAGGGGCGAGCCGAGCTCGTGCGCCACGCCGGCGGCCAGTCGGCCGATGGCGGCCATTTTCTCTGATTGGCTGAGGCGTTCCCGCAGCGCCTGCTCGGTATCGCGCCTGCGATCGATCTCGCGATGGGAGGCGGCGATGCCGTCGAGCATGCGGTTGATGCCGCGCGCCAGCCCGCGGAACTCGGCGACGCCGCGCGCCTCCATGCGATGCGAGAAGTCGCCCTTGCGGATGCGCGCCATGTCCTCGTCGAGCCGCGACAGGTGACGGCCGACGGCGAAATGGTGGCCGAGAACCACCACCGCGGTGAACAGCAGGGCGACGGCGCCGATGGCGAGCAGCGTCATCCAGCGCATCCGCGTCACATAGTCCTGCACGTCGCTGCCGCGCCGGGTGACCTGCAGCAGGCCGGAGATCTGTCCGCCGACGCCGGTCAGCGGCTGGAACACCGAGTGGAGCTGCTCGTCGCCGAGATCGGCCACGCCTTCCTTGAGTTCCGGCTGGCCGGCCAGCTCCGCCGCCTGGTCGGTCGGCACGGCAGCGCGCCAGCGGCCGCTGCCGGCGATCATGCGGCCGTCACCGTCGTAGACGTAGACGCCGTACACCCGGCCGATGCCGACGGTCGACTCGATGGTGCTCTGGATGACCCCCGGCCGGTCCTGGGCGAGGGCATTGCTGAGCGGCAGGCGCAGGGTGCGGGCGACCAGCTCCAGATCTTCCTGCATGCGCGCCGCGACGCGTTCCTCGAGTCCGCGCAGGCCCGCCAGCCCGATCACCGCCGTGACCAGCAGGGACGGCAGGATGGCGAAGGCGACGACGGCGGTGCGGAGACTGGTCATCGGCACGCAACGGCCCGGGTCCGGGGACCTGCGTCATTATGGCACATGTATCCTGCAGGCTGAACGGAGTTGCCCAGCCGCTGGACGGCTGTCACGATGCCGGGCGTGAGCGTCGCAGCCCCGGACGAAAAACCCCGTTACGCCCGCGTTCGCGTCGGCCCGGCGGTGTTTGTTCGCGCGGCCGTCCGCATGGCGACGCTGCTGCTTGCGACTGTGATCCTGCTGTCGGCCTGGGGTGTGGCGGCGCTCCTGCCGTGGGGACGGCCGCGCCGGGCGGCCCTGCGGCGTGGCATCACGCGGCGCTGGGCGAGGATGATGTGCCGGGTGCTGGGGGCGCGCATCGAGCTGCTCGGAGAGTTGCCGCAGGGTCCGGGTTTCCTGATCACCAACCACCAGGGCTATCTCGACATCCCGGTGCTGATGTCGCTCACCGGCTGCCGGTTCGTCTCCAAGCGCGAGGTGGCGCACTGGCCGGTGATCGGATTCCTGGCGCGCAAGGCCGGCACGCTGTTCGTCTCGCGGGGCAGGCCCGGCCGGGAGGCCGGCGTGACGCTCGACGGCATGGCGCGTGCGCTGGAGGATGGTGACCTGGTGGTGTTCTTTCCGGAGGGCACCACCAGCCCGGGCGAATCCATTCTGCCGTTTCGTGCGGGGCTTTTGAGCCTGCCGGCCCGTGACGGCCACCCGGTGTGGCCGGCGGCGATTTCCTACGAGACCGGCGACCCGGAGGTGGATCCCGGGCTGGCCCTGTGCTGGTGGGGCACTCAGAACGTGCTGCTGCATTTCTGGCGGCTGGCGTGCCTGCCGGGGTTCACCGCGCGCATCGCGGTGGCCCACGCGGTCGGCGCGGCGCACCGCAAGCATCTCGCGCAGGCGCTGCATCGCCGCGTGGCGATGATGCACGCCGGCCTGAAGCGGCACGAGCCGTCCGGTCGCGGCTGAAGCGGGTCGCGGCTGAAGCCGCTCCTACAACCGTCGCGGCTGAAGCCGCTCCTACGGCAAATGTGGGAGCGGCTTCAGCCGCGACCCGCTTCAGCCGCGACCGATCGGGAGCAACGCACGGGTCCGGGCCTCGACCTTGCCCACGCCTTTCTCCAGCAGGTACTCGCGGAAGGCCTGGGCGGCCGGGGGCAGCCAGCGCTCGGGATGATGCACCACGTACCAGGTCCTGAGGATCGGCGTGTGCTCGACGTCGAGGCGCACCAGCGCCCCGGCCTCGAGCTCCAGGAACAGCGTGTGCATCGATGTCAGGCTGATGCCGAGCCGGGACATCACCGCATTCTTGGCCATCTCGTTGCCGGTCATGGTCAGCCGTTCGCGCGGCTCGACGCGGTGCATCGCCAGGAACTGGTCGAGCATCGCGCGCGTCCCCGAGCCCGCCTCGCGTTGCACGACCTGCTCGTGGCGAAGCTCGATTGGCGGGATCTCGCGGGCGCCGGCCAGCGGGTGGCCGGGCCAGGCAATGATGACGTGGGGGTTGGCGGCGAAAGGCTCGTGCACCAGCTCGCCGCCCGGGGCCGGTCCGGTGGCGCCGCGGGTGCCCGGCACCCGGCCCATCAGCGCCAGGTCGACCTCGCCCTCGAGCAGGCGGCGCACCAGTTCATCGCGGGTGGTCACCGCCATGTGCACGGCGATGCCGGGCGCCTCTTCGCGGAAATCGGCCAGCAACGGCGGCAGGATGTGCGTGCCGGTTGCCAGCACCCCCAGGTGCAGCGTGCCGTCATCCCGCCTGCACATCGCGTCCAGCTCCTTGCCGAACTGCGCCATCCTCAGGTGCACGTCGTTGGCCATCGCCAGCACGCGCTCGCCGGCTGCGGTCAGCTTGAGCTGCCGTCCCATGCGATCGAACACCGGCACGCCAAGCGCTTTCTCCAGTTGCCCCACCTGCTGGCTGACCGCCGGCCCTGTCATGAACAGCCGCCGGCTCGCGGCGACCATCGTGCCGGTCTCGGCGATGGCCCGGATGACCTCGAGATGCCGCAGGCTGATCTGGCGCGGGTGCATAAGTATCACTTACCTGACGTGTTAGAAAGTCTAAGTATTATTTAGATCATGCCTTGAATATAGTCCCCCCGTACATGCGCCAACAGATGAGGGGCCGATCCATGACCGACACCACGATCGCCGGCTTCAGCCGGACGTCCGCAGGCAAGCCGGCCGCTCGTTACCAGGCCGGGGTCCTGAAATACCGGGACATGGGTTTCTGGGACGGTGACTACCAGCCGAAACCCACCGACCTGGTGGCGCTTTTCCGGCTCACGCCGCAGGAGGGTGTCGACCCGATCGAGGCCGCCGCGGCCGTCGCGGGCGAGTCCTCGACCGCCACCTGGACGGTGGTGTGGACCGACCGGCTGACCGCCTGCGACCGCTACCGCGCCAAGGCTTACAAGCTGGAACCGGTGCCGGGCACCGAAGGCCAGTATTTCGCCTGGGTTGCCTACGACCTGGCGTTGTTCGAGGAAGGTTCGATCACCAACCTGACGGCCTCGATCATCGGCAATGTGTTCAGCTTCAAGCCGCTGAAGGGCCTGCGGCTCGAGGACATGTACTTCCCGCCGGCCTACATCAAGACGTTCCGCGGCCCGCCCACCGGCATCGTGGTGGAGCGCGAGCGCCTCGACAAGTACGGCCGGCCGCTGCTCGGCGCCACCATCAAGCCGAAGCTCGGGCTGTCGGGCAAGAACTACGGCCGCGTGGTCTACGAGGCGCTGGCCGGCGGGCTCGATTTCACCAAGGACGACGAGAACATCAACTCCCAGCCCTTCATGCACTGGCGCGACCGCTTCCTGTTCTGCATGGAGGCCGTCAACAAGGCGCAGGCCGCGAGCGGCGAGATCAAGGGCCATTACCTCAACATTTCCGCGGGCACGATGGAGGAGATGTACCGGCGCGCCGAGTTCGCGCGCGAGCTGGGTTCGGTGATCGTGATGGTCGACCTGGTGGTCGGCTGGACCGCGATCCAGTCGATCTCGCAGTGGGCGCGCGAGGCCGACATGCTGCTGCACATGCACCGCGCGGGGCATGGCACCTACACCCGCCAGAAGAATCACGGCATTTCCTTCCGCGTGATCGCCAAGTGGCTCAGGCTTGCCGGCGTCGATCACCTGCACTGCGGCACCGCGGTCGGCAAGCTCGAGGGTGACCCGCTGACCGTGCAGGGCTACTACAACGTCTGCCGCGAGGCGGTGACCAGGAAGGACCTGTCGCGCGGCGTGTTTTTCGAGCAGGACTGGGTCGGCCTGCGCAAGGTCATGCCGGTCGCCTCCGGCGGCATCCACGCCGGCCAGATGCACCAGCTGCTGGACCTGTTCGGCGACGACGTGGTGCTGCAGTTCGGCGGCGGTACCGTCGGCCACCCGATGGGCGTGCGCTCAGGCGCAACCGCCAATCGCGTTGCGCTCGAGGCGATGGTGCTGGCGCGCAACGAGGGCCGCGACATCGCCCGCGAGGGCCCGCAGATCCTCGCCGACGCAGCGCGCGACTGCCGTCCTCTCGAGGCCGCACTCGCCACCTGGAAGGACGTCAGCTTCGACTACGCCTCCACCGACACTTCGGACTTCGTGCCGACCGCCAGCGTTTCCTGAGGAGCCCGCCATGCGCATCAGCCAGGGGACTTTTTCCTTCCTGCCCGATTTGTCCGACCCGCAGATCGCGCGCCAGGTCGAGTACGCGCTCGCCCAGGGCTGGGCGATCTCGATCGAGTACACCGACGACCCGCATCCCCGCAACACCTACTGGGAGATGTGGGGCATGCCGATGTTCGACCTCGACGACTCCGCCGGCGTGCTTGCCGAGCTGGGCGAATGCCGTGCGGCCCACGGTGAACGCTGCTACATCAAGATCAACGCCTTCGACTCGACACTCGGTTTCGAGACTATGCGGCTGTCGTTCATTGCCCACCGGCCGCCGCGCGAGGCCGTCTTCCGGCTGCGCCGTGCCGACGTCCGCGGGCGCGCGGTCCGTTACGCGCTCGACTGAAATGGGGACGGTCCCTGTTTTTGACCTGGAGGCCGCGCTTGCCGAATCCGGTGTCGGCGAGGTGCTCGACGAGCTCGAGCATGCGCTGGTCGGCCTGGTGCCGGTCAAGCGCCGAATCAACGAGATCGCCGCGCTGCTGATCGTCGACAAGGCGCGCGCCGCGCTCGGCCTGGCGGGCGTGCGGCCGTCGCTGCACATGTGTTTCACCGGCAACCCGGGTACCGGCAAGACCACCGTCGCGATGCGCATGGCGGCGATCCTGCACCGGCTCGGGCACGTGCGCCGCGGTCACGTCGTGGCGGTCACGCGCGACGACCTGGTGGGCCAGTACATCGGCCACACGGCGCCCAAGACCAGGGACGCGCTGAAGCGCGCCATGGGCGGCGTGCTGTTCATCGACGAGGCCTACTACCTGTACCGGCCGGAGAACGAGCGCGACTACGGACAGGAGGCGATCGAGGTGCTGATGCAGGTGATGGAGAACCAGCGCGAGGACCTGGTGGTGATCTTCGCCGGCTACCGGGACCGCATGGACCGCTTCTTCCAGAGCAACCCCGGGCTGGGCTCGCGTGTCGCGCACCACATCGACTTTCCCGACTACAGCGTCGGGGAGCTGCAGGCGATCGCCGAGCGGATGGTCCAGACGCTTGGGCTTGAACTCTCCGTGGAGGGCCGCCTGGCGCTCTCCGAGTACCTGCGCCTCAGGCGCACCCAGCCGAATTTCGCCAACGGCCGCTCGCTGCGCAACGCGCTCGATCGCGCGCGGCTGCGCCAGGCGCAGCGCCTGCTCGAGATCGGTCGGGCGGACGCCCACACGCTCGTCACGCTGGAGGCGGAGGACTTCCGCGCCAGCCGCGTATTCCAGGCCGCCGATACACAACCCGTGCCCGAGGAGACGACATGCTGAATCCCGGCTACACGACGATGTCGAAGTTCCTGATCGAGCGGGTCCAGGAGTCACCGTATGCGCGCGATCTCGCGGCCTTGCTGGTGGACGTGGCGGCCGTCGTCAAGGCGATCTCGGCCATGGTCGGCAAGGGGCCGCTGGTCGGCCTGTCAGGGCTGGCCGGCAGCGAGAACAGCCAGGGCGAGGCGCAGAAAAAGCTCGACGTGATCGCCGACGAGCTGTTCGCCCGTGGCATCGAGTGGAGCGGCCTGGTCGGCGCGCTGGCCTCCGAAGAGATGGAAGAGGTCCGCTTCATTGCCGGGAGCGGGCGGCTCGCGCTGGTGTTCGACCCGATCGACGGCTCTGACAATCTCGATCTCAACCTGTCGGTCGGCTCGATTTTCTCGGTGCTGGCGCTGCCCGACGGCGCCAGCGATGCCACCGCGGTGCTGCAGCCCGGCCACTGCCAGCTGGCAGCCGGTTATGCCATCTACGGACCCTCCACGCAGCTCGTGCTGACGGTCGGCGGCGGGACGCACGGGTTCACGCTCGATCGCGAGATCGGCAACTTCGTGCTCACCCACCCGGACATCCGGATCCCGGAGCTGGCCTCCGACTACCTGATCAACGCCTCCAACCGGCGCTTCTGGGAGCCTCCGGTCACACGTTACGTGGATGAGTGCAAGGCCGGACGCGACGGCCCGCGCGGCCGCGACTTCAATACCCGCTGGGTCGCATCGATGGTCGCCGACATCCACCGCATCCTGATGCGCGGCGGCATCTATCTGTACCCGCGCGACCTTCGCGATGCCTGTCGCAGCGGACGACTGCGGCTGCTGTACGAGGCCAACCCGATGGCACTGCTCATCGAGCAGGCCGGCGGCGCGGCCTCGACCGGGCGCGCCCGGATCCTCGACGAAGTCCCGCTGCAGTTGCACCAGCGCGTCCCGGTGATCGCCGGGGCGGCCGACGAGGTCGCGCGGCTGCTGCGCTACCACCAGGAGTACGACCTGGGCGAGGACCAGCCCTACACCTCGCAGCTGTTTGGCGAGCGTTCGCTGTTCGTGGACTGCTGAATTCGAAGCCAGGAGGGCACGGCATGTCGGCCAGGCATCCCATCATCGCGGTCACCGGCTCTTCGGGTGCGGGTACCACCACGGTCAGCACGACCTTCGACTGGATCTTCCGGCGCGAGAAGATCCTTGCCGCCATGGTCGAGGGCGACGCCTTCCATCGTTATGACCGCGTGGCGATGCGCGAGGTCATGAAGCAGGCCGAGGCGGCCGGCAATCGGCATTTCAGCCATTTCGGGCCCGACGCCAACCTGTTCGGCGAACTCGAGGCGCTGTTCAAAAGCTACGCGATGGATGGCAGGGGCCGGGCCCGCCGTTACATCCACGACGAGGTCGAGGCCGAGAAGTACGGTGGCAGGCCGGGGACGTTCACCGAGTGGCAGGAGATCGGCGCCGACTCGGACATGCTGTACTACGAGGGGCTGCATGGCGCGATCGTCGCCGGCGAGCACAATGTCGCGCAGTATCCCGACCTGCTGATCGGCATCGCGCCGAGTGTCAACCTGGAATGGATCCAGAAGATCCACCGGGACCGCATGGCGCGCGGCTACTCGACCGAGGCGGTGGTGGACACCATCCTGCGGCGCATGCCCGACTACCAGAACTACATCTGTCCGCAGTTCTCTCGCACGCACATCAATTTTCAGCGCGTGCCGATCGTTGACACCAGCAACCCGTTCATCTCGAAGGACATCCCGTCTGCAGACGAGAGCTTCCTGGTGATCCGCTTCGCCAATCCGCGCGGCATCGACTTCCCGTACCTGCTGACGATGATCCACGATTCCTTCATGTCGCGGCCGAACACCATCGTCGTACCGGGCGGCAAGCTGCCGCTGGCGATGCAGCTCATCCTCACGCCGTTGATCCTGCGGCTGAACGACACGCGCAAACGCGCCTTTTGAAACCGTGGGAGCGGCTTTAGCCGCGATTCCCACGACCTGTCGCGGCTGAAGCCGCTCCTACACGGCCGCTCCTACGTGCCCGGGCTGTTGACGGCGTCGATGAAGGTCGGGCGTGCGGTGGCCGAGCCGAGGCGCTCGGCCTCTTCCAGCAGTTTCAGCGCCCGGTCGATGTCGCCCGTGGCGACCGCCCGGCGGATGGCGTCGTTGAACATCGCCTCGGACTCCGGCGCGGGCGCCTTGGCCGGCGGAGGCGGCGCGGGCGGCAGTGCAGGGGCCTCGGCGACCGCCGCCGGGGCCTTGCCGTCCCTGGCCTCGTCGCTCTCGGCCGGGGCAATACGAATGGTGTCGCGGACCTGTGCCGGATCCCGTGGTGGCGCGTCCGGGCCGTGCAGCTCGGGGTTGTACTGCCAGTTGTACGGATCGCCCTCGGTGCCGGGCTCCGGGCCGAAATCGATGACCGTGCTGCAGCCGGCTATGGAGACGCTCAGCAGCACGGCCAGTCTGCGCTTGGACATCAGCGATGCTCCCCACCGTTTGGCAAAGCTTACAACGCGGAGGCGAGGATGAGGAATCGGACACCTGCGGAGCTAGCGACCGGCATTGCGCACGCGGATGGCTTCTTCCTGGTCCATGGCCTCGAGTTGCTCGTCCATGAAGTGCATCTGGCCCTCGATTTCCGGGAGCAATACGTTCTCCAGGGCGCGGGCGCGCCGCTCGGTGCGGACGTACTCCTTGATCAGCCGGACCAGGCTGGCGCGCATCACCGCCAGCTCCACGGCCAGCGGCGCCAGCGCGCTGAAAGCCTCGCGGCAGCGCTCGGCCTCGGGGCTCGGACTCACGGCCGGCGGCGCCACCCGCGGTGGTCCCACCGCAAGTTCGCCGTCGAGCAGGTGCACGCCCAGGAACCGGTTGTGCCGGAGTTGCACCGCGGCCTGCTCCGTGCGCTTCACCGGGTAGATGCCGAGCCCGTCGAAGCCGTGCCGTCCCAGGGCGCGGGCCAGCGCCGCGGCCGCTTTCTCGTGCAGCGCGTCATAGCGGTCGCGCGCCGTCGTCCAGGCCGCCAGCCGCTTGAGCATCTCCTGCGCCAGGATCACGCGCTTTTCGTCAAGGAACTCAAACCCTTCCCGCACCAGCTGGCGTTCCTCCCTCAGCTCGAGGAAGGCGCTTCGGGTGGGGCTGAGGCCGCGCTCCGTCATGGCTCATTGGCCAGGCGGGGCCGTAGGAGCGGCTTCAGCCGCGACATCCGCGACCGTCGCGGCTGAAGCCGCTCCTACGGCCGCTCCTACGGCCGTTTCGGCAGACTCGGTCTCGATGTACTGGGCGAGCTGGGCGCTGGACAGGCGGGTCAGCTCGGACGGCGGCAGGCCGCGCAGCAGCTCCCAGCCCAGCGCCATGCTCTGCTCGAGCGTGCGCGGGCTGTCCTGCGCCACGAAACGGGTCTCGAAGGCGTCGCCGAACTGCAAAAACTTGCGATCGTTCTCGGGCAGGCCTTCGACGCCCATCACTGAAGCCAGCACCCGCACCCGGTTGGCGCGCGCGTAGCTGGCGAACAGCTGGTGGGCGAGGGCGGGATGATCGGCATGCGTGTAACCCTTGCCGGTGCCGGCATCCATCAGGCGCGACAGGCTCGGCAGCACCTCGACCGGCGGGTAGACGCCCTTCCGGTCGAGCTCGCGGCCGAGCACGATCTGGCCCTCGGTGATGTAGCCGGTGAGATCCGGGATCGGGTGGCCGATGTCGTCGCCCGGCATGGTCAGGATCGGCAGCTGCGTCAGCGTGCCCGGCAGCCCGCGGATGCAGCCGGCGCGCTCGAAGATGGTCGCCAGGTCCGAGTACATGTAGCCCGGGTAGCCCTTGCGGCTGGGGATTTCGCCGTGACTCGCTGAGACCTCCCTGAGCGCCTCGCAGTAGTTGGTCATGTCGGTCATCACCACCAGCACGTGGCGGCCCTCGACGAAGGCGAGGTATTCGGCCGCGGTGAGCGCGAAGCGCGGCGTCAGCAGCCGCTGGGTGGAGGGCTCGTCGGCATGGTTGAGGAACATCACGGTGTGCGCCAGCGCGCCGGACTCCTCCATCGCGCGGGTGAAGCTCGCGGCGATGTCGTAGGGCACGCCTATGCCGACGAATACCACGCAGAATTCGCCTGCTTCGGTGCCGCGCAGCCGCGCGCGCTGCGCGATCTGCGTGGCGAGCCGGTCGTGCGGCAGGCCGCCGCAGGAGAACAGCGGCAGTTTCTGGCCGCGCACCAGGCTGTTCATCAGGTCGATGGTGGATACCGAGGTCTCGATGAAGTCGCGCGGCAGGTCGCGCGCCGCCGGGTTGATCGCCAGCCCGTCGATGCGCATCATCCGCTCGGCCGCCACCGGCGGGCCGCCGTCGATCGGCAGGCCGACGCTGTTGAACACCCGGCCGGGCAGGTTCGGCCCGACCGCCATCTCCAGCGGCCGGTGCAGGATGCGGATGCGGGTCTCGGCGAGTCCCAGCCCGGTGGTGGACTCGAGCACCTCGATGACCATGTTGTCCTGGTCGACCGCCGAGACCCGGCCGACGCGCGCCACGCCGTCACCCCCGATCACCTCGACCGCGTCATTGAGCGCCACGTCGGCATCGCGGCGGGCGAACAGCAGCGGGCCTTCCAGCCGTTGCGCCGCGCCCTTCAAGATGACGTCAGCTCGCATGGGCGGCCTCCTGCTTCTCGAGCTGGGCGAAGGCGGCGCCGATCTCCGCGGCGATCGCCGCCTTGTCCTCGATCTGGCTCTCGCCGAACTCCTCGCCGAGCCGCTGCAGCTTTCTCAGGATCGGCATGGCGGCGATCGCCGCCGGCGTCACGCCACGCCCCACCGCCTCCTCGGCCTGGTCGATGAACTGCATCATCAATCGCAGCATCGCCGTCTGGCGCTTCGGCGAGCAATAGCGGTCGACGTCCGAGAACGAGCTCTGCCGCAGGAAGCCCTCGTTCATCAAGTCGGCGGCCAGCAGCGTCATCTGCTGCTCGTTGGGCAGCGCGTCCTTGCCGACGATGCGCGCCATGCGTTCCAGCCGTGCCTGCTGCTCGAGCAGCGTCAACAGCCGGTGACGGTGCGCCTTCCAGTCCGGGTTGCCCTGCAACTGCCACCAGCGCGCCAGTGCATCGACGTCCTCGGCGTAACTGGTCAGCGGATGAATCGCCGGGTAAAAGCGCGCCTGCGCGCGACTGCGATCCAGCGCCCAGAAACTGCGCACGTAGCGCTTGGTGTGGCTGGTGACCGGCTCGGAGAAGTCGCCGGCCGGGGGGCTGACCGCGCCGATCACCGTCACCGAGCCTTCCTTGCCGCACAGCGAGGTGACGCGTGCCGCGCGCTCGTAGAAGTCCGCCAGCCGCGAGGCCAGATACGCCGGGTAGCCGGACTCGCCGGGCAGCTCGCCGAGCCGCCCGGAGACCTCGCGCAGGGCTTCCGCCCAGCGGCTGGTCGAGTCGGCCATCAGCGCCACGTTCAGTCCCTGGTCGCGGAAGTACTCGGCCACCGTGATGGCGGTGTAGATCGAGGCCTCGCGCGCCGCCACCGGCATGTTGGACGTGTTGGCGATGATCACCGTGCGCTCCATCAGCGGCCGGCCGGTGCGCGGGTCCTCCAGCGAGGGGAATTCGTCGAGCACCTCGGCCATTTCGTTGCCGCGTTCGCCGCAGCCGACATAGATGATCACGTCGGCGTCGCACCATTTCGCCAGGCTCTCCTGCAGCACCGTCTTGCCGGTGCCGAAGCCGCCGGGCAGGGCGGCGCGGCCGCCGCGCGCCACCGGGAAC
>CAZOSZ010000061.1:3603-12901 GCA_964582505.1 uncultured Ectothiorhodospiraceae bacterium | reverse complement strand
ACCTTTCTCTGGTCGGTCGGCTACATCAGCCACATCGATCCGCTGATGTACCGGCTGGTCTGGTGGGGCATGGGCCACTCCTCGCAGCAGATCAACGTCGCCGCGCACGTCGCGGTGTGGTACGCGATCGCCGCGATCGTGTTCGGCGCCAAGCCGATGTCGGAGAAGGTCAGCCGCGGCGCCTTCCTGCTCTACATCCTGTTCATCTCGATCGCCTCGGCCCACCACCTGCTGGTTGACCCGGGCGTCGGCACCGAGTGGAAGATCTTCAACACCAGCTACGCGATGTATCTCGCCGTGCTGGCGAGCCTCGTTCACGGCCTCACGGTGCCGGGCGCGATCGAGGTCTCGCAGCGCCGCAAGGGGCTAAACAAGGGATTGTTCGAGTGGCTGCGCAAGGCGCCCTGGGGCAACCCGGTGTTCTCCGGGATGTTCCTGTCGCTGGTCGGCTTCGGTTTCATCGGCGGCATTTCCGGCGTGGTGATGGGTGCCGAGCAGATCAACTTCCTGATCCACAACACCATCTACGTGCCCGGCCACTTCCATGGCACGGTCGCACTGGGCACGACCCTGGCATTCATGGCGCTGTCCTTCTGGCTGGTGCCGGTCCTGTTCCGCCGCGAACTGTTCCTGCCCAAGCTGGCCAGCTGGCAACCCTACCTGTTTGGTATCGGCACCGGGCTGCAGGCCTTCTTCATGATGGGCGCCGGCACGCTGGGCGTGTCGCGCCGCCACTGGGACATGGCGTTCACGGGCTCGGCCTTCGAATGGGCCTACCCGGGTGCCGCCTACACGATGATGGCGCTGAATGGCATCAGCGCGGTGATCGCGGTGCTCGGCGGTGTGCTGTTCGGCGTGATCATCGTCGGCACCATTTTCTTTGGCAAGCGCAAGTCGGCTGTGTCGGAATACGGCACGCAGCGGCCCGAGCCGCTGCCGCGTGCGGTGGCGGATGCGATCGGCACGCACGGCTCGATCGGCGTCAAGGGCTTCGCCGCTCCGGGCACCTTCATTCTCGCGATGCTGCTGCTGGCGATTTTCATCGTCTACTACTTCATCAACTACGGCTACCTCGCGACGCTCTGGAGGATCAGTTGAACCCGCGCCGCGGCGCCCTGCCCCCCGCCGGGCAAGGCGCCCTGGCGCTCCAGGTGGCCGTGCCGCAGGCGGGGCTGCTGCGGCTGTGCGCGAGTCTTTTCAAGCTGCGCATCGGCTTCGCGATCGCGCTCTCGGCGCTCGCCGGCGCGATCCTCGCCCAGGGTGACTGGCCGGCCGGCGGCCAGACGCTGCTGCTCGGGCTGGCCGTGCTGCTGGCTTCCTCGGGCGCCGCCGGCTGCAATCACTATTTCGAGCGCGACATCGACCAAAAGATGCGCCGCACCCGCTCCCGGCCGTTCGTCTCCGGGCGCCTCGATCCGACGCCGGCCTGGCCGGCGCTGTTCGCGGCGATGATTGCAGCCGGCTCGCTGCTGGCTGGCTGGCAGTTCGGATTCGCAAGCGGGCTGTTCGTGTTCGCGGGTGCAGTCACTTACTCGGTGGTCTACACCCTGTGGCTGAAGCGTCGCACCCACTGGAACATCGTGATCGGCGGCTTGGCCGGCAGCTGGGCAGTGCTCGCGGGCGCCGCCGCCTTCGGCACCGGCCTGACGCCGGCAGTGCTGCTGCTGGCGCTGGTGCTGTTCCTCTGGACGCCGTCCCATTTCTGGAGCCTGTCAATTGCGCTGGTCGAGGACTACCGCCGGGCCGGCGTGCCGATGCTGCCGGTGGTGCGCGGCGTGCACGTGGCCAGCCGCTGGGCGCTGTTCAATGCCGTGCTGTTGAGCGGCAGCGCGCTCGCCCTGGCGGCACTGCTCGCCGAGCCGCTGGTCTGGGGTGGCGCCCTGCTCGGCGGCGCCTGGCTGTGCCACACCCATCTCGAACTGGTCCGTCGGCCCGAGCCGGCAGTGGCCATGGCCGCGTTTCGTGCCTCGCTGATCCAGCTCGGACTGTTGTTCGCCGGTCTGTTCATCGCATACGGCCTGGTATGACTCGGTGCACCGCCAGCCCTGCGGGCGCCCGCTGGCGGTGCACCTCCTTCGCACTGCTGGCCCTCGCGTATGCCTTCGCCCCGGCCGCCTCGCAAGCGCAGATGGGCGGCCTCGAGCGCCAGGCAATCGAGCTCAGCCAGGCGGCGCTCGGCAACCCGGTCGGGGCAATCCGCTTCGTCGACCAGCACGGACAGGACCGCAGCCTGGACGAGTTCGTCGGGCGCCCGGTGCTGCTCAGCCTGATCTACACATCCTGCGTCCACTCCTGCCAGGTGTCGACGCGGCAGCTCGACCGCGTGGTGCGCATCGCGCGCGGCGCCCTCGGCGAAGACAGCTTCACGGTGCTGACCGTCGGCTTCGACCAGCCGGTCGACACGCCGCAGCAAATGTCGAGCTACGCGCGGCGCTACGGGATCAGCCATCCCGAGTGGCACTTCCTCAGCAGTCCGGATGCGGCCAGCATCGAGGGCCTGATGCAGGGGGTCGGCTTTCTCTACCAGCCCTCGCCACGCGGTTTCGATCACACCGTCCAGGTGACGATTCTCGACCGCGACGGGCGCGTCTACCGGCAGGTTTACGGCGAGGTGTTTCCCACCCCGCATCTGGTCGAGCCCCTCAAGGCTCTGGTGCTCAACCGGCCCGCCGCCGATGCAGGGCTGCTCGGGCAGCTCAGCGACCGCGTCCGCCTGTTCTGCACCGTGTACGACGCCCAGGGTGACCGGTATATTTTCGATTACTCGCTGTTCGCCGGAATCTTCATCGGCACGGTGATCCTCGGCTCCTCGATCGCCTGGCTGCTGCTGGAGATCCGTCGGGCGCGCCGGAGAAAGCCCGCATGAACGGCATGCGCTACCACGCGCCGGGCCGTATCCTGCGCCAGCTGGCGCGCTTCGAGCGGCCGTTCTCGGCATGGTTCCGGCCGGAGAGCAATCCCTTCCACCACCTCGGCGCGCTGACCGTCTATTTCTTCTGGATCATCCTGGTCAGCGGGATCTACCTGTTCCTGTTCTACGACACCAGCGTCAGCGGCGCCTGGCTGTCGCTGGAGCGGATCACGCACCGGCAGTGGTACGCCGGCGGCGTGATGCGCAGCCTGCACCGCTACGCCTCGGACGCGGCGGTGATCACCATGATCCTGCACCTGAGCCGCGAGTTCCTGCGTGGCCGCTACCGCGGCGTGCGCTGGTATTCGTGGTTCTCCGGGGTGCCGCTGCTGTGGCTGGTGTTCATCTTCGGTATCACCGGCTACTGGATGGTCTGGGACCAACTGGCCCAGTACGTGGCGGTCTCTACGGCTCGCCTGCTCGACTGGCTGCCGATCTTCTCGGACCCGATGGTCAGGAACTTTCTGACCAACGATACCCTCAGCGAGCGCTTTTTCACGCTGATGGCCTTCATCCACCTGGTGGGGCTGCCGATCGCGCTGGTGCTGGGCATCTGGTTTCACCTGCTGCGGGTGCGGCTGCCGCGCATCAACCCGCCACGCACGCTGATGGCCGGCAGCCTGCTGGCGCTGCTGGCGCTGTCTATCGCCTGGCCCGCCCTCAGCCACCCGCCGGCGGACCTCGGCGCGGTACCGATGGAACTGCGGCTCGACTGGTTCTACCTGGCGATTTACCCGCTGCTCGATCTGAGTTCCGAGGCCGCGCTCTGGACCGGTCTCTGGGGCCTGTCGTTTTTCTTCTGCGCGCTGCCCTGGCTGCCACCGCTGAAGCACCCGCCGGCCGCGGTGGTCCACCTGCCGGACTGCACCGGCTGTGAGTTCTGCGCCGAAGACTGCCCGTACGGCGCGATCGAGATGGTGCCGCGCAATGACGGGCGAAACGTCGCACTGCAAGCGCAGGTCGATCCTGCGCTGTGCGTGAGCTGCGGGATCTGCACGGGCTCATGCCCGTCGTCCTCGCCGTTTCGCCGGCAGCAGCCCCTGCGCACCGGCATCGAGCTGCCGTACTTCAGCATGGATGATCTCAAACGCAGGCTGGAGCAGGCCGCAAGCCGCACCACCAGCTCCGCACCGCGAATCGTACTGGTCGGCTGTGACTACAGCGTCGCGGTGGGCGTCGAGGAGCGGCCGGGCGTCGCCGCCCTGAGTCTGCCCTGCGCGGGCATGATGCCTCCCGCGGCGATCGATTACCTGTTGCGTGCCGGCGAGGTGGACGGCGTACTGCTCGCAGGCTGCGATGCGGGCGACTGCACTTTCCGCCATGGTGATCGCTGGCTTCGCGAGCGCATCGACCGGCAACGCATGCCGAAGCTCCGCAGCCGGGTGCCGCGCGAACGCCTGGCACTGAGCTGGCACAAGCCAATCGATGCGCCCGGCCTGCGCAACGCAGTCGAGTCGTTCCGGCAGCGCTTGGAAGGGCTGCCCGCGAACGCCGCGGAGGAACGCGCGTGAGCCTGCCCGGAGTCATGCAGCTTGCGGGCCAGTCGCTTGCCTGGCTGCTGTTCGCGACGACCACGGGGCTGTTCGCACAGTGGCCGGTCTACTCGCCGGTCCCGCAAGGTCACGGCGAACTCAAACTCAGCATGGCTCGCCTGACCGAACGGCTCGAGCCGTGCCAGCAGCTCAGCCCCGAGGAAATCGCGGCCCTGCCGCCCAATATGCGCATCACCGAGCAGTGTCCGCGAAGCCGTGTGCACGCCGTCGTGGAACTCGATGCGGACGGCGCATTGTTGCTGGGCACCTCGGTCAGGCCAGTCGGGCTGGCGCGCGGCGGGCGCAGCTACCTGCAGGGGCGCTGGAGCCTGCCCGCCGGCGACTACCAGCTGGAGCTTCGGCTCCGCGACTCGCCGCGCGATGCGGGTTTCGATCTTGTGCGGCGCTTCAGCCTGAGCCTGGGCGCCGGCGAATCGGTGTTGCTCAGCGTGGGAGACGACGAGCCCCGCTTGTTGCCAGGCCGCCGTCCGGACAAGGCTCCCGAGGAGGAGATGCGATGAACGCGACCAGCTATCAACTCGAGGTTCCCCGGGATTTCCGCCGCCGGCTGGCGGCGGCCTGGCTGATGTTCGGCGTGGCCGGGTTGCTCATCTCCGGGCTGTTCGTGGTGCTGATCGTGCTGTCGCGCACGCCCTGGCTCGAATCCTTGTTCCCCTACCAGGGTTTCTTTCACCTCGCCATCGTGGCGCACGTGGATTTCTCGGTGCTGGTCTGGTTCGCTGCCTGCGGCGCGATGTTCTGGACCCTGTCGACCGGGGCCCGCGCGCAGGCGCTGGGCTGGGCGGCCCTGGCGCTGAGCATTGCCGGCTCGGCCCTCATGGCCGTCGCGCCGTTCCAGGGCGGCGAGGCGGTGATGAGCAACTACGTGCCTGTGCTCGACTCGCCCTCCTTCCTCGGCGGACTGGTGCTGTTCGCGCTCGGCTTCACGCTGATGGCCGCCCGCGCGATCGCCTTTCCCCTGCCGGCGGGTGCGCGTCTCGCGCCCGGCGGCGTGCTGCGCTTCGGCAGCCACACTTCGGCAATCGCCGTGCTGCTCGCCGCCGGAGCACTCGTCTGGTCGCTGGCCAGCCTGCCGTCCTACCTGAGCGGCCAGCAGTACTTCGAGGCGCTGTTCTGGGGAGGCGGCCACGTGCTGCAGTTCGCCTGGGTCCAGTTGTTGCTGGTCTGCTGGCTCTGGCTGGCCGCGGCGGGTGGCCTGCGCATGCCATTGACGCCGCGGCTGGTCACCCTGTTGTTGCTGCTCGGCATCCTGCCTGCGTTCCTCGCCATCTGGGCCTACCTGGTGCACGACGTCGCCGGACCGGACCACCAGCGCTTCTTCATCTGGCTGATGGCCGCAGGCGGCGGGGTCGCCGCGGGCCCGTTGGCGCTGGCCTTGCTGCATGGCTGGCGACACAGCCGCGCGCCAGCCTCGATCCTGGAGCGCGGATTCCGTTCCGCCCTGTGGTTCTCGATCCTGCTGTTCGGCATCGGCGGCGGCCTGGGATTCCTCATCGACCAGAGCAACACCATCGTGCCGGCCCATTACCACGGCTGCATCGTTGCCGTCACGCTGGCGTTCATGGCCGTCAGCCTGCAGGTGCTGCCGAAGCTGGGCTTTGCCGAGCCGAATCCGCGGCTGGTGCTGCTGCTGCCGCGGGTCTACGGTATCGGCCAGATCCTGCACGTCGCGGGCCTGGCGTTTTCCGGCGGCCACGGCGTGCAACGCAAGACCGCCGGCGCCGAGCAGGGCCTCGAGGGCCTGGCCCAGGTGCTGGGCATGTCGGTGATGGGACTGGGCGGCCTGATCGCCATCACCGGCGGCATCATTTACCTTGTCGCGGTAAGCGGCACGCTGCGGCGCAGCCTGCCGATAGCACGCCCGCAGGCGGCCTGAGGAACGGCCGGGAAGGAGGCCGGGGACATGCTCCAGATCTTGTTGCTCGGACTGCTGGTGGTGGTGGTCTATCTGCTCAGCCACCTGCTGGTCACCCGGGCCGAGCGCTGGGTCGGCGTGCCGCTCGGCCACTGGCGCACGGCGATTTTCTTCGTCGTGTTTCTCGGCCTGTTGCTGGCGGGTCTCGAGCTGTTGCCGCGGTTCTTTCCCGGGATGCGGCAGGGTTCCTGAACCATGATTGACGACCTCGGCCACTTTCTAGCCCACGCCGTCCGCCTCGAGGCGGACGCGGCGGAAACCTATGAGCGGCTGGCCGAGACGATGCAGGAGCGCGTCAACCTCGAGGTGGCGAACCTGTTCCGCAAGTTCGCAGGCTACTCCCGCCAGCACTTGGCCGAGGCGCGCGAACGGGCGATCCGGGAGGTCGGCGAGTTGCCGCAGCTCGCGGAGCAGGCGTTTCGCTGGCCCGACGGCCGCAGCCCGGAGACCCCGGCGCCGCGCGAACTGACGCGACTGGGCGTGCGTGGCGCGCTGGAGCTGGCGCTGGAAACCGAGCGCCAGGCGTGTGATTTCTATGCCACGGTGGCCGGGCAGACTCGCTCGGAACGCGTGCAGGAACTCGCCCAGGAGTTCGCCGAGGAAGAGGCGGAACACGTGGCGGCGCTGGAGCGCTGGCTGGAGCGCATTGTGCCGCAGCGGCCGGCTTGACAACCACTGCCCGGTTCCCCACGATATGCGGCTTCGTGTCGCGGGCCCTGGCCGCGGCGCGCAGCCAGCCTCACACGGAGTCAGTACCTTGGCGAACATCAAGTCGGCTCAGAAGCGCGCTCGCCAGAGCGTCAAGGACAGGGCCCACAACATGGCGATGCGCTCCAGGATGCGCACCTACCTGAAGAAGGTGATCGCGGCCATCGAGAGCGGCGACCGCGCCGCCGCCGAGGCAAGCTATCGCGAAGCCATGCCCGTGCTCGATTCGATGGTCACCAAGGGCATCGTGCACAAGAACAAGGCCGCCCGTCACAAGAGCCGCCTCAACTCTCGGATCAAGAGCCTCCAGGCCTGACCGGCCCACCTGCCTTCTGAACACGGGCCAGCGCCTCCTGGCTGGCGCGGTCCTGGTTGTCGAGAAACTCGCCCGCTGCCCGCACCAGCGCATCGGTCCCCTCGCGGGTCAATGCCGAGACCGCGAACACCGGGCCCTTGTGGTCAATGGCAAGGGCCACGTGCCGGGCGAGCTCCGCCCCCTCGCCGTGCGGCAGCTTGTCGATCTTGTTGATCACCAGCCAGCGCGGCCAGGCAGCGAGCTCGTCGCTGTACTGCCTGAGTTCGTGGATGATGTCCCGGGCGCCCTGCTCCGGCGGCGGCTCGTCCTCGTAGTGTGCCGCGTCCACCACGTGCAGCAGCAGGCGGGTGCGCTGCAGGTGCCTGAGAAAGCGCGTCCCCAGGCCGTGTCCCTCCGCGGCGCCTTCGATCAGTCCGGGGATGTCGGCCATCACAAAGGTCTTGCCCTCACCGAGCTCCACCACCCCGAGATTCGGGTGCAGGGTGGTGAAGGGATAGTCGGCGATCCTGGGTTTGGCCGCGGTCACGGCTGCCAGCAAGGTGGACTTTCCGGCGTTCGGCAGGCCGAGCAGCCCGACGTCGGCGAGCAGCCTGAGCTCCAGGCGGAGATGACGCATCTCGCCCGGCGTGCCCGGAGTCGACTTGCGCGGCGCCCGGTTGATGCTGCTCTTGAAGTGGGTATTGCCCTTGCCGCCCTGGCCACCCCGGGCGACCAGCAGTTTCTGGCCGGGTTCGATCAAATCGCCGAGGTTCTCGCCGGTGCTGTCCTCGTGGACCACCGTGCCCACCGGGACCGGGATCTCGATCGACCCGCCGGCCCTGCCGGAGCACTTGCTGCCGGCGCCCGGCGCACCATTGTCGGCACGAAAGCGCCGGCGGCGGCGGAAATCGGCGAGTGTATTCAGTCCGGCGTCGGCGATCAGCCAGACGTGGCCACCGTCGCCGCCGTCGCCGCCGTCGGGCCCGCCAAAGGGAATGAACTTCTCCCTCCGGAAACTGACGCAGCCGTTGCCGCCCGCCCCCGCCTGGACCGTGATCGTCGCCTCGTCAACGAATTTCACCGCTCCCCCTTCCATTCCACGACTTGCGTCGCGACTGCCGCCGGCCGGGCCCGGAAACGCAAAGACCCCGGGCCTTGCCGGGGTCCTTGAAGCATAACGAAGTCCTGGCCGCTCAGTCTGCGACGATGCTCACGAACTTGCGGTTCCTGGGGCCCTTGGTCTCGAACTGAACGCGGCCGCTGGCCTTGGCAAACAAGGTATGGTCGCGCCCGCAACCGACGTTGACGCCCGGGTGAAACTTCGTGCCACGCTGGCGAATCAGGATGTTGCCCGCAAGCACCTGCTCGCCGCCGAACTTCTTGACGCCAAGCCGCTTGGACTCAGAATCACGACCGTTGCGCGAGCTGCCACCTGCCTTCTTGTGTGCCATTTCCCCTAACCTCCGCGCTCAGGCCTGGCCGGCATCTATGCCGGTGATCTTCACCTGGGTGAAGTGCTGGCGGTGACCCTTGGTGCGCCGGTAGTTCTTGCGCCGGCGGAACTTCACGATTTCAACCTTGCGGGCCTTGCCTTGCGACATGACCCTGGCCTGCACCCGGCCGCCCTCGAGGAAAGGCCTGCCGACGCTGACCTGGTTCCCGTCACCGACCAGCAGGACCCGATCGAACTCGATGCTGGCGCCTTCGGCGGCGTCGAGCTTCTCGATCCGCAGGACCGCGCCCTCGCTGACCCGGTACTGCTTGCCGCCTGTGGCGATCACGGCGTACATGGTTGCTCCCATCAAGAGACTTCCCGGCCGAAGTGGCCCGGAGAAAGCCGGATAGTCTATGGACTTCCCGCAGTCTGGTCAATTGTAGGAGCGGCTTCAGCCGCGACCGCCGCGACCGCCGCGACC
>CAZOSZ010000061.1:0-3503 GCA_964582505.1 uncultured Ectothiorhodospiraceae bacterium | reverse complement strand
ACCGCCGCGACCGCCGCAACCGCCACAGGGCTGCGACCCTCGGGGGTTTTCTGGATAATGGAGGCCCGGGCGCAGGGCGCCCCGCAGTGCCGCGAGCGACCATGCCCACACCGATGTCCGCCGAACCCTCCGCAGGGCTTCCTGGAACGCTCTCGCTGGCCGAGGTTCGGGGCCTTGTCGCCGACGACCTGGTCCGCCTGGACCGCTGTATTGTCGCCCGGCTGAGCAGCCAGGTGGCGCTGGTCGATCAGGTGGCGCGTTACATCGTGGCGGGCGGAGGCAAGCGCCTGCGGCCGCTGCTGGTGCTCGTCGCCGCGCGTGCCTGCGGTTATCGCGGCGACGCCCACGTCGAGGGGGCCGCGATCGTCGAGTTCATTCACACCGCCACGCTGCTGCACGACGACGTGGTCGACGGCTCTGACCTGCGCCGTGGCCGTGACACCGCAAACTCGGTGTTCGGCAATGAAGCCAGCGTGCTGGTCGGCGACTTCCTGTACTCGCGCGCCTTCCAGATGATGGTCGACATCGCCCTGTTCCCCATCATGCGAGTCATGGCCGACGCCACCAACGTGATTGCCGAGGGCGAAGTCCTGCAGCTGATGAACTGCAACGACCCCGACACCGACGAACCACGCTACTTCGAGGTGATCCGCTGCAAGACCGCCAAGCTGTTCGAGGCCGGGGCGCGCCTGGCGGCCATGCTGGCAGGCGCGGAATCCGCCATCGAGTCGGCCCTCGCGGAATACGGCCTCAGGCTCGGCACGGCCTTCCAGCTGGTGGACGACGCGCTCGACTACAGCGGCAGCGCCCTCGAGATGGGCAAGAACATCGGCAACGACCTGGCCGAAGGCAAGCCGACGCTGCCCTTGATCCACGCGATGCGGGAGGGTACCGGCGAGCAGCGGGCCACCATCCGCCGCGCCATCGAGTCCGGCGGGCTGGACGATCTCGAGGCCATCCGCGGCGCTATTGAATCGACCGGGGCCCTCCACTACACTGCGCGGCTCGCGCGCGCGCAGGCCGACGCCGCGGTGGAGTCACTGGCGGCCGTGCCCGAGTCGGCCTACAGGGAGGGCCTGGCATCCCTGGCGCGGATTGCCGTCGAACGGACCGGCTAGCCGGCCCGTTCCGGGCCCGGTACGGGGTGTAGCGCAGCCTGGTAGCGCGTCTGCTTCGGGAGCAGAAGGTCGGGAGTTCGAATCTCCCCACCCCGACCATCCCTAGGCCGTTTGCCGGAAGAGGTGCACGTCGCGCTGCGGGAAGGGAATGCTGATGCCCTCCCGGTCGAAGCGCTTCTTCATCGCCTCCTGCAGCTCGAAGTACACCGGCCAGTAATCGCTGCTCTTCACCCACGGCCGCACGGCGAAGTCCACACTGCTGTCGCCCAGGCTGAGCAGGCCGACAGTCGCCTCGGGCTCCCTCAGCAGGCGCGATTCCTCCGCCAGCACTTCGCGAATCACCCGCTTGACCTTGTCGAGATCGTCGCCGTAGCTGACGCCAAACACCAGGTCGAGCCGCCGCGTGTCGCGGGCCGAATAGTTGGTGATCGTGCCCGCGGTGATCTGCGCGTTGGGAATGATGATGGTCTTGTTGTCCGGGGTCCGCATCCGCGTGGTGAACAGCTGGATCTCCTCGACCACGCCGGCGGTGCCCGCGGCCTCGATGAAATCGCCGGCACGGAATGGCCGGAAGATGATCATCAGGATGCCGGCGGCGAAGTTTGCCAGTGAGCCCTGCAGCGCCAGGCCCACGGCCAGGCCGGCGGCACCCAGCACCGCGATGAACGAGGTGGTCTGGACGCCGAGCTGGCCGACCGCGGCGATGATCACCAGCAGCAGCAGGCCGAAATACGAGATGTTGCCGAAGAAGCCGACCAGCGTCGGGTCGGTGTTGGCGCGGGTCAGACCGCGCTGGATCAGGCGGCTGACGCGCCGCGCCACCCAGCGGCCGACGACAAAGACGACGATCGCGGCGATGACCTGCAGGCCGAACTGGGAAGCGCCCTCGAAGATTGTCTGCATCAGCTCAGGACTCAGCAGGCTGCTCAGTTGCTCCATTTTGCTCCCTCCCGGTGGCCGTCGAATCGCGTTGCGCGCCGGCCGAACCCTAGCATGGCCGACGCAGCGGCACGAGATGCGCGCCGGTTGTTTGGAAGCTGCTCGCGGGTGGCGTATGCTGCCGGGCCATCGTAGTCGGAGGGCATGCCATGGGTTCTTGGATCCTGCTCGCGATCATCGTCGCTGCTGCCGTCTGGGCGGTCGCGACCTACAACAAGCTCATCAACCTGAGGAACGCGGTCAAGAACGCCTTTGCACAGATCGATGTGCAGCTGACCCGACGCCACGACCTGATCCCGAATCTGATCGAGGCGGTGAAGGGCTATATGAAGCACGAGCGCGAGACCCTCGAGGCGGTGATCTCGGCGCGCACCCGGGCAGTCCAGGGTCTCAAGGCGGCAGCCGCGCACCCCGAGAGCGCCACCGCTATCCAGGAACTCTCGGGCGCCGAATCGGCATTGTCCTCCGCGCTTGGCAGGCTGTTCGCCCTGTCTGAGTCGTACCCGGAGCTGAAGGCCGACCGCAACATGATGCAGTTCCAGGAAGAGCTGACCAGCACCGAGAACCGTGTGGCCTTCGCCCGGCAGGCCTTTAACGACGCGGTGATGGGCTACAACAATTCGCGCGAGAATTTTCCCAACAACCTGATCGCGAATTCCTTCAGCTTCGATGCCGCGGGCTTCCTGCAAATCGAGGCCGAGGACAAGCGGCAGGTTCCCCAGGTCAGTTTCTGAGTTTTCCTGAACCCACGGCGCGGGACGCAAGAGCATGGATTTCTTCGGGCGCCAGGCGGTTGCGCGAGGGCGGTCCGGATGGCTGCTCGGCGCCTTCGCGATCGCCACTGGCGCAGTCGCCCTTGCGGTCGCCCTGGTGCTCGCGCTGATCATCGACGCCGCCGCAACGCCCGAAGGCGAACTGCCCAGTCCGTCGATCGACCCCGCGATATTCGTCGTGACCGCCATGCTGACTGCGGGCTTCATCGGGCTGGCTTCGATGTGGCGGCTTCGCGGGCTCAGCGCGGGCGGCGGCGCGGTGGCGGTGGCACTCGGCGGCGAGCGTGTCACCGGCCTGGAGAAGGACGCGCTGAAGCGCCGCTTGCACAACGTCGTGGAAGAGATGGCAATCGCCGCCGGCCTGCCGGTGCCCGAAGTCTACGTGCTGGAAAACGAGCCCGGCATCAACGCCTTCGCCGCCGGCCTGCAGCCATCCAATGCCGCGGTGGCAGTGACTCGCGGCACGCTCGAGCGGCTGACCCGGGAAGAGCTCCAGGGCGTGGTCGCGCACGAGTTCAGTCACATCCTCAATGGCGATATGCGCCTCAACGCCCGCCTGATGGGCTATGTTTTCGGCCTGGTGGCCGTCAGCATGGTCGGCCGGATGATGCTGCGCGGCGGCGCATACGGCGGACGCGGCCGGATCGGCAGCCGGCGCGGCGGTCGCGGCGCC
>CAZOSZ010000060.1:0-13026 GCA_964582505.1 uncultured Ectothiorhodospiraceae bacterium | reverse complement strand
GAGGACGCCATCCGCCGGCTCGAGTCGCTACGCGTCGCGGATCGTGCCGCGCTGCCGCCGCGGTTGTTGCTGGCTCGTTTCCTGCAGGCCAGCGGCGAGACCGCCAAGGCGCTGGAAGTGGCGCGCGAGGCCTCGAGTGCCCATCCGCAGAACGCCGCGGCGGCGCACTCCCTCGGCCAGATGTTGCTCGATGCCGGCCAGCCTGCAGAGGCGCTGCGCGCCTTCGAGCGCGCCAACTCGATCTCGCCGGGCAACGCGCAGTTGCTGTTGAGCCGCGGTCGCGCCCATGCCGCCACCGGCCAGCTCGAGCCGGCGCGCCAGGACATGCGCAGTGCGCTGGCCATCAACCCCGAGTTCACCACCGCGCGGCTTGCGCTGGTGGACCTGGAACGGCGCAGTGGCCGGCTGGACGCCGCCGCCGAGGGCATCGCCCGGCTGAAGACTGACGCCGAACCCGGCGACGGGCCGGTGGCGCTGCTGGAGGGTGAACTGCTGCTTGCGCGGCGCGACTACGAGGGGGCGATCCAGGCCTTCGAGACGGCACTGGCCGGGGGCATTGGCGGGCGCGCCGCAGTCGGCCTGTTCCAGGCGCAGGTGCGCGCCGGGCGCCCCTCGCCGACTAGTACCCTGGAGCAGCACCTGGAAAACGCCCCGGACGACACGGTGGTGCGCGTGCTGCTGGCCGATCACCTGCTGGTGACAGGCGATCATCCGGGTGCTGCCAAACACTATGAACTCCTGGTGCAGCGCCAGCCCGAGAGCGCGATGCTGCTGAACAACCTGGCCTGGGTCTATCACCAGGGCGACGACCCGCGGGCGGTGAGCGTCGCGGAACGCGCCCACCGCCTGCAGCCGGACTCGCCGATGATCATGGACACCTTCGGCTGGATCCTGCACGCCAAGGGCGAATCCAGGCGCGCCCTGGAACTGATCCGCGAGGCCGCGCGCAAGGCGCCGCAGGTGGCGGAGATCCGTTATCACCATGCCGTGTTGCTGGCTGACACCGGCGACACGAAGGCCGCCATCGACGAGGCCCGCGCGGTGCTCGACGATGAGACGGCCACGCCATATCACGCCGGGGCGCAAGCGCTGCTGGAGCGCCTCGAGAAGGGCAAGGAGTAAGACATCATGCGCACACCAACCAGGATCGCCACGCTGCTGGCCGCGGCCTTGATCACCGCCTGCGCAGCACCCGGCCACGAGCCCAAGCTGCCGGCGACGGTCGGCCCCACCGGTACCGACTACGTGATCGCGCCCGGCGCGGTGCTGAACGTGTTCATCTGGCAGCACCCGGACCTGTCGGCCACCGTGCCGGTGCGCCCCGACGGCAAGATCTCCACACCGCTGATCGAGGACATGCCGGCCGCCGGCAAGACGCCGACACAACTGGCGCGCGACATGGAGGAAGTACTGGCGACCTACATCCGCCAGCCGACCGTGAACATCATCGTGCAGCAGGCCACCGCCTACTATGACCAGCAGATCCGCGTGGTCGGCCAGGCGGCCAACCCGCAGGCACTGTCGTACCGCGACGGCATGCGGGTGGTGGACGTGATGATCGCGGTCGGCGGCCTCGGGCCCTACGCCGCAGGCAATCGCGCCAAGCTGGTGCGCCAGACGCCCGACGGGCGCAAGGAGGTGACCGTGCGGCTCGACGACCTGCTGAACCGCGGCGACATGAGCCAGAACGTCGAAGTCCAGCCCGGCGACACCCTCATCATCCCGGAGGCACGATTCTGATGGACCAGATGCTTCGCATGATCATCGACGAGCTCAGGGGCGCCTGGCGCTTCCGCTGGCAGGCGATGGCGCTCGCCTGGGTGATTGCAATCGGCGGTGCGGCCTACGTGCTCACCATGCCGGACCTCTTCGAGGCCCGCGCGCAGGTCTACCTCGACACCAGCGACCCGCTGGCGCGCGATACGCGCGCCACGGACGCCGATATGCAGCTCAGGGTGGCCTACGTGCGCCAGACGCTGTTGTCCACGCCGAACATCGAGCGCGTCGCGCGGACCACCGACCTCGACCTGCGCGCCAACTCGCCGGACGAGTTCCAGCAGCTCGTGTCCGGGCTGCAGCGCGCCATCGTGGTGCGCTCCGGCGCCGAGTCTGGCCGGCGCGGCGGCACCCGCTTCGAGGCCAACCTGTACAGTATCAGCTACCGTGACGAGAGCCGCCAGGCCGCCGAGCGCGTCGTGCAGACGCTGCTGAACACCTTCCAGGAACAGTCGCTGGAGAGCGACCTGCGCGACGACCTGCAGGCGCTCAGGTTCCTCGACAGCCAGGTCGACACCTATCGCCAGCGACTGGAGCACGCGGAGGCGGCGATGTCGGACTTCCGGCGACGCCACGGCGGCGTGCTGCCGGGCGACACCGGCGGCTTCTTCGGCCGGCTCGCCACGCTGCAGGAGGAGCTCCGCAAGGCGCGCGCCGACCTGCAGGTTGCGGTCGACAAGCGCAGCACGCTGGCCGCGCAGGTCCGGGCCACGGGCGCGGGCAGCGGCGACGAAAGCGGCGGCGCCACCCTGATGGAACTCGAAGCGCAGGTGCTGCAGGCGCAACAGCAGCTCGACCAGATGCGGCTGCGCTACACCGATGTGCATCCGTCCGTGGTGTCGGCACAGGAGACCTTGCGAACGCTGCAGGAGCGCCTCGACGCGCGCCGCACCGAGCTCGGTCCGCTGCTCGAGATCGGTGGCTCCGGCAGCGCGGTGGTCGCCAATGTGCGGATCGCGCTGGCGCAAGCCGACGTCGAGGTCGCCGAGCTGCGCTCCCGCGAGCGCGACCTGGCAAGCCGGATCACCGAGCTGCAGGGCAAGCTCGACATCGCGCCGCAGCTCGAGGCCGAGCTCGCCGGGCTGACGCGCGACTACCAGGTGCTGCGCGGCCAGTACGACCAGCTGCTGCAGCGGCGCGAGCAGATGAACTTCGAGATCGACCGCAAGCGCCAGGGCAAGCAACTCGAGTTCCGCATCATCGAGCCGCCGCTCGCGCCGCAATCGCCGGTGGCGCCGGACCGGCCGCGGCTGCTGCTGCTGGTACTGCTGGTCGCGCTCGGAGTCGGCGGTGGCCTGACCGTGGTGATGCACCAGCTCAAGCCCGTGTTCATTTCCAGCGACGTCGTCTACCAGGAGCTGCAGATCCCGGTGCTCGGCGCGGTGTCGATGGCCTGGACGCCGACGGCGCAGCGCCGCCGCCGGCAGGCCGAGATGGCTTTCGCCGGTGTGTTACTGGTGCTGGTCGGTACGTTCGGCTGGCTGTTCGCCATGCTGCCCGAGGTCACTGCGCTGGCGCAGCGGCTTTTGAGCTGAGGAGATTCCCTAGTGAGCTTCGTTGAAAAAGCGCTGAACCGCCTCAAGCAGCAGGAAACGCGGAAGCCGCCCGAGCCGATCGGCCGGCTCGCTTTCGAGCCGCATGACCCCGCGTACGCCACGCCGCCGGCGGAGCGCGGGCCGGCCTCGCTGCTCGCCCGCCCGCCCGGCACCCGGCCGATGGTCTCGCTCAACCGCGCGCGGCTCAAGGAAGAGGGCTTTCTTTCTTCCGAAGAGCACGAACACATCAAGGCCGAGGAATACCGGCGCATCAAGCGACCCCTGATCGCCAATGCCTTCGGCATGGGCGCCACCAGGGTCGAGGACGGCAACCTGGTGCTGGTCACCAGTGCACTGGCCGGCGAAGGCAAGACGCACACCTGCATCAACCTGGCGCTGAGCCTGGCGATGGAAAAGGACCGCACCGTGCTGCTGGTGGACGGCGACGTGCCCAAGCCGCACATCAGCCGGCTGTTCGGCGTGGCCGGCCAGCCGGGGCTGCTCGACGCGCTCGCCGACGAAGCAGTCGCCCTGCCCGACCTGCTGATCCGCACCGATCACGAGAAACTCACGGTGCTGCCGGCGGGACACTGGAGCAGCCATGCCACCGAGCTGCTCGCCAGCGAGCGGATGCTCAAGCTCTGCCACGATCTGTCGAACCGCTACCCGGACCGGATCGTGCTGTTCGACTCACCGCCGCTGCTCGCCGCCACCGAGGCACAGGCGATCGCCTCGGCGGTCGGCCAGGTGGTGCTGGTGATCGCCGAGGGCCTGACCCCGCGCGAGTCGGTGCGCACCGCCATCGAGCTGCTCGACGAGCGCAAGCCGGTCAACGCGATTCTCAACAAGAGCCGCCGCGCGTCCGGCGGCGGCTATTACTACGGCAGCTATTACCGGGGGTACGGCGATGCCCGGGAGGAGGGACTTCATGCTGCGCAAGATTGAACCCAGGCTGGCCGGGTCGAGCGCCGCGCTGGTCGTGACCCTGGCGGGCGGCCTGGCTGCTTCGCAGACGACGGCCGCCGACTGGGACTTTTCGCCGCGCGTCAGCGCCGGCATAAGCTGGACGGACAATGTCACGGCCGCCGGCAAGGGTGAGGAAGAGAGCGAGTGGATCAGCTCGCTGAATCCCGGATTCAATCTCGGCCTGAAGGGCCCGCGCGCCGACATGAATCTCGATTACGAGGCGCAGGCGCTTTGGTACAAGGAGAACAGCCAGTTCGACGACGTCTTTCACAGCCTGCTCGGCACCGGCCAGTTCGGCCTGGTGCCGAATCACTTCTACCTGGACGCCTTCGCGCGCTATGACCAGGAGAACATCGACCCGTCCCGGCGGGTGACCAGCGGCAACCTGTTCCGTACCGGCAATCGCACCGATGTCGCGGTCTATGGCCTGAGCCCCTGGTACACCACGCACGTCGGCCGCTGGGCCGAGGCGCTGCTGCGCTACCGGTACTTTCGCGTCAGCTACCACGACACCGACGCCACCTCGGTGAACGTGCAGGACTCCGACAGCAACAGCGTCTTCGCCCAGCTCGGCAGCCCGGCCGACAAGCCGGGCCTGAGCTGGAACACCAAGGTCAGCTACTCGACCACCGACTTCGAGTTCGCGCCGAGCTTCGAGTACGGCCAGGCCACGCTCGAGCTCGGCGTCCCGGTCGGCCTGCGCAGCCGGCTGACCGCCACCGGCGGCATCGAGTCCGACGTCGCCTCCGACCCGACCGAGGGCGGTTTCAAGAAGGGCTTCTGGTATCTCGGCTATCTCTGGCAGCCCTCCCAGTTGCAGACCTTCGAGCTGCGCGGCGGGCGTCGCTACTACGGCACCGCCTGGGAGATGCGCTGGAACCGCAGGGGTGCGCGCGGCGAGCTGACGGTGGACTACAGCGAGCAGCCGACCACCGCCAACCAGAGCCTGTTCGACGGCGAAGGCACGTTCGCCGGAGGCCGGCCCGGCACGCCGCGTCTGGAGCCCCAGGTGTACCTGAGGAAGCGCTTTTCCGGCCTGGCCAGCTATGAGCTTGCCCGTACCCGGCTGAGCGCGCGCGTCTATGCGCTGCGCCGTGAGCGCGAGCAGCTGGTGGACGCCAATGATGAGGCGGTGGGCATGATCCTGTCGGTCGACTGGAGCGTCGCGCCACGCACCCGCGTCACGCTGGGGACGCGCTACGGGCACCGCGACTTCGGCGGCACCGTGGGGGGCAGCGACTACTACTCGCTGAGCGCCGGCGTGCGCCGCGAACTGACCCGGCTGCTGCACGCCCAGTTCCGCGTCGGCCACCACCGCCGCGATTTCGATTCGGTGGAAGTCGGCGTGCGCGATGATTACCGCATCAACGCCGCCACACTGACCGTCGGCGCAGAATTTTGAAGAACGCGCTGACTGTCGACGTCGAGGACTGGTACCACGTCTCGGCGTTTGCGGACCGGATCGACCCGTCCGGCTGGGACGCGCTCACGCCGCGGGTCGGCGACAACACCCGGCGGCTGCTCGAGCTGTTCGCGTCGCGCGACACGACCGCCACCTTCTTCATCCTCGGCTGGGTGGCCGAGCGCCAGCCGGCACTGGTGCGCGAGATCGCCGTGGCGGGCCACGAGATCGCCTGCCACGGCTGGAGCCACCAGCTCATCTACGGCCAGGATCGCGACGTCTTCCGCGCCGAGACACTGCGCTCCAAGGCGCTGCTGGAGGACCTGCTGGGCGACAAGGTTTCCGGCTACCGCGCCGCGAGCTATTCGATCACGCGCGAGTCACTGTGGGCGCTGGACGTGCTCCTCGAGGCCGGCTTCGAGTACGACTCGAGCATCTTCCCGGTGCATCATGACCGCTACGGCATTCCTGACGGCGAGCGCTGGCCGCACGTCATCACCACACCCTCCGGCGCCGGCCTGGTCGAGTTCCCGCTGTCCACCACCCGCTGGATGGGTGTCCGGATGCCGGTGGCCGGGGGCGGCTATTTCCGGCTGTATCCCTACGCCCTGACGCGCGCCGGCCTGGGCTCGATCAACCGCGCCGGCAAGCCGTTCATCTTCTACCTGCACCCGTGGGAGATCGACCCGGACCAGCCGCGCATGAACGACGCCTCGTGGACGTCGAAGTTCCGCCACTACACCGGCCTGGGCCGTTGCGAGGCGCGGCTCGGGCGGCTGATGCAGGACTTCCGCTTGACGAGCTGTCGCGAGGTGCTCACCGGGCTGGGGCTGCTGCCGGCCCGCGCGGCATGAGCCCGCAGGCGTCCGTGCCGGACGCGCCACCGCCGGGCGAGGGGGTGAGGTACTCCGTTGATGGCGTGGCGGTGCGGCGCCACGATCGCATCGCCGACCCGGCCTGGGACCACTATGCCAGGCAGCATCCGGACTTCACGCTGTACCACGGCATGGCGTTTCGCGACGCCGTGGGCGAGGCCTTCGGCAAGCCGTCGGTCGGCCTGGTCGCCACCGATCCGACCGGACGGCTGGTCGGCGTGCTGCCACTGATCCGCCAGCGCAGCCGCCTGTTCGGCGACCGGCTGGTGTCCATGCCGTACGCCAACCACGGCGGGCCGCTGGCCGACACGCCACAGATCGCGCTGGCGCTGCTGTGCGCGGCCGCGGCGGAAGCCGCCTCGCTCGGCTGCCGGCGCATCGAGGTGCGCGACCACCAGCCACGCGAGCTCGACTGGCCGGTGCACACCGACAAGGTGCTGATGCTCCGCGAGCTGCCCGACAGTCAGGCGGCGCTCGATGCGCAGCTTGGCGCCAAGCTGCGCTCGCAATGCCGCCGCGCCTTGAAGCAGGGCGCAGTGGTCGAGCAGGGCGGCGCTGGTTTGATTCCCGCGTTCTATGGTGTGTTCGCCGCCAACATGCGCGATCTCGGCACGCCGGTGTATCCGCGCCGCTGGTTCGAGACGCTGGCTCGGCACTTCGGGGAGGCCCTGCGGTTCGTGGTGGTGCGGATCGACGGCCGGCCCGCGGCCGGCTGCGTGCTGGTTCGCTGGCGCGATACTCTGGAAATTCCCTGGGCGGCCTCGGCGCGCGAGTACAATCGCTATGCCGTGAACATGCTGCTGTATCGCGACGCTCTCGGACTTGCGATTGATTTGGGCTGTGGCCAATTCGATTTCGGACGGTCGACACGAAACTCTGGAACTTGGGCTTTCAAGCGACAGTGGGGGGCCAATGAGAAGCAGATTTACTGGAGGGTGCGACCCGAGCTCAGCACACCGAGCCAATTGAGCGCGCTCTTGCGTAAGGCGTGGCAGCGATTACCGCTGCCTGTGGCGAATATGCTCGGGCCGGTCATTTCGGCGGAGTTGCCATGGTAACTGCCTGATTCGAGTCTGGGGTAGCATGCGGTCATCCGCGATCTGGATTTCATGGCATATCTCACGGCGTAGCTTGGGAATCAGCACGAGGCTCGCTGTCCCTTTCGTCGGGCTCCAAATAGAACGCCACCCACTCATACGCCATGTCGTAAGCGCTGTTTGGACCCTTTGGCAGCTCGCTCGACTGCGCCCAAAAGTTCTGTTTGTGCAGCATTCATTCCTGCTGACCGCGATCCTGGCAGCATGTGCGAAGTTGTCTGCCGGGCGCATTGCTCTGTACGTTGACATTCACAGCAAGGCACTTCATCGCGACGTCAGCGGTTACGTAGGTCATGTGTTCAGGTGGGTCCGAGCATGGAGCTTCCAGCAGGTCGCAGCAGTAGTTGTGGCGAATGAGGCAATGGGCGCGAGCGCACGGAAGCTGTGCGCCGTAGTATTCGTACTTCCAGATCCTCTTCCTCGTCCGCCAAGAGTTACGCCAGTGCGGGCAACCACGCACTACCTGGTTTACCCCGCATCGTATGATTCGGACGAACCATGGAATGAGTTGCTGGCAGCCGCGAAGGATATTCCGCACGTCCCGATCTATTGCACCGGACGGTCGACCTTTCTGACAAGTGCTCGAGTTGACTTGCCGGCGAATATCTACCTGACTGGATGGCTCGATGAGGACGCATACTGGAGTCTTCTAATGGGCTCAACAGCCGTACTGGCGCTAACCAAGAGCGAGGGTACGACACAATGTGCTGCCAGTGAGGCCCTCAGCATAGGAGCGCCAGTGATCTTGACTCGAACAGCTGTGCTGGTGGAAGAATTCGGTCACGCTGCAGTTTACGTTGACAAGAACTTGAGGGATCTATCGGTCGCTGTCGAGCAGCTAATTGATAAGCGTGCGACATTGCGGGAGAAGCTTGCTGAGCTGGCCAAACTTAGAGACGCCAGATTCGACGCGGCGCTTCAGCGAGTGGTGGATTTCACGGGGTGCGGCAATGGATTTGATTAAGCGGCTTGAAGTCGCTGTTTATCAGAGCCTCTACACAAAACCGCGTGTCCGGAGGCTTGCGGCCATTTCTTGGCAGGCCTTTTGGTCTTTGGGCCGATCGGCGCCGACTTACGCGAGCTGCTCGGTCCGCGTCTTCCCGCGTCTTTTCTTCGGCTTTCACGACAAGTCGCCGTGGGACCCGGATGGACGATTCATCGCAGCGCATCATATACCCACTGGCCGTGGCCGATCAGCCGCAAAGCTAGGCATCGCCATTCTCGATCCATTGACTGAGGAGACGCGGATTTTGGCCGAGACACGAGCCTGGAACTGGCAGCAGGGGTCTCAACTTCAATGGCTGGGCGGGCCTCCACGGCTCGTCTTCAATGATTTTGACATGAAGGGTAGACCACTAGTCTGCGTAGTGGATCCTGACGGAGAGCGCAGCGAACTTCTCGGCGGCCATGTTGCTGCAGTGTCAACGGAACAAGGTCACGGAATACTGGTCGACTTCCGCTCTATGGAGGCGGTCATGCCGGGATACGGCTACTCTGCGAACTGTTCAGCACGTGTGGTGAAGCAATCCCTGCAAGCTGATCATGAGATGATCGAAGAGGTCGATCTGCACACTGGCACGCGCCTATGGACCATGTCTCGGTCCGAGATCGAGCTGGCTGCGGGGCACAGAGGGAGTAAGCGCCAGCACCCGGCCGCCATATCACACTGTGTTTACTCGCCTACTGGCAACAAGTTGGCTTTTTTCTACATAGTCGGGACCCACGGGAACAGGCAGTTGCACTTGATGGTGCTCGATACTGTTTCCCGCGAGCTGCGTAGCATCGACGTTGAAAGCCCATCTCACTATTGCTGGGCCTCCGATGACGCGCTGTTCGTCACCCAGATTACGGACAGGCGTTCGTGGATCTGCACGCGCGAGCCGATTGGTAGCGGCCGTCATAGTGATTCGTGGACCGTTGCGCTGCTCCATGGTGATGGTCACGTCAACTACTGCGCGCTAAACAATTCCCTGTTGATCGATACCTATACAGATCGCTACAGGATTCAACGGTTGTTTGTTGTTGATGTTGCAACGAAATCCTGGCACCGACTCTTCGACAGCAAGATTCCACTTCGCTTCAGTGGTGTCCGACGTTGCGACTTTCATCCTCGTTGGCACCCGCAAGGCAAAGCAATTTGCTTTGATTCGGGGCACACTGGGATCAGAAGCCTTTGCATTATGGCCGGTTGATTCATGCTGAAATCGCTCGCCAAGTTCGCATTCCGCAGGGCGGCGGGGCTGTTCGGCCCGCACCGCTGGCGCCGCGGGCCCTGCCTGCTGGTGCTGACCTATCATCGCGTGCTGCCCTCCGGTCACCCCGACCGCGCCAGCGAGCAGCCCGGCATGCTGGTCACGCCGGAGCTGCTGGCGATGCACCTGGACACCTTACAGCGCCACTTCAACCCGGTGCACCTCGACGACTGGCTGTGCGCCGCCGGCGACGGCCGGCCGCCACCCGGCCGCTCGCTGGCACTGACTTTCGACGACGGCTGGCGGGACACGTTTGAGTACGCCTTTCCGGCCTTGCAGGCCGCGGCCGTCCCCGCCACGGTGT
Organism: uncultured Ectothiorhodospiraceae bacterium; assembly: GCA_964582505.1. Classification (GTDB taxonomy): domain Bacteria; phylum Pseudomonadota; class Gammaproteobacteria; order Steroidobacterales; family XN24; genus XN24. The sequence goes on along the minus strand of CAZOSZ010000060.1, from coordinate 2,819 downwards.
TCCTGGTCACCGACATGGTCGGCAGCCGCTACCAGTTCTGGCCGAACCGCCTTGCCCGCACGCTGCAGCGCTGGGACCCGCGTTGCGCGCAGCACCTCGACGAAGCCACCAAGCGCCGCATGGTGTCACTCGCCTTTCCGCTCGATCTGTCCGGCGGCGAGGCCACGCCCGAGCTGATCGATGCGGTCATCGGCCGCTGCAAGGTCGCCAGCGACGCCGTGATGCACGCGCTGCTCGACCAGATCGAGGCCGTATTGCCCGAAGAGCCGGCGGCCAGCGACGGCGCGCAGCGTCGCGACCTGCTCGACTGGGACGAGGCCCGCACGATGGCCGACTCCGGCCTGGTGCGTTTCGGCTCGCACACCCGCCGCCACACGCGGCTGCGCGAAGACCTCGCGCCCGAGCAGCTTGCCGACGAGATCGTCGGCTCGCGCCGCGTGCTCGAGGAGCGGCTCGGCCGCCCCGCGCCACTGTTCTGCTATCCCAACGGCGACTGCAGCCCGCAGGCCTATGCCTCGGTCCGCGGCGCCTACGACGGCGCGGTGTCGACGCAGCGCGGCTGGCACGACGCGGGCATGGACCCCTACCTGGTCCGGCGCATCGGCATCCACGAGGACGTGGCACTCACGCCCACGGCGCTGCTGGCCCGCATATCCGCCTGGCCCGCCCTGTAGGAGCGGCTTCAGCCGCGACCCGCTTCCATGCTCAATCGGCGCAACCCGCCAACCCGTCGATCCACGCGCCGATCAGCGCCAGACCATCCGCATCCACCTGCAGGCTGCCAACCGGCGGCATCGCATGCGCATCGCGCCGTCCCATCCGCAGCCACGTGAGGGATCGATCTCGATTCCCCGGGGCGATGATCCGCGCGTTCTCCACGCCCAGATCGCCACTGGTCGTGCCCGGCACGTCGCAACTGTCGGTGTCGGCCAGCGGCACGTGGTAGCGCCAGTCCATGCCCGCTGATGCGGCAACGCCGGCGCGGTGGCAGCCCGCGCAGTTGGTGTGCAGGTAGGCGCGCGCCCGCTCGCGAAGCGGCGCGCTGCCGAACGGATCGGGCAGCGCCGGCAACTCCTCCGGCGCGGCGCCGAGCCGCGGCGTGAGCAGCAGGATCTCGTCGAGCGTCAGCAACTGGTTGGCGGTCCGCCCGGTCTGCGGATAGAGCAGCTCGTGATTGAGCTGGGCGACCTCCAGCCCGAGCGTGCGCCCGGCCCCGGCCGTGTGGCACTGCAGGCACTCGGCCTCGGAGGAATAGCGCCATGGCGCGCCGCCGATCTGCAGCGTCGCGCCGCCGGTGATCCGCGTCGCCTCCGTCTGCGCCGCATTCCAGCCCCAGGTGTAGCCGGCCCAATTGCCATCGGGGTGGCGCATGAACAGCCGGGTCTCCACCAGCAGGCCGGCGCGGCGGAAGTGCTTGACCAGCACCGAGCCCGGCGGAAAGCCGAAGTCCCCGTCCGCGGCCACCGAGATCCGGGTGCCATTTGGCAATGCCAGCCAGCGTTCCTTGTCGGCATCGTCCGACCAGAACGGCGCGGCCGGCCGATAGGGAATCAGCCCGGCGGCCGGTTGCGACGGGTTTGCCGGGTTCACGCAGCCGGTTTCGCTGAGCTTGTCCGGAATCGGATTCGCCGAGCCGCTTCCGGCTGGCCGCAGCTGGTACAGCCCGCCGCCGCCGATGTCCACGACGAACAGCTCGCCGTCGAGCGACTCGCCGAAGGAGCTGATCGACAGCGTGGTGTCGGCCAGCTCGACCATGTCGTAGCCGCCGTCACCGTCCGGCTCGAGCGCCCAGATCCGCCCGCTGCCGTAGTCGCCGAACACATAGCGGCCGGCGAGCGCGCGCAGCAGGTCGCCGCGGTACACGTAGCCGCCGGTCACCGAAGTACCCAGTGCGCGACCGTAGTCGATCACCGGGTCGATCAGGCCCTCGGTGGGACAGTTGTCGGCCGGGTTGTAGCACTGCGTGCCCTCGCGATAGCGCCAGCCGTAGTTGCCGCCCGTCTCGATGAGGTCGATCTCCTCACGGGCGGTCTGCCCGACGTCGCCCGCCCAGAGCGCGCCGGTGTCCCGGTCGAAGCTCCAGCGCCAGGGGTTTCGCAGGCCCCAGGCATAGAGCTCCGGGCAGTTGCTCGTGCCGGCGCCGGTGTCGCAGCGCGGATTGCCGGCGAAGGGGTTGCCGGCCGGGATGGTGTAGGGGCCGCTGCCGGACACGCCGATGCGGATGAAGCTGCCGAGCAAGTTGGTGGTGGTCTGCGCGTTGTTGTGCGGATCGCCGCCCGAGCCGCCGTCGCCCATGCCGAGATAGAGGTGCCCGTCCGGGCCGAACTTGATGCCGCCGCCATTGTGATTGCTGTACGGCTGGTCGATGGTCAGCAGCACCTGCTCGGAGTTCGGGTTGAGCGTCAGCCCGCCGTCGGCGCTGGAGAAACGCGACACCACCGACTGCGTGCCGCCGCCGGCCGGGCGAATGCGCGTGTAGGACAGGTAGGCGATGCCGCTGGACTGGAAATCCGGCGCAAAGGCCAGCCCGAGCAAGCCGCCTTCCGAGCTGTCGTTCACCACGCCGGACAGGTCGAGGAACACGCTGGTGGCCGCGACCGCCGCCTGGTTGTCGAACACCCGCACGCGGCCGGTCTTCTCCAGCACGAACCAGCGCGCGTCGTCGCCGGGCGCCTGCAGCATGTCGAGCGGCTGGGTGAAACTGAGCGCCGGGAACACCCGCTCGATCGACACGCCGCCGCTCGAGCCGTCCAGCGCCGGCGCCAGGCAGGTCGTGTTCGACGGCCGCGCATCGAGCCCGCCGGCGGGCGGATCGGCCG
>CAZOSZ010000059.1:0-13063 GCA_964582505.1 uncultured Ectothiorhodospiraceae bacterium | reverse complement strand
TGGCCAGACTCACGGGGCCGGCACATTGACCACGGTGTTGGTCATCGTGACCCCCGCCGTCAATGCAATCGCACGGCCATTGAGGGTGGTCGTGACAGCGGTGGGCGGCGAGCCGCCGCCGTCGGGACGGGTGGCGATCGGACCATCGACCACCTCGCTGTTGTCGCGGCTGGCCCGCGCGCTCGCGCCGCGCCTTGCGCCGGGGGACGAGATCGTGGTCACGGACGCCGACCACGAAGCCAACATCGGCCCTTGGCTGCGCCTGCAGGCCGGCGGCGTGACGATTCGCTGGTGGCGTATCCGGCCGGACAGCATGCGCCTCGAGCCCGAGGACCTGGATGCCCTGCTGTCGGCACGCACGCGGCTGGTCTGCTTCACCCATGCCTCCAATGTGCTGGGCAGCGCGGTCGAACTCGCAGCGGTGGTCGCCCGGGCGCGCTCGGCCGGCGCGCTCACCTGTGTCGACGGCGTGGCCTTCGCGCCGCACCGGGCGCTGGCCTTCGACGACTGGGGCGTGGACTGGTACGCATTCAGCCTCTACAAGGTGTTCGGACCTCACTGCGCGGTACTCGCCTCGTCCGCCGCCGGCGCCGCATTACTCGACAACTTGAATCACGAGTGGTTCGAGTCGCCGGATGCCGCGACCCGGCTCGAGCCCGGCGCACATCCTTATGAACTGGCCTGGGGCGCCGCCGCCGTGCCGCAGTACCTGGACACGCTCGCCGCGCGCCACGGCTGCCCGGCTTTCGAAGCGATCCGGCGCCACGAGCAGGCCCTGACCCGGCGCCTGCTCGACTGGCTCGCGGGGCGGCCGGGCATCCGGCTGATCGGCACCCCCTCGGTCGGCCCCGGCAGGTTGCCGACCGTGTCTTTCGTCACCACCCGGCGCGCACCGGCGGAGGTCGTGGCCTTCGCAGATCGTGCCGGCGTCGGCATCCGCCACGGACATTTCTACGCGCCGCGACTGGTGGAAGCCCTCGGCCTGCCGCGCGCCGGCGGCGTGGTGCGCATCTCGCTGGCGCACTACAACACCGCCGGCGAGGTCGAGCGTGTCATCCAGGCGCTGGAGCCCGCGCTGTGAAAGACGCACGTGAAGATGCACCGAGCAAGACCCGGCGCAAGCTCGAGGCCGCGTCCCTGCAGTCGCTGGGCGAGCAGCTTGCCCAACTGCCCGGCGAGGTGCTTGACGCGTTACAGTTGCCCGAGCGATTGCGCGAGGCGCTCGATACACTCGGCCGAATCACCAGTCACGGGGCGCTGCGCCGGCAGCGGCAGTTCATCGGCCGGCTGATGCGCGAGATGGACCCAGCGCCGCTGCGCGCAGCCGTTGAAGCCCACCAGCGCCCCAGCCGTGAGGCCGCGCGCGTGTTCCGCGAGGCGGAAGACTGGCGCGACCGGCTGCTTGCCGGGGGCGCCGAAACGCTGGGGGTCTTTCTTCGCAACCATCCCAAGGCGGACTCCGACAGCTTCTCCACCACGCTGGCCGCAGCGCGCGAGGGGCGCAAGGGCGCGGCAAGATCCCTGTTCCGGTTGATCAGGACGGAACTCGACCGCGCTGCTCGGGATCCGGGCTCGCCGGCCGGCGAGTCGCTGCTAGAATAGCGCGATGGAAGCGCTGGTCGGCATCATCATGGGGTCGCGCTCCGACTGGGGCACGATGCGGCACGCCGCGGAAACGCTGACCGCGCTCGGCATCCCCTACGAGACGCGCGTGGTTTCCGCGCATCGAACTCCCGACCTGCTGTTCGAGTACAGCGCCGGGGCACGCGAGCGCGGCCTGCAGCTGATCATCGCCGGCGCGGGCGGCGCTGCGCACCTGCCGGGCATGGCGGCCGCCAAGAGCAGCCTGCCGGTGCTCGGCGTGCCGGTCGAGTCGCATGCGCTCAACGGGCTCGACTCGCTGCTGTCGATCGTGCAGATGCCTGCCGGCATACCGGTGGCGACCTTCGCCATCGGCAAGGCCGGCGCGATCAACGCCGCGCTGTTTGCCGCGGCCATTCTCGCCGGCGGCATGCCGGCGATCCGCGATGCCCTGGAGCGCTTCCGGGCGGACCAGACCGGCACGGTGCTGGCCAATCCGGATCCGACTGCCGGCGACGCCTCGCAATGAAGATCGGCATCATCGGCGCCGGCCAGCTTGGGCGTATGCTGGCCCTCGCCGGCTATCCGCTCGGCCAGCGCTTCGTGTTCGTGGATGTCGACGAGGACGCTCCCGGGGCCCAGGTGGGCCGGATCATTCCCGGGCGCTTCGATGATCCGGCTGTGCTCGCCGCGCTGTCGGCCTCGGTGGACCTGGTCACCTTCGACGTCGAGAACGTCCCGCAGACTGCCGCCGAGACCATCGCAGCAATAGTGCCTTTCCTGCCGCCGCCCGAAGCGCTCGGCGCCGGCCAGGACCGCGTGACGGAGAAGCGGCTGTTCCGCGAGCTTGACATTCCCACCGCGCCTTTCGAGGCGGTGGGATCGCAACCGGAACTCCATGGCGCTGCCACCCGCATCGGCCTGCCCGCCATCCTCAAGACGCGACGGCTGGGCTACGACGGGCGCGGCCAGCGGCGCCTCGACACGGAAGCGGACCTCGACGGCGCCTTCACGGCCCTCGGTGGGGTACCGGCGATCCTCGAGGAGCGGGTGTGCTTCGAGCGGGAGCTTTCACTGATCGGCGTGCGCGGACGGGACGGCGACGCTGCGTTTTACCCGCTGGTCGAGAATGTACACGGCGACGGCATCCTGTGCGAGACACGCGCCCCCTGGCAGGACCCCCGCCTGCAGGCGCAGGCTGAGCGCCACCTCCAGGCCCTGTTCGAGCGCTTTGCGTATGTCGGCGTGCTGACCGTCGAATTTTTCCTCTCGGACGGCGAGTTGCTCGCCAACGAGATGGCGCCGCGGGTGCACAACTCGGGCCACTGGACGATCGAGGGGGCCGTGACCAGCCAGTTCGAGAATCACGTGCGGGCGATACTCGGCCTGCCGCTGGGCTCGACCGCGGCGACGGGCTTCGCCGCGATGGTCAACTTCATCGGCCGGCTGCCGCCGCTGGCCGAGGTGCTGGCCATCAAGGGCGCGCACTACCATGACTACGGCAAGACCGCGCGTGCCGGCCGCAAGCTCGGCCACTGCACGGTGGTCCGTTCCACGCCCGCGGAGCGCGACGCGGCGCTGCAGCAACTGCAGCAACTGCAGCAAATGACCTGATTCGTGCCCCGCTGCGTTTGCAGTCGGCCGCTCGCAGCTTATAGTTGGCACTTCCGGGCGGCCTGAAACGCCCGACGAGCAGTTGCCCAGATGTACCTGGAATCGTTCGGACTCAAGGAACACCCGTTTCGCCTCAGCCCGGATCCGCGCTTCCTGTTTCTCAGCAAGCAGCACTCGCGGGCGCGCGCCTACATGGAATCCACGGTCTGGTTCAGCGACGGATTCGTGGTCGTCACCGGCGAGATCGGCGCGGGCAAGACCACCCTGCTGGAGCAATTCCTGTCGGAGCTCGACGACAGCGTCACGGTGGCGCGCATCCACCAGACCCAGGTCACTGCCGTGCAGTTCCTGCAGAGCGTGCTGGTGCAATTCGGCGTGCGGCCGTTCAACATGCGCAAGGCGGAGCTGCTCGACACCCTCAGCAGCCACCTGCGCGAGCTGCTGGCGAAGGGCCAGCGCGTCGTGATCGTCATCGACGAGGCGCAGAACCTGGATCCGGTCGTGCTGGAGGAAATCCGTATGCTCTCGGACATCGGCCCGGGAGCGGGCCGCGTGGTGAGCATCATCCTCGCGGGTCAGCCCGAGCTGAACACCACGCTCGACTCCCCGGCTCTCGAGCAACTCGCGCAGCGCACGCGACTGCGGTTCCACCTCAAGGCGCTCACCGAGGACGAGACCGGGCAGTACATCCTGCATCGCCTGCGGATTGCCGGCGCAGAGCGCAATATCTTCTCCGAAGACGCTTTTCCACTGATCTTCCGTTACACCGGCGGCGTGCCGCGGCTGATCAACACGCTGTGCGATACCGCGATGCTGGTGGCCTTCGGCGAGGAATTCGGCTCAGTCGGTCTGGAGGAGATCCGCGAGGCGGTGCGCGAGCTGCAGTGGACCGACTATGCCAGCCGCACCAGCCGGCTGCGCACCGGCATGGGGCAGGGGGCCGACACCGTCGCCCGCCTGCTGGTGTCCTCGGGCGGCGACTCGCCGCGTGAGTACCCGCTGACACAGGGGCGGTTCGTGCTCGGCCGGACGGCCGACAACGACATCCAGCTCGACAGCCGCTTCGTCAGCCGGCACCACGCGCAGCTGATGGTCGGGCCGCGCAGCGCAGTCATCGAGGATCTCAACAGCACCAACGGCATCTACTACGCCGGCCGCCGCATCAAGCGCCATACGCTCAAGGACGGCGAGACCTTCGTGATCGGCGACCACGAGCTTCTCTACCGCGTCGGCAGCGGGACCGCGCCGGCGCCTTGGCCGGTGGACCCGGGACCCACTGCCCGCGATGCGGCCGAGGAGGAGCGCGAGGAGCTCGAGAACGAGCGCGGAAGGCGGCGCGAAGAGGACTGAATCTCAGGCGGTGCCGCCGACCGTCAGCGAATCCACCTTCAGGGTCGGCTGGCCGACGCCGACCGGCACGCTCTGGCCTTCCTTGCCGCAAACCCCGATGCCAGCGTCCAGCCGGAGGTCGCTGCCGACCATCGACACCCGGGTCAGGACGTCAGGTCCGTTGCCGATCAGCGTGGCGCCCTTGACGGGCGCGGTGATGCGGCCGTTCTCGATCAGGTAGGCCTCGCTTGCCGAGAACACGAACTTGCCCGAGGTGATGTCCACCTGGCCGCCGCCGAAGTTCACGGCGTACAGGCCGCGCTGCACGCTGGCGATGATCTCGGCAGGATCGTGCGGTCCTGCCAGCATGTAGGTGTTGGTCATGCGCGGCATCGGCAGGTGCGCAAAGCTCTCGCGACGGCCATTGCCTGTCGAGCGCGTGCCCATCAGGCGGGCATTGAGCTTGTCCTGCAGGTAGCCTTTCAGCACGCCGCCCTCGATCAGCGTGGTGCAGGAGGTGGGCGTGCCCTCGTCGTCGATGGTCAGTGATCCGCGCCGCCCGGGGAGCGTGCCGTTATCCACCACGGTGCACAGCGGCGAGGCGACCCGTTGCCCGATCCGGCCGGCGAATGCGGAGGTGCCTCGGCGGTTGAAATCGCCCTCCAGTCCGTGCCCGATGGCCTCGTGCAGCAGCACGCCCGGCCAGCCCGGGCCGAGCACCACGGTCATCGGGCCCGCCGGGGCCGGCACCGCGTCGAGGTTCACCAGCGCCTGGCGCGCCGCGTCACGCGCGAACTGCTCGGCCCGATCCTCATCCAGCAGCCAGCCATAGCCGCTGCGCCCGCCGCCGCCGGCGAATCCCTGCTCGCGGCGACCACCCTGCTCCGCGATCACCACCACGTTTACCCGGATCAACGGGCGCACGTCGGTGGCCAGCGTGCCGTCGCTGGCCGCCACCAGGATCAGCTCATGGACCCCGACCAGGCTGACCACCACCTCGCGCACCCTCGGATCCACGGCACGCGCCACGGCGTCGAGCCGCTCGAGCAGCGCGATCTTCTGCTCATCGGCGAGCGTGCCAAGCGGATCGAGGTCAGGATACAGGGCTGCCGGACGGGCCGAGACCCACGCCTGCACTGCACCGTCGCCACCCTGGCGGGTAATCGCGCGAGCCGCCTCCGAGGCGGCGCTCAGCGCCGGCATCACCAGTTCGTCCGAATAGGCGAAACCGGTCTTCTCGCCACTGATGGCGCGAATGCCCGCGCCCTGCTCGATGGTATGACTGGCGTCCTTCACCCGGCCATCCTCGAGCGACCAGGCCTCCTGGCGCAGGGCCTGGATGTAGATGTCGGCCTCGTCCACCGCCCGCCCCATGACCTGGCCGAGCAGTCGGTCGAGATCGCGCGGCTCGAGCCCCGCAGGTCCGAGCAGCCTTTCGACCGTCAGTTGCATCGCCTTGTCGATCATCCTGGATTCTCCGTACGCAGTCGCAAGTCCTCGGGGGCGCGGCGATGGCGAAGCGCAGGAAACCTGAGTCGTGCCGCCTGCCGGGCCGCCGGGTCGAGGTCCGCCAGGACCATGCCCGCGCCTGTGCCGCGGCGTGCCAGCACTTCGCCCCAGTGGTCCACGATCATCGAGTCGCCCCAGGTGCGGCGCCCTCCCGGGTGTTCGCCCCACTGCGCGGCAGCCAGCACGAACGAGAGGTTTTCCACCGCCCGGGCGCGCACCAGCAGTTCCCAGTGCGCCCGGCCGGTCGGTACGGTAAACGCCGAGGGCAGCGAGATCGCCTCGACGCCCGCGGCAGCCATCTCCCGGAAAAGCTCGGGAAAGCGCACATCGTAACAAACTGCCAGGCCGAGCCTGCCGAGCGGGGAATCCACCACCACCGCGCCGCGGCCGGCCGCGGTGCCGGCCGATTCCCGGTAGCCCTCGTCGGCGCCCGGAAGGCTGACGTCGAACAGGTGCAGCTTGTCGTAGCGCGCCACCGCGCGCCCTTCGGCGTCATAGAGGATGCTGGCGGCCCGCGGGCGGGCCTCGCCGGGCTCCAGCACAGGGATGGTGCCGCCGACAATCCACAGGCCGAGCTGCCGCGAGCGTGCGGCGAGAAACTCCTGCGCCATGCCTGAGCCCGGGCGCTCTGCGACGGCCACGCGGTCGGCCTCTCCGCGGCCGAGGAAGGAGAAATTTTCCGGCAGCACCGCGAGGCTGGCCCCGGCCTCGGCCGCCGCCGCGAGCAGCGGGCCGGCGACGGCCAGATTGGCCTCAACATCCGGCCCTGAGCACATCTGTATGACTGCCGCGCGCACCTTCATCCTTCGTGTTCTCCTGGAATCGCCTCCGGTTCGGGCTCCGGCTCCCCGCTGCTCGCCCCCGAGCGGGCCGGTGCGCTGCTGGAGACCTTTTCAATGACCGGATTGTCCCACGAGCCGGTCAGCCTGTACGTGATCTGTGAGCGGAAGGGCTTGCGCAGCATCTGCGAAAGCAGGAACAGCGCCGCACCAACGGCCGGACCGCCGACCACCGCGCCGGCCACCGGCAAGGTCCTGCCGAGGTCCGCTCCGATCACCGCCGTCTGGTCGTAATCCCGCGCCACCAGCCCGGTGCGCCCGACCACGCCGATGTCCACGGCCGGGCCGCGCATCACCAGGTTTTCGGTGTAGGCGCCACCGCCCGCAAAACGGAAGTCCCCGGAAATCCGGTCGAAAGCCATGCCTTCGCCGAACACGTCCTTGAAATCCAGCGCCAGCCGGCGCGGAATCGCCTCGATGCTGAGCAGGCCGAACACCCGGCCGGCCCCGGGTTCCACGCCGACCAGCGAGCCCTCTCCGATCGCGATCGAAGCCTCACCCTCAATGACTGCCAGCCAGTCGCTGCGCAGGCCACCGCGCCACGCCACCTCGGCATCGAAGCGGCCGTGGCTCGCCTCCATGCTGCGGCGAAATCCCATGAAACCGAGTGTCGCGCCGACGTCTTCGCTGCGCACCCGCAGCGACAGCCGCGATTCGTCCACGGTGTCCGACAGCCTCGAACGCCCTTCGGCCTGGAACATGAAGCGCTCGCCGATGCCCTCCAGCCCGATCAGTTCGATGCCGTCGCCCTCGTGCAGGACGCGCGCGGAAATGCTGCCGAAGCGGATGCCGTTAAAGCGGACATCGTCGATCTCCAGATCAAGCGGCGGAATGCTGGCAGGATGCACGCGCCGTTCCAGCCGCGGTTCCTCCGGAGGCCGGTCGGTCGGCGGAGCCGGCTCGTCACTGGCGACCCCCAGCCAGAGACGGTCCAGCCTCGCGACGACCGGCTCGGCGCCGCGCAGCGCGTACGGAATCTCGAGCCGGCCGGCAAGCCGATCGCCGGCGAGTTCCAGCACCCAGCGGTCCGCTGCCCGCCACGCCTCCAGCAGCAGGTCGTTGACCCGCAAGCCGGGTGCGGTGAGCTGGCCGACCAGCAGCCGGCCGCCGCCGATGACGCCGGCGAGCCCTTCCACCTCGACACCCGCCGGGATCTTCACTTCCAGCCACTGGCCCAGATCCAGCCGCTCGGTGCTGCCGCTGATCAGGATGCCCGGCAGCGCCCCGGGCGCTGCGCCGGGAACCACCAGCAGCCGCGGCTCGGGCGTGGAGCGGTCGAGCCGCGCCGCCATCTTCAGCGAGCCCTGCCATTCCAGCTCGGCATCCACCAGCCCGGACGCCGGGAACTCGGCGCGCACGCGCAGCCCGCGCGTGGCCTGGGCAGACTTGCGGAACGGCTCGGGCAGGTCGATGGCCATGCCCTCCAGGCGAGAGCGCACCTCCAGCGCAAGCGGAGCCACGCTGCCGGCCGCCGGGAACTGCAGCGAGACCTCCCAGTCGCTGGTCCCATCGGCCCAGGCCTCCAGCGGCTGGCGCAGCACACGCCCCAGGCCGGGAGCATCCGCGGGCCCGCGCGCGTCGATGCGAATGGCACCCTCCTCGACCACCGAGACGTCCGCCGTCCACGGCTGCCCGGCAAGCGTCGCAGTCGCGCCACTGGCCGTGACCTGGGCATTGTCGATCCGGATGCTTGCATGGACGTCCCGCAGCGGCTCACCCAGAAACGGAAACTCGACCATGCCACCGGCGACCTGCAGCTCGACCTGGGCGCGATGGTCCTTGATCGCGGACAGCGGCAGGACGAGGTCGACATCGGCGGTGGCGCGCCCGGCGCCGATCGCGGCGGGCCGGATTCCCGTGCCGAGGATCTTCTCCAGCAGCTCGGTTGCCAGCACGAACTCGCGAAATTCCGCCAGGCTGCCACGCGCCGTGCCCTGGATCTCCAGCCTGCCTCGCGCCAGGTCCGGTATCGCGGCGCTCACCGGCCCCCCCTCGATGCCGTGGATTCGCGCCTCTCGGACCTCCGCCCAAAGTCCCTCGTTCTCGAAGCGCACAGCCGCGGCGATTCCGGTCGCCGCCGGCCAGCCGGGCGCGAATTCCAGCGTCCCGTCCGTCATCTCGAAGCTCGCCCGAAACAAGCCGTCGCCGTCCCGGAACGGGAACTTCCGGGTCGGTCCCGCAAATTCGACATGCGCCTGAGCGACGCGCCCGCCCTGCAGCGCGCGGTCGAGCCATTCGACCACGCGTTCCGGCATGATCCCGACCGGCAGGTAACGCGGCCCCGCCGCGAACTCGATGTCGCGCACGATCGCCGCCATTTCGAGTTGCGGCGAACTGCCGTCGGCGGGGATCCCGAGCTCGGCGCGGCCGAGGACCGCCAGGTCCGCATTGCCCGCTGCAATCTCAGGCAGCGACAGCCGCAATCCCGTGTCGTCCTGCCGCCAGGTCAACTCCGCAGTTGACGCGTCCAGCACCAGCGGCTCGCGGAACAGCCAGGGGAACTCGAGGGCCAGTCCCGCGCCGCCGAGCTGCGCCGAGCCCGAGCGGCCGTCGCCGGTCACCCTGCCAGACAGGTGTCGCACGCCGGGCGACCGCGGGCCGGCGCGAATCGAGAGGCCTTCGAAACTCGTGGTGATCTGTACATCCGGCGGCACGGCCTCATCATCCGGCAATTCAAGGCGCGCCTTGAACTCGCGCAGCGTGCCGGTCGGCGCCAGCACGTCGACCACCGCGCGCACACCGGCCGGCAGCCAGGGTGATATCGGCAACAGGTCCTCGAGACGCAGCAGGTCGGCATCAACCGTGACGCTGCGGCCCGCCTGGTCCGCGGCGAAGTCGACCACGATGCCCGGACTGCGCCAGCGCCTGTCCTCGCGCTGCACGTCGAGTTCCGTCACGCGCGCCCGCCAGCCGTCCGTGCTGCGGGTCCACTCGAGATCGGCATCCAGGCGCCGGTATGGCGAGATTGGCGCCGCGCCATCCGCGTCGGGCGGCTCCGGCAGAGACAGCTGGCGCGTTCTCACGTGGCCCGTGACCCGCTGCACCCGGGTGCCGACGGATTGAACCTCGAGAAACCCGGCGGCAGTGCCGGTCGATGGCGCCCACTCCGGTCGTCCGAGCGCCTCGCCTATGGCCCTGAGGTCAAGCGCCGCGGCGGTCACGCTGGCATGCCAGTCGGCCGGCCGGCCACGCGCGTCCTGGCCGTCGATTCGCACGGCGAAGGACAATGCCGAGCCGAGCGCTTCGGGAAGCACGCCGTCAGCCGAGATCTCGAGGCGCCCGTCGGCGAGCTGCAACTGCAGCGAGTCCACCTGGAAATGCCACGGCTCCATCGCGCGGCGCTGGTCCTCGAACTCGAGGTGCAGGTCTTCGAGCAGCACGCTGACGGGCGGCAGCTCGGCGAGCCGTGGCACGGCGGCGCCGCCATCGCCCAGCGCGGGTCCTTGATCCCCCAACAGGCGCCAGCGGCCGGTCTCGCCGTGCTCGACCCGAAGTGACACGCCGGACAGTCTCAGCAGCGCGACGCGCGGCCGGCCACGCAGCAGCGACCACGGGTCGAGCCGGATCCCGCCGACTGCCGCGACCGCCAGGGTGTGGCGGCCGTCGCGGCTCAGGACCCGGCCGTCACTGAAGTCCAGCTCGGGACCGCGCAGTCCGAGGCGCGCGTCCATTTCGCCGACCTCGACCGGCCAGCCGAGCGCCTGGCCGGCCCAGGACTGGATCTGCTCGCGGTACTCGGGCACCTGCACCAGCGCCAGGCGGAGCAGGCCGACGAACACCGCCAGCAGGATCACCACGACGGCAAACAGGCCCGCGGCGAACCTCCAGAGCTTGCGAATCACGCCCGGCACGGACCCTCCCGGCTAGATCGGCACCACATCGTATTGGTCATGGGAATAGCCGGACTCCGCCTGCAGGCGTATCGGCCTGCCGGTCGCGGACTCGAGTTCGGCCAGCCCAGGGGCTTCCTCGTCGACCAGAAGGTCGAGCACTTCGGCATGGGCGAACACGAGCAGTTCCTGGAAGTCGAACTGGCGGGACTGGCGCAGGATGTCACGGAATATCTCGTAGCAAACGGTCTCCGGCGTCTTGACGGATCCCCGGCCCCGGCACGTCGGGCAGGGCCTGCAGAGCACATGCTCCAGGCTCTCCCGGGTACGCTTGCGGGTCATTTCAACGAGGCCCAGCCGTGAGACCTCGGTGATCTGGTTGCGCGCGTGGTCGTTTTCCAGCGCGCGTTCGAAGGCGGACAGGACCTGGCTGCGGTGGTCCTCTTCCTCCATGTCAATGAAATCGACAATGATGATGCCGCCGAGGTTCCTGAGCCGGACCTGGCGCGCGATCGCCTGGGCGGCCTCCAGGTTGGTGCGGAAGATGGTTTCCTCGAGATTGCGGTGCCCGACATAGGCGCCGGTGTTGACATCGATGGTGGTCATCGCCTCCGTCTGGTCGATCACCAGGTACCCGCCTGATTTCAGTGACACCTTGCGTTCGAGCGCGCGGCTGATGTCGTCCTCCACGCCGTACAGGTCGAAGATCGGCCGCGGTTCGGCGTATTCCTCGACCTTGGGCTCCATTTCCGGGATGAAACTCGCCGCAAAATGCTTCATCCGCCGGTAGGCCTCGCCGTCGTCCACGCGCACCCGCTCGACCCGCGGCGCGAGCAGATCGCGCAGCAGGCGCAGCGGCAGGTCGAGGTCGGCGTGCACCAGCGTGCCAGGCGGGCTGCGCTGCGCCTGCGCGGATACCGCTTCCCAGAGTTTTCCCAGGAACAGCATGTCGGCGCGCAGTGCGTCGCGGGTCGCGCCTTCGGCTGCAGTGCGCACGATCCAGCCGGAGGCGCTGCCGTCGGCAATGTCCTCGAGCAGTTCGCGCAGGCGAGCCCGCTCGGTTTCGTCCTCGATGCGCGCCGACACGCCGACACCGTGGCCGTACGGCAGGTGAACCAGGTAGCGCGAGGGAACGGTCACGAAGGTGGTCAGGCGAGCGCCCTTGCTGCCGAGCGGGTCCTTCAGAACCTGCACCAGGATGTCACTCCCCTCGGCGACCAGCTCGCGAATGTGCGCGTCGCGAGCCGGCAGCGGATCGATTCCGGCCTCGCGCTGTTGCACGATGTCCGAGGCGTGCAGGAATGCCGTCCGCTCGAGGCCGATGTCGATGAACGCCGCCTGCATGCCGGGCAGCACCCGCTGGACGCGTCCCTTGTAGATGTTGCTCGTCAGGCCCCTGCGACTGGCGCGCTCGATGAATACCTCCTGCAGCACACCGTTTTCCAGCAACGCAGCGCGCGTCTCGCGCGGCGTCACATTGACGAGGATTTCCTCGCTCAAGCCCGTTTCTCCCGCGCCACTTCCAGCACGTCCACGCCGAACGCGGCGAGCAGCTCCGCGGTCTCGCACAATGGCAGGCCGACGACGCCCGAGTAGCTGCCGGACATGCGGGTCACGAACACTTCCGCAAGCCCCTGGATCGCGTAGGCGCCGGCCTTGTCGAGCGGTTCGCCGGTGGCGACATAGGACTCGATCTCGTGGTCGCGGAGGGTGCGGAAAGTGACCTCGCTGCTGGACAGCCGGAATGCGGTCTCCTCGCCGCGGCGCGCGGCGACTGCGGTATGCACCTGGTGGCGCCGTCCGGAAAGCCTGCGCAGCATGCGCGCGGCATCCTCGCGATCGGCCGGCTTGCCGAGGATTTCCTCGCCCAGTGCGACCACGGTATCCGCGGCGAGCAGCAGCCGGTCCGGCGGGTGGCGCAGGGCCGCCGCGTCCACTTTCTCCTTCGCGAGGCGCCGCGCATGCTCGGCTGGAATCTCTCCGGGCCGGGGCGTTTCGTCGACGTCGACCGGCGCGACCTCGCAGTCGAGGCCGAGCGCGGTCAGCAGCCACCGTCGCCTCGGCGAGCCCGAGGCGAGGACTATTGGGATCGAATCCATCGGGGCAGTTTCCCCGCTCGCGGCTCGCGGTACAAGCCGCAGAAAGGATTCACTCGCGGTGGTAAGGGTGGCCGGACAACAGCGTCCAGGCGCGGTACAGCTGCTCGGCCACCAGCACGCGCACCAGGCCGTGAGGCAGGGTCAGCGGCGACAATGACCAGCGCCACTGGGCCGAATCGAGACACTCCGGCGAGAGCCCGTCCGGGCCGCCGACCAGCAGCGCGACGTCGCGCCCGCCCTGCATCCAGTCGGCCAGCCGCCG
>CAZOSZ010000058.1:0-13143 GCA_964582505.1 uncultured Ectothiorhodospiraceae bacterium | reverse complement strand
CGACCGGCGCACCGGCAGGCAGATGGCAGGGGCGAGCGCCTGCGGATCCGGCGCGCCTCCGGCGATCCCGGCGGCGGCGCACTGTGCCAGGAAGCGCTCCATAGCGGAGGCGGGCGCGCTCACAACAGCCCGCTCCCCGAGATCAGCCGCGTCGCGTCATCGAACCAGCGCGCCAGCAGGGGCGGCATGGACAGCCCGAGCCAGAGCACGATCACCAGGTGCACGACCACCGGCGCCATGCTGATCCGGACTGGCCCCTGGCCTGGTGGGCACGGGCCGAACACCATCGGCTGGAGATGCCGGAACAGCCCGGCGAAGGCGATCGCCAGCCCGGCCAGCAGCGGCACGGTCAGCCACGGCCAGCTCTGCATGGTCGCCGTCAGCACCAGGAACTCGCTGACGAACACGCCGAACGGCGGGAAGCCGGCAATGGCCATCGTGCCCACCAGGAGCCCCCATCCGACCGCCGGCTGGGTGCGGATCAGGCCGCGCACCGATTCGATGGCCTGGCTGCCGGCGATCTGGCTGGCGTGACCGACGGTGACGAAGATCGCCGACTTGGTCAGCGAGTGCACCGTCATGTGCAACAGCGCGCCGAAGGTCGCGAGCGGCCCGCCCAGCCCGAAGGCGAAGGTCATCAGCCCCATGTGCTCGATCGACGAGTAGCTGAACAGCCGCTTGATGTCGCGCTGCCGGTGCAGGAACAGCCCGGCGACCATGAACGAGACCAGCCCGAAGCCCATCATCAGGTGGCCGGCCAGCGCGGGATGGGCGGCGTCCCCCGCGCCGAGCGCCGCGTCGGTCAGCATCTTGACGCGCACGATGGCATACAGCGCCACGTTCAGGAGCAGCCCTGACAGCACGGCCGACATCGGCGTGGGTCCTTCGGAGTGCGCGTCCGGCAGCCAGTTGTGCAGTGGCACGAGCCCGACTTTGGTGCCGTAGCCGACCAGGAGGAAGATGAAGGCGATGCTCATCACCACCGGCTCGAGCTGCCCGGCCTGCGCGTGCAGCACGCTCCACAGCAGCGCGCGGTCCGGATCCTCGATGACCCGCGCCGCGGCAAGATACAGCAGCACCGTGCCGAACAGCGCCTGGGCGATGCCCACGCCGCAGAGGATGAAGTACTTCCACGCCGCCTCGACCGATTCCGGCGTCCGGTAGAGGCTCACCAGCAGCACGGTCGCCAGCGTCGCGCCCTCGAGCGCCACCCAGAGCACGCCGAGGTTGTTGGTGGACAGCGCCAGCAGCATGGTGAACAGGAATCCCTGGAAACTGGCGTGGTAGAGCCGCAGGCGGCGCGGCGTGACGCGACCAACGATGACCTCGTGGGCCATGTAGGGCCGCGAGAACAGCGTGGTCGTCAGCCCGACGAAGGCAGTCAGCACGATCAGGTAGACGTTGAAGGCGTCGATATAGAACTGTTCTCCGCCCAGCGCGCCGTGACGCAGCACCGCGCCGGCGAGCCAGAGCGTTGCCGCAAAGCCGGTCGCCGACGCGACGATGTTCAGCAGCGCACTGATCCGCTGGGAGGAGATCAGCGCAAGCAGCAGCGCGCCGGCGGCGGGAATCAGCAGCGTGGCGGCCAGCGGGCTCATTGCTCGCTCTCGGTCAGCCGGTTCAGCTGGTCGATGTCGAGCGAATCGATGCTGTCACGGATATGGAAGAAAAAGATGCCGAAGATGATTGCGGCCACCAGCACGTCGAAGGCGATCCCGAGCTCGACGATCATCGGCATGCCACGGGTCGCGGTGATGGCGGCGAAGAACATGCCGTTCTCCAGCGCCATGAAGGCGATCACCTGGGTGATCGCCTTGCGGCGGGTGACCAGCATCAGCATCGAGAGCATGACGACCGCAAGGCTCAGCGCAATCGCATCCCGCGTCGCGCCCTCGGCGTAGGCGCCGAGCGGCTGGGCCACTCCATAGCAGAAAATCACCAGCGCGCCGCCGGCGAGCAATGTCAGGCCCGGCCGGATGACTGCGTCAAAGTCTTTGAGGATCCCCAGCCGTCGCGCCTGACGCACCAGCAGCCACGGAATGAACAGGGTCTTCAGCAGCAGCGTCAGCACTGCCGAGAAGTACAGGTGCGTCTCCCCGGTGTTCCAGGCCACCAGCGCGCAGCCGCCCGCCAGCAGCACACCCTGCCAGGCGAAGACGTGGATGGTCGCCACCACCCTGGACTGCGCAAGCAGTGCGAAGGCCGTGACCAGCACCAGCGCCGCGACCGTCAGGATCGCCTGCTCGATCAGCGGCAGTTGCAGATAGGGGCTCACACGCCGCCCTCAAGGATCAGGGCGCTCAGCATGCCCACCAGCGCGATGGTGAACGCCACCACCAGGAAGGTCGGCACCTTGAACAGCCGCATCTTTGCGACCGCGGTCTCCGCGATCGCCAGCCCGGTGCCGAGCAGCGCCAGCTTGCCGGCGAGCAGCGCCGCGGCGAACAGCCAGGCGGAGGGCGTGTTCTCGACCGCGATGCCCCAGGGGAAAAACAGGTTGGCGACCAGCACCGCATAAATCAGCAGCTTGAGCTGCGCGGCCAGCTCCATCATCGCCAGGTGGCGACCGGTGTACTCGAGGATCATTGCCTCGTGAATCATGGTCAGCTCGAGATGTGTCGCCGGATTGTCGACCGGGACCCGGCCGGTCTCGGCGATCGCCACCAGGATCAGCGCAACGAGGGCGAACAGCAGCGACGGCCGCAGCGCCTGCGCCTCGACCAGCATGTGCCCGACCACGGTGGAGAGGTTGGTGCTCGAGGCGATCATCGCCATTGTGAACACCACCATCAGCATCGCCGGCTCGGCCAGCGCGGAGACGGTCATCTCCCGCGACGAGCCCAGGCCGCCGAAAGCGGTGCCGATGTCCAGCCCCGCCAGCGCCAGGAAGAAGCGCCCGAGCGCGATCAGCGCGACCAGCACGATCGCGTCGGCCATCGCCGCGAGCGGCAGCGTGAGCGCGAAAAACGGCACCACCGAGGCGGCCATGATCGTCGTGGCGCAGACGATGTAGGGCGCCGTGCGAAACACCGGCGACGCCGTCTCCGCCAGCAACACGCGTTTCGCCAGCAGCTTCCTGAGCTCACGGTACGGCTGCAGCAGGGACGGCGCGCGGCGGTTCTGCAGGCGGCACTTGACGCGTTTCACCCAGGCGGCGAACAAGGGCGCCGCGGCGACGAACAGGGCCGTCTGCAGCAACGCCAGCAACCAGGCAGCGAGGCTCAGGTAATCAGCCATAGCAGCAGGATCAGGGTCACGAAGGAGTAGATCAGGTAATGCCGGAGCTGGCCGGTCTGGATGCGCGCCACCAGCCTTGCAGCGGCCTGCACACGGCGCTCGATCGGCAGGTAGATCAGGCCCCATGTCAGGTCGGTGGCGTGCACCAGGTAGCGCAGCCTGATCGGCCGGGTCGGCAGCTCCGGGTGCATCTCGCGCTGGCTTTCCTCGTGCAGGCGGAATACCGGCTCGAACACCTGTCGGATCGGCATCGCGAAGGCCGTCGCCGAGTACTGCGCACGCGCGCTGGTCTCGCCAAAACCGCAGTCCCAGGCCGGGCCGCGAGGCATGGGCCGGCCGCGACGCCTGCGACGCAGCCACAGGTAGGCGGCAAACCAGGCACCGAGCGCACCGCCGACGCCGACGAACACCAGCGGCGCGCTGTAGCTCGCGACTTCCGGCCCGATCGGTGTCAGCCACAGCCAGCCGTGCTGCGTGGCAGAGTCCAGCGCATAGCCGCTGAGCGGGTCGGTCACGCGGCCCAGCCCGACGAGGACCAGCGTGGGCACGATGCCGAACAACAGGCACAGCAGTGCGAGCAGCCCCTGCGCGGCCACCATCGCCGCCGGCGCTTCGCGCGCATGGCGCAGCCTGCGGGTCCTTCCCTGGCCGAGAAAGGCGATGCCGTAGACTTTCACGAAGCAGGCCGCCGCCAATGCCCCGGTGAGCGCCAGCATGGCGGCGGTGATCGGGATCACCGCCCGGAGCACGCCGTCCTCGAGCACGGTCGCCTGCAGGGCCGTCTGGAACACCAGCCACTCCGAGACGAAGCCGTTGAAGGGCGGCAAGGCGGAGATGCTGATACAGCCCACGAGGAAGAACAGCCCGGTCCACGGCATGCGCCTGAGCAGTCCGCCCATGTGTTCCAGGTTGCCGGTGTGGCCGCGTTGCACGATCACGCCGGCCCCAAGGAACAGCAGGCTCTTGAACAGCGCGTGATTGAGGGTGTGGTACAGCGCCGCCGCCAGGCCGAGTGCGCCGAGCGCCTCGTGACCGGTGCCGATGAAAATCGCCGCCAGGCCCAGGCCGATGAAGATGATGCCGATGTTCTCGATCGAGTGATAGGCGAGCAGCCGCTTCAGGTCATGCTGCATCAGCGCATAGAGCACGCCATACAGCGCCGTGACACTGCCGGCGATCAGCAGCAGGACTCCCCAGCTCCAGTGGGGCGTGCCCAGCAGGTCAAAGCTGAAGCGGATGAATCCGTACACGGCGACCTTGAGCATCACGCCCGACATCAGCGCCGAGATGTGTGCCGGTGCTACCGGATGTGCCTCGGGCAGCCAGACATGCAGCGGTACCAATCCGGCTTTCATGCCGAAACCGAGCAGTGCCAGCCCGAACGCAATCGCCGGCCAGGGCGGCTCCAGCGCCTTGTCGCGCAGCGCCGCAAAGCTGAAGTCGCCCTCGAAGCCGCTCAGCACGCCGAAGGCGAGCAGGATCAGCAATGCGCCGACCTGGGCCATCAGCAGGTACAGCAGCGCCGCACGCCGATTCGCGCTTTCTTCGTGCTCGTAGGCAACCAGCACGTAACTGGCCACCGACATCAGTTCCCACGCAATCATGAAGCCGAAGGCATCGCCCGCCAGCGTCACGAACTGCATGCCGGTGACGAACAGCCCGGTCGCCAGGCCAAGCACGGCGGGCGAGTAGCGCTTGCGCTGGTAGCCCCGCACGTACCGGGGCCCGAACAGGCTCACGGCCAGTGTCACCACGCCGACCAGGCCCAGGAAGAAACCGCCCAGCGCGTCGAGGTGCAGCTGTAATCGCAGCCAGGGCAGCCCGAAGGGCAGTTCGACGGTGAAGCCGGGCCACCCGGCAAGCAGCAGGACGGCGACAACCGCGCCCGTGAGGCCGCCGGCACCGAGCGCGGCAAAGGCCAGTCCCAGCATCCATGGGCGCTGGCGGTGTGTCAGCGCACCGAGCAGCGCCGCCAGCAACGAGCCGCCGAGCGCCAGCAGCACGAGTGCCTGCAACAGGCCGGTCGTGGGGGTCGCGTTCATGACTTCAGGCGCACGCCTCGGCCACCGTCCGGGCTGGCGGCGCCTTCGGCGATCAACTCGATGCCGGCCGCGCCGAGTGCCTCGATGATCTTCATCAGGGTGTCGACATTGGCGCGCACCGTCCCCTGGCTGGCTTCCATGCGGCGGATGGTCGGCACGGAAACGCCGGCCGCCTCGGCCAGCTCACGCTGGCCGATGCCGAGCAGGGCGCGCGCGGCGCGCAATTGGGCGGCAGTGATCACGCCGGAGCACATCCAGGGTGCGGGAATGCACTGCAACAATAGAACGTCAAAACCCCAATTTCAATATCCGGAATACTATTTGTGATCCCTTAGGGATCACCGATACATCCATTCACTCCATGCGCCAGCCCGCCCGGACAGCAAGACGGGGACCCTCTCGATTGGGCACCGTCGTGGTGGCAGTGACGTCTGCCGGTATGCTAATCAGGATCCTCGAGCGCGCCGACCGGCCGGCCAGCGGAACTGGCACGTCTGCGCGTGCATCGAAGGCTGAAGTCCACGCCTGCGGAGATCCGTCCATGCTGCACCCCCGTGCCCTTGCCTTGCTTGCGGTCCTCGTTATCGGGCTGCCGGCGACCCCCGCTCTGGCCGACGCACCGGGCAGCGTCACGGCGAGCGGAGAGGGCCGCATCGAAGTCGCCCCCGACATCGCCTGGCTGCATTTCGGCGTCAGCGCGCGTCAAGCCACAGTCGCCGCGGCTCGCGATGAGGTCGCCCGAAGTGTCGCCCGGCTGATTGCGCTGGCCCGCGATGCGGGCCTGCAGGAAGAGCAGATCTCGACCGCCGCGCTCAGCGTCAGCCCGGAGTTCGACTGGGACCCCCAGACGCGGGAACGCCGTCTGCTTGGCTACGTGGTCAGCAGGCAAGTGACACTGAAGCTGACTGATCTGGATCGCCTCGGCGAGCTGACCGAACAGGCGCTCGGCCTAGGCGTCACCGACGCCTCGCCGGCCAGTTTCGACAGCTCGCGGCGCGCTGAACTCGAGACCGAGGCGCTTGTGACCGCAGTGCGTGACGCGCGTCGCAAGGCCGAGGCGATGGCCGGCGCGCTCGGCGTCGGGCTGGGCGCCGTGCAGCGCATCAGCGCCGTGACCGGCGGGCCTTCGCCGCAGCCGATGCTGCGCATGGCGATGGCCGAGGCCGATACCGGCGGCGCCGAGACCTACCGGCCGGGCCTGATCCGCG
This sequence comes from uncultured Ectothiorhodospiraceae bacterium, assembly GCA_964582505.1. Lineage (GTDB taxonomy): Bacteria > Pseudomonadota > Gammaproteobacteria > Steroidobacterales > XN24 > XN24. Next base: position 6,656 of record CAZOSZ010000058.1, on the reverse strand, counting down.
TGACCGCCTCGGTCACCGTCCGTTTCGCGCTGGAATCCCGGTAGGAGGGGCTTCAGCCCCGACGGGCATCGACTCTATCCCGTATCGGGGCTGAAGCCCCTCCTACAACAGCTGCACGAAGCGGCTGGGGTGAATGTTCAGCGGATTGTCCTCGATGCCGCGGACCTGTGGCTTGACCAGCTGCTTGCTGACGTAGAAATACAGCGGCATCAGCGGTGCGGCCTCGAGGGCGCGGGCTTCGGCCTCGGCCAGCATGCGCAGCCGCGCCGCCCGGTGGGGCTGGCGTGCCGCCTCGCGCAGCAGGCGGTCGTACTCCGGGTCGGCCCAGCCGGTGCCGTTGACCGGACTTTCCGCGGCGAGGATGCCGAGAAAGCTCTCCGGTTCGGCGAAATCGGCAATCCAGCTGCCTCGATAGACCTGCGTGACTTCGCCGACCCGCACGTGGTCGAGCAACACGCGGAACTCCTCGCGCACCAGGTCTGTCTCCACGCCCAGCGCGTCCTTCCACATGGCGCTGACCCCCACCGCGATCCGGTCGTGCAGTTCGCCGGTGTTGTAGCGGATCTCCAGCCGCAGCGGACGAGCAGGCCCGTACCCGGCCTGCGCCAGCAGGTCCTGGGCCTGCTCGACGCGCTCGCGCCGGCGCGCCTCGCAATCGCGGCTCCGAGGCGAGCGATAGTCGGCCACGCCGGGCGGCACCAGCGCACAGGCCGGCTGTTCTCCGGCGCCGACGATCCGGCTGGCGATCAGCTCGCGGTCCACCGCCAGCGACAGTGCGCGCCGCACCCGTGGATCGTCGAGCGGCGGGCGGCGCGTATTGAACCCGTAGAAGTACACGGCGAGATACGGACTGACGCGGAACTCCTCGGGCAGGTGGTCGAGCAACCAGGGCACGCGCGACACCGGCGCGGTGTAGGTCATGTGCAGTTCGCCGGCGCGATAACGCGACAGCTCGCTGTTATGGTCGGCAATCGGCACGTATCGGACCTGGTCGAGCCTCACGGTCGCGGCATCCCGGTACTGGGTGTTACGCACCAGCAACAAGTGCGAGCCCGGCACCCGCTCGGCGAAGCGGAAGGCCCCGCTGGAGACCCGGCCGTCCGCCGGCAGCTCCGCGCGCCGCGGCGATGCCGCCGGATGCGCCAGCAGTTCCGGCAGCCACGGCAGGGGCCGTGACAGGGTGATGCGAAGCCGGGCTGGCGTCTCCGCGACCACGCCGATCGCCGCCGAATCCGCCTGTCCAGAGCTGGCCTCCGGCAAGCCCGTAATTGCCTCGAACTGGCCCGCATGGGGCGAGGCGAGCGCCGGCGTGGCGAGCTGCTGGAAGGCATGCACGAAATCTGCCGCCGTCACGGGCCGCCCATCAGACCAGCGCGCCGCTGGATCGAGTTCGAAACGCCAAACCAGCCCTTCGCCGTCCACCGACCATTCGCGGGCCGCGCCGGGAATCACCCGTCCGGCGGCGTCCAGCGTCGTGAGGCCCTCGTGCAGGTCCCGCAGCACGTTCAGCGCTGGCTCGCTGCGGGCCTGTAGTGGATCCAGCGACTCGGGATCAGCATTGTTGCCGCGTACGAACTCGACCGGCGCCGGCCCCGGCGCGATGCCCGGGCCGGGACGCAGCACCAGCCACGCCAGCAGCGCCAGGCCGAGCGCGACCAGCAGCCACGCGTAACGGGCCCCCGGCATTTCAGAAGCCCCGCAGCGAGACGTCCACCGAGAGGTGGCGGCTGTAAGTGCGGTTCAGGACGTTCGGCCGGTAGCCGCTCACCCACGGCTTGACCAGGTGCTTGCTGACCGAGTGATACAGCGGCAGCACCGGATGGTGCTCCAGCATTCGCCGTTCGGCGGCTTCCAGCAACGCGCGGCGCCTGGCCGGCTCGAGCTCCGCAGCCGCGGCGGCCAGCAGGGCCTCGTATTCCGGGTCGTCATAGCCGGTGTCGCTGACCGCGCCGCGGGTCGAGAGGATCTCGAGAAAATTCGCGGCATCGTTGTAGTCGCCCGTCCAGGCGAGCCGCAGAATCTGCCATTGCTCAGGGTCCTTGCGCCGCGCCAGCAGCACGCGGAACTCCTCGTTGACCAGCGAAGTCTCGACGCCCAGCCCCGCGCGCCACATCGAAGCGACGGCGAGCGCGATTCGCCGCAGGTTCTCGTCGGTGTTGTAGCGAACCTCCACCTTGAGTGGCTGGCCCGGGCCGTAGCCGGCCTCGGCCAGCAATGCGCGCGCCGTCTCGAGTCGCGCCTCCATCGGCTGCTCACGCCAGGTGAAGTACTGCGCCTGGTAGCCCGCCACGCCAGGCGGCACCAGACCGTACGCCGGGTGCTCGCCGAGGCCGGTGACGGCTTGTGTCAATCGCGCCCGGTCGACGGACATGCTCAGCGCCGCCCGGACGCGCACATCATCGAGCGGCGGGCGGCGCGTGTTGAACAGCCAGAACTGGGTGGACAGGAACGGCCCCACGAACAACTCACCGGGGAGGTTCTGCATCGCCCAGCGGTAACGCTGCTGCGGGATCTGGGCCGTGAAATCCAGGTCGCCGGCCCGGTAGCGGTTCAACTCGGCCTCCGGCTCGTCCACCGGATGGAAATAGACCACGCCGATTTGCGGCGACTCGCGGAAATGCGGGTTGCGCTCCAGCTTCACGTGGCGATGCAGCTCCCACTCCACCAGCCGGTAGGCGCCGTTGGAAACCAGCCGTCCCGGGCGCGCGAAGCTTTGCCCATGCTCGGCGAAGCTCGGGCCGTGCAGGGGGAAGCTGGTGGGGTGGGTCAGCAGCCCCGGCAGATACGGGGTCGGACCGCGCAGCCGGATTCGCAGGGTGAGCGGATCAGGCGCCTCCACACCCAGTGACTGAGGTGCCCGCTCGCCGGCGATGATCTCGGCGGCGCCTGCGATCGGTGACAGCAGGGCGGCGCTGCTGTTGCCGGTGGCCGGATCCACCGCCCGACGGAACCCGGCGACGAAATCGCCCGCAGTGAGGACATCGCCGTTCGACCAGCGGCCGTCCTGCCGCAGGGTGAAGGTCCACGCCAGGCCGTCTGCCGCAATCTCCCACGACGATGCCGCGCCGGGCACGAACTGACCCTCAGGCGATTCGCCGACCAGCCCCTCGAACAGGTCGCGGATGATCTCGCGGCTGTTTTCGTCCTCGGCCCGGTGCGGATCCAGAGTGTCCGGCTCGCGCGCATTGCCCCGCCGGAGCACGACCTCGCCGTCGTTACTGCGCAGTTCGGGCGCTTGCCCGGGCCCCGGCCCACAAGCACCGGCGCCGAACGCCAGCAAGGTGGCGAGCAGCGGCGGGATGAGGCGCGCGCGTTTCACCGGGTGATGGGCCCTTCATCGGCCGCGAGATAGAAATGCCGGCTCGGATGCAGGTCCATGGGGTTGGGCTGCCAGCCCCGCACCTCGGGTTTCACCAGCCGCCGTGTGGCCAGGAAATACAGGGGAATGATCGGCTGCTCCTCCAGCAACAGTTTCTCGGCTTCCGCCAGCAGCATCAGCCGGCGCTGCAGGCTGTGCGCCTGCTTGGAGGCCTGCAGCAGCTCGTCGTACTCGGTGTTGCGCCAGCCGGTGTCGCTGGCGCCGGTCTCGGAATCGAACAGCGCAGCGAAGCTGTGGGCATCACGGTAATCCGCCGCCCAGCCGGAGCGGAATACCATGGTGGTGCCGAGATCGCTGCGCGACTCCAGGAACTCGCCGAATTCCTCTTCGCGAAGCTGCGTCTGCACCCCCAGGGTCTCCCGCCACATCGATGCCACGGCGATGGCCAGGCGGCGGTTGTTCAGTCCGGCGGGATAGAGCAGTTCCAGTTCCAGCGGCTTCCGCGAGCCGTAGCCGGCGGCCCCATACAGACGTCGCGCCTCGTCGAGCTGCTGGCGGCGCGTCAGCCCGGTCCACGGCGGCGCCTGGCGTGGGTAATCCTCCAGCGGTGGCACCCAGCCGTAGGCCGGCAGTTCGCCAGCGCCGGTGACCGAACGGACGATCAGCTCACGGTCGATCGCCATCGCCAGCGCGCGCCTCAACCCCGGCTCACCGGCGAACGGCGGCCGCGTGACGTTCAGTCCCAGCCAGGTGACTGCCATGCGCGGCGTGATGGTGAGCTCATCGCGCAGGTTGCGGCGCACCCAGCCGAGCTGGTGATGCGGCACGTCGGCGGTCCAGTGCAGTTCGCCGGCGCGGTACCGCTTGAGCTCCACGGTCTGGTCGTCGGTCGGGTAGTGCACGACCTGGTCGATGGCGACGTTCGGCCGATCCCAGTAGTTGTGATTGCGGACCAGCTTGATGTGAGCGTGCGGGGTCCACTCGGAAAGATGAAAGGCGCCATTGCTGATCATCCGGCCCGGCCGCGCGAAGTCATTGCCGTACTGCTCGAGGCCGGGGCGCCAGACGGGCGAACTCACTGGGTGGGTCAGCAGGTCGAGGAGCCAGGGGGTGGGTGCTGCCAGGCGGATCTCCAGGGTGCGTTCGTCGCGCGCCGTGACCCCGAGTTCCTCCGGCGGCATCCGGCCGGTCATCACCGCCCGGGCGTTGAGGATCGGTTCCAGCAGGTGAGCCGCGCCGGAGGCGGTCTCCGGGTCGAGGGCGCGCCGCAGTGCGAACACGAAGTCCTCGGCCGTCACCGGCTCGCCGTTCGACCAGCGGGCATTTTCACGCAGCCTGAAGGTCCAGCTCAGATTGTCGGCGCTTGTATCCCAGGCTTCGGCCACGCCCGGCACCGGGGTGCCGTCCGGCGCGGTGCCGACCAGCCCCTCGTACAGGTCCTTGAGGATATTCAGGGACTGCACCGTCACGGCGCGGTGCGGGTCGAGCGTGACCGGCTCGGCACCGTTGCCGCGTTTCAGCACCTGGGCGCCCGGCTTGAGTGCCTCGCCGCCCGGGCCCTGCGGCTGGCCACAGGCGGCGAGGCCGAGCAGCAGCGCGGCACCGGCTGCAAGCAGCATGGCCGGTGTTCGCGCAAGCGAGGCGGCGCCCGGAATCACGGCCTCACGCGACCTCGTCGTCGAGTCGTCCATGTCGCTTCAGGTGGACCAGCAGCAAGGAGATCGCCGCCGGCGTCATGCCGGGCAGCCGCGCCGCCTGCCCAAGTGTCGCCGGGCGGGCTGTCACCAGCTTCTGGCGAACTTCGTTCGACAAGCCGTATACCCGCTCGTAGTCGAGATCCTCCGGCAATCGCGCCGTCTCGTGGCGTCGCTGGCGTTCTACCTCGAGCCGCTGCCGGCGGATGTAGCCGTGGTAGTGCGCGCGGATTTCCACCTGCGCCGCAATCTCGGTCGAGACTTCGCCGTCGCCGACGCAAGCCAGCGCGGCCAGGTCCGCCAGTCCCACCTCGGGCCGGCGCAGCAATTCCAGCGCGGTCGCCTCGCGCACGGGCGCGCCGCCCGGGAAGGCCGCAGCCTCATCGGACGACAGCGCCGTCGGCCGCACCAGGCAGCCGGCCAGTCTCTCGGTCTCCTTCGCGATCGCCGCCTGCTTGGCCTCGAAGCGCGCCCAGCGCGGATCGTCCACCAGGCCGAGCGCCCGGCCCTGCGGCGTCAGGCGTTCGTCGGCGTTGTCCTCGCGCAGCAACAGGCGGTACTCGGCGCGGCTGGTGAACATCCGGTAAGGCTCGCTGGTGCCGCGCGTGACCAGATCGTCCACCAGCACCCCGAGGTAGGCCTCATGGCGGCCCGGCACCCACGGCGCAGCGCCGCGCAGGCCGAGCACCGCGTTGATGCCGGCCAGCAGGCCCTGCGCCGCGGCCTCCTCATAGCCGGTGGTGCCGTTGATCTGTCCGGCGAAGTGCAGCCCGCGGATCGGCCGCGTTTCGAGGCTCGGGCGCAGACCGCGGGGGTCGAAGTAGTCGTATTCGATGGCGTAGCCCGGGCGCGTGAGGTGTGCGCGTTCGAAGCCGGGAATGCTGCGCACCAGTTCCAGCTGCACGTCGAAGGGCAGGCTGGTGGAAATGCCGTTGGGATAGACCTCGTGGCTGTCGAGGCCCTCCGGTTCGACGAACACCTGGTGCGAGGGCTTGTCGGCGAAGCGCGTGACCTTGTCCTCGACCGAGGGGCAGTAGCGCGGCCCGATCCCCTCGATGGCGCCGCTGTACATCGGCGACCGGTGCAATGCGGCGCGGATGATCTCGTGGGTTCGCCCGGTCGTCGCGGTGATCCAGCAGGGAAGCTGCCGCGGATGATCGTCACGGCTGCCCATGAAACTGAACACCGGGCGAGGCTCGTCGCCCGGCTGCGGGCGAAGCCGGTCGTAGTCGAGGCTGCGGCCATCGAGCCGCGGCGGCGTGCCCGTTTTCAGCCGGCCGACGCAAAACGGCAACTCGCGCAGCCGTGCCGCCAGCCGGTTGGACGGCGGGTCGCCGGCCCGGCCGCCCTCCTGGCTGGTCTCGCCGACATGGATCCGGCCGCCGAGGAACGTGCCGACTGTCAGCACCACTGCGGGCGCGCGGAACTTCAGTCCCATCGCCGTCACCACGCCAGCAACTCGCTCGCCCTCGACGATCAAGTCGGCGACGCCCTGCTGGAACAGCACGAGGCCGGGCTGGGATTCGACGATGCCGCGGATGGCCCGGCGATAAAGCATACGGTCGGCCTGCGCGCGGGTGGCGCGCACCGCGGGGCCCTTGCGCGCGTTGAGCGTGCGGAAGTGGATGCCGGCCGCGTCGGCC
>CAZOSZ010000057.1:0-13183 GCA_964582505.1 uncultured Ectothiorhodospiraceae bacterium | reverse complement strand
ATCGCGGCTGAAGCCGCTCCTACGGCGATCGCGGCTGAAGCCGCTCCTACGGCCGGCGGGGAGTCCCCGTCGGCGGTGAGTTCCCGCGGGCGGCAAAGCAGCCAGGTGTATAATCGTCCGCCGCGGTCCGGCTGCGCCTCCTCGAATTGAACGGATTCGGGGAGCGAACGTCCAAGGGTGTCAACCCACCAGGTTTCCAGGAGGTCCGAATGTCCAATTCAACGAGTCCAAAGTCCGCCGCGCGTCGCCGGTTCCTGATGGCCGGTGCGGGCGTGGTGGCCGCGGTTCCTCTGAGCGCGGTGATCGGTTCTCTCGAGGCGTACGCCAGCGATCTGCCGCAGCTCGACGAGGGCAGCCCGCAGGCTGCGGCGCTTGGCTACAAGCATGACGCGAGTGCCGTTGACACCGACAAGTTCCCAAAGCGCAAGGGCGAGGCCGGTGAAAAGCAGTTCTGCCACAACTGCAACCTCTACCAGGCAGCCGAAGATGCCGAATGGGGGCCCTGCGCGATTTTCCCGGGCAAGTCCGTGGCCGGCGCCGGCTGGTGCAACGCCTGGGTGCCGCGCGCCTGAACGGGCAGCAGTGATTGACGCGAGCAGCGGGGCGGCCCATCGGGCCGCCCCGCTGGCTGCCGGGGCCGTGCCGGCATTGCGCGCACGACGCGGCGATTTGCCCATCCAGCCATAGGCTTACATTCCAACGACACGAGCCATGGCTTAGAATGCGAGGCCGCGCCCTCGCTGCGGCCGCGCCGGCCCCTTCGACCCCATGAGCAAGTCGTTACAGGATCGTTACGCAAGCAGTCCGCTGTTCGGCGGCAATGCCCCGTACGTGGAGGCCCTGTACGAGCAGTACCTGGGGGATCGCGATTCCGTGGACCCGGCGATGCGCGCCTGGTTCGACGAGATCGCCGGGGGTGCGCAGCAGGTGCCGCGCGGCCCGCTCGAAAAGGATCTCGCCGCGCGGGCGCTGCGGCCGCGCGCTGCGGCCTCCGCTGCGGTGCCGGAGGCCGTGCTCAACAAGCAGGCTGCCGTGCTGCGGCTTATCGAGGCGTATCGATTGCGCGGGCACCGGCTTGCGGTGCTGGATCCGCTGGGCCTGGCCAAGCCCCAGCAGCTGCCTGAACTCGACCCGGCGTTCCACGGCCTGGAGTCGGCCGACGACGATACCGTGTTCGCCACCGCCGGCTTCGGCAGTCGGGACCGGATGGCGTTTTGCGAGATCCGCGCGCAGCTCGAGCAGGTGTACCGCGGCACGATCGCGGCCGAGCTCGGGCACATCACTGACACCGACGAGCGCCTGTGGCTGCAACGGCGCTTCGAAGCGGCCGCGGCCGGTGGCCGGCTGGAGGCTGCCGAGCGCCGCCAGATCCTCGAGCGCCTGACCGGCGCGGAGGGCATCGAGCGCTACCTTCATACGCGTTACGTCGGCCAGAAGCGGTTCTCGCTCGAGGGCGGCGACGCCATGATCCCGCTGCTCGGCGACATCATCCAGCAGGCCGGCGCCGGTGGCATGGACGAGGTGGTCATTGGCATGGCGCACCGAGGTCGGCTCAACGTGCTGGTGAACGTGCTCGGCAAGCCGCCCAGGGTGCTGTTCTCGGAATTCGAAGGCACCTACGACCCGCAGCTGCAGCGCCGCTCGGGCGACGTGAAGTACCACCTGGGCTTTTCCTCGGACATCAGCACGCGCGGCGGCAATATCCATGTGGCGCTGGCGTTCAATCCCTCGCACCTGGAGATCGTCAACCCGGTGGTGGCCGGCTCGGTGCGCGCCCGCCTGGACCGGCGGGAGGATGCTGCCGGCACTTCGGTCATGGCGGTGCTGATCCATGGCGACGCGGCTTTTGCCGGCCAGGGCGTGGTCATGGAGACCCTGCAGATGTCGCAGACGCGGGGCTTTTCGATCGGCGGCACGATTCACGTGATCTGCAACAACCAGGTGGGCTTCACCATCAGCCACCCGCAGGATGCGCGCTCCACGCCGTATTGCAGCGACGTCGCGAAGATGATCGAGGCCCCGATTTTCCACGTGAATGCCGACGACCCGGATGCGGTCGCGCTTGTGGGTCGGCTGGCCTTTGATTACCGCATGCGCTACCGCAAGGACGTGGTCATCGATCTGGTGTGCTACCGGCGGCACGGCCACAACGAGGCGGACGAGCCTGCGGCCACGCAGCCGGCGATGTATCGCGTGGTGCGCAATCATCCCACGGTGCGCCGGATCTACGCCGAGCGGCTGGTGGCGGCCGGCATCGTCACCGAGGACGAGGTCCAGGGCATGGTGGAGGCGTACCGCCAGGGCCTCGACGAGGGGCGCGTGGTCTCCAGTTCGCTGGGCTTCGTCGGCAACAAGTTCACCGTAGACTGGACGCGCTTCGACGAGGTGAATTTCAGCGAGCCGGTGCGCACCCGGATCGCCGCGGAAAGGGTCTCCCGGCTGTCGGCGGCGATCACCCGGGTGCCGGAGGAAATCCAGCTTCATCCCCGGGTCGAGCGCATCATGGCGGATCGCCGGCGGATGGCGGCGGGCGAACTGCCGATGGACTGGGGTTTCGCCGAGACCATGGCCTACGCCAGCTTGCTGACCGAAGGCTACGAAGTCAGGCTCACCGGCCAGGACACCGCCCGCGGCACCTTCTTTCACCGCCACGCCGTGCTGCATGACCAGGCGGGCGGCGAGCCATGGATCCCGCTCGCGAATGTCGCCGGCGACCAGCGACGCTTCGTGGTTGTCGATTCGCTGTTGTCCGAAGAGGCGGTGGTGGGATTCGAGTACGGCTATGCCACCACCAGCCCGGACACGCTGGTGGTCTGGGAGGCGCAGTTCGGCGATTTCGCCAACGGCGCGCAGGTGGTGATCGACCAGTTCATCAGCTCCGGGGAAGCGAAGTGGGGCCGCTACTGCGGGCTGATGCTGTTCCTGCCGCACGGTTACGAGGGCCAGGGCCCGGAGCACTCCTCAGCCAGGCTGGAGCGCTTCCTCCAGCTGTGCGCCGAGCAGAACATGTCGGTGGTCGTGCCGTCCACACCGGCGCAGATGTTCCACCTGATCCGCCGCCAGCTGGTGCGTAATTTCCGCAAGCCGACCATCGTGATGACGCCGAAGAGCCTGCTGAGGCACAAGCTCTCGGTGTCGGCGCTGGAGGAGCTCTCACAGGGCCGGTTCCTGCGGATCATCCCCGAGGTCGAGCCACTGGACGCTGCGCAGGTCAGCCGGCTGGTGCTGTGCAGTGGCAAGGTCTATTTCGACCTGCTCGAGGCGCGACGCGAGCGCGGCCTCAAGCAGGTGGCGATCGCCCGCCTGGAGCAGCTCTACCCGTTTCCGGTGCGCCGTTATGCCGCCCTGATCCAGGATTATCCGGCACTCCGGGAAGTGGTCTGGTGCCAGGAGGAGCCGCAGAACCAGGGCGCCTGGTACCAGGTCCGGCATCGCCTGCAGGAGCCGCTCGGCGAATCCCAGCGGCTGCTGTACGCCGGCCGCAAGGGCGCCGCCGCGCCGGCCGCCGGCTATCACCAGCTGCACATCCGGCAGCAGGAAGGCCTCGTAACCGCAGCACTGACCGGCACCGAGTACGCCGGCCGGCGCACCACTCGTGAGAAAGACATCAGGAAGAAAGCATGAGCATCGAAGTCAAGGTGCCGCAGCTGCCGGAGTCGGTGGCGGACGCCACGCTGGTCGCATGGCACAAGTCGCCCGGCGACAGCGTGCAGCGCGACGAGAACCTCGTCGACCTGGAGACCGACAAGGTCGTGCTGGAGGTGCCAGCGCCGGCCGACGGCGTACTGAAGGAAATCCGTATAGCCGACGGCACCACGGTCACCGCCGGAGAAATCCTGGCGATTCTCGACGAAGGCGCCGGCGCCGCGGCGACTGCTCCCGCGCAAGCCGCAGCTGCTGAGGGCGAGGCAGACGAAGACGAGGCAGACGAGGACGAGTTCGCAAAGGACGAGGGCGGAGCGCCGGGCAAGGCGGCGGGCCGGCTGAGTCCTGCAGTGCGGCGATTGCTCGATGAGCATCAGCTCGACCCGGCGAAAATCCGCGGCAGCGGCCGCGACGGCAGAATCACCAAGGCCGATGTGGTCGCCTTCCTGGATACCCGCCAGGCGGGCACGGCGAAGAAGGTCGCGGACAAGGCCGCGAAGGCCGCGCCTGCCGGCGCGCCGGCCACGCCGGCAGTGCCGCGAGGCGCACGCGAGGAACGGCGCGTGGCGATGACGCGGATGCGCGCACGCATTGCCGAGCGGCTGATCGAGGCACAAGCCACGGCGGCGATGCTGACCTCGTTCAACGAAGTCGACCTCGGTGAAGTGATGGAGATCCGCAAGCGCTACCGCGAGAGCTTCGAGAAGAAGCACGGCGTGCGGATCGGCTTCATGAGCTTCTTTGTCAAGGCGGTCATCGAGGCGCTGCGCAAGTTCCCGGTCGTCAATGCCTCGGTGGAAGGCAACGAGATCGTCTATCACGACTATTACGACCTGGGCGTCGCCGTATCGACGGATCGCGGCCTGATGGTGCCGGTATTGCGCGACGCGGACCTGATGAGCTTTGCTGACGTCGAACGTGCAATCGGCGAACTTGCCGGTCGCGCCCGCGACGGCAAGATCGCAGTCGAGGAGCTTACTGGCGGCACTTTCACCATCACCAACGGAGGGGTGTTCGGCTCGCTGATATCGACGCCGATTCTCAATCCGCCGCAGAGTGCGATCCTCGGCATGCACAAGATCCAGGAGCGACCGATGGTGGTCAATGGCGAGATCAGGATCCGGCCGATGATGTACATCGCGCTGACCTACGACCACCGGATCATCGATGGCAGCGAGGCAGTGCGGTTCCTGGTCAGCGTCAAGGAGAGCCTTGAAGACCCGGCGCGCCTGCTGATCCGGGTCTGAGCGCACGAGATATTCAGGCGGGCCCGGCCGGGTTCGCCGCCGATTCTGAGAACTGGGTGAAACCATGAGCGACAGCTTTGACGTGATCGTGATCGGCGGCGGCCCCGCCGGGTATCCCGCGGCGATTCGCGCGGCGCAAAATGGCCTGCGTGCGGCCTGCATCGACGACTGGCTCAACCCGGATGGCAGCCGCGCTTTCGGTGGTACCTGCCTGAATGCCGGCTGCATACCCTCGAAAGCGCTGCTCGAATCGTCCGAGCTGTTTCACCGGGCACAAGGGGAGTTCGCCGCGCACGGCATCAAGTCTGCCGGCGTCGAACTGGACCTGGCGACCATGCAAGCCCGCAAGGCAGGGATCGTCAAGCAGCTGACCGGCGGCATCGGCCAGCTGTTCAAGGCCAACAAGGTCACCGGGCTGCAGGGCCGCGGCCGCTTCGTCGGCGACGGCAAGGTGGAGTACACGGCTGTCGAAGGCAGCACCAGGACGCTGCAGGCCAGGCACGTGATCCTGGCGGCCGGTTCACTGCCCATTGAGCTCAAGGGCGTGCCATTCGACAGCAAGCAGATCGTGGACTCCTGGGGGGCGCTGGAATTCGATGCCGTGCCGAAGACCCTGGGGGTGATCGGCGCCGGCGTGATCGGACTCGAGCTGGGCAGCGTATGGAAACGGCTCGGTGCCCAGGTCACCATGCTCGAGGCCATGGACAAGTTCCTGTGGATGGCCGACGAGCAGATCGCCCGCGAGGCCCAACGGCAATTCAAGAAGCTGGGCCTCGATATCCGCCTGGGGGCACAGGTCCAGGGAGCCAAGGCCGGCAAGAAAGGCGTCACGCTGAGCTACCAGGACAAGGACGGCAGCCATGAGCTGACCGTGGAAAAGCTGATCGTCAGCGTCGGCCGTCGGCCCGCCTCGGCGGGCTTGCTGGGGGAGGGGACCGGCGTAGAACTGGACGAGCGCGGCTTCGTCAAAGTGGACCACGAGTGCCGCACCGGCGTCGACGGGGTCTGGGCGGTCGGCGACGTGGTGCGCGGGCCGATGCTGGCGCACAAGGCGACCGAGGAGGGCGTGATGGTGGCTGACCTGATCGCCGGCAAGATTGCCGAGGTCAATTACGAAGTCATCCCCTCGGTGATCTACACCGCACCGGAGATCGCCTGGGTCGGCAAGACCGAGGCACAGGCCAGGGAGGCGGGCATCGACTACAAGGTCGGCACCTTTCCATTTGCCCCGAACGGCCGGGCCAAGGCGATGGAGCAGACCACGGGCGTGGTCAAGCTGATCGCCAACAAGCGCGACGACTCGATCATCGGCGCGCACATCATCGGGCCGCTGGCCGGCGAGCTGATCAGCGAACTGGTGGTGGCGATGGAATTCCAGGCCAGCATCGAGGACATCCAGCGGACCGTGCACGCGCATCCCAGCCTGGCCGAGGTGATCCACGAGGCGGCGCTGGCCGCCGACGGCAAGGCCCTTCACGGCATCAACCGATAGCTGTAGGAGCGGCTTCAGCCGCGACGAAAACTGGACGAAATCGGGATCAGAGACGAATTTCCGAAGCGAAATTCGTCTCTGATCCCGATTTTTTCCGATTTCAGCTCTTGCGGCGCACGGAGCTGATGTTGGACAGCCGGCTGATGCGATGCATGAGCCGGCTGAGCTGCTCCAGGCTGCCGATCCCGACGGTGATGTCGATAGTCGCGACGTGGGTGCTGCGCTCGGTGCGCGTGGTCATGGCGTTGATGTCGATCTTCTCGTCGGCCAGCGCTGCGGAGATGTCGCGAATCAGGCCGGTACGATCCCAGGCCTCGACCTGGATCTCGACCGGGTAGCTGGCTCGATCGCGCTGGCCCCAGTCGACGGCCATCAGTCGCTCGGGGTGGTCGGACTGCAGGCGCAACAGGTTGTTGCAGTTGGCGCGATGAATGGAAACCCCGCGCCCCTGGGTGATGTAGCCGGCGATCGGCTCGGGAGGCAGCGGGCGGCAGCAGCGGGCGAAATTCGTCATCAGGTCGCCCACCCCGGAAATCGAGACAGACGCGTCGGTGTAGGCGGGATGACGCGCCTTGACCTGGACTTCCTCGGTGACTTCCGGCTCGGCCGGCGGCGACTCCCGTTCGACAGCAGAAATCACCGCGGGCAGCGTCAGGTCGCCGGCGCCCACCGCCAGGAACAACTGTTCCGGGCCGCCCAGGCCAAAGCGCCGCGCGACGGCATCGAGATCCGCCTGCAGGCCAAGACGCGCTAGCTCCTTCTCCAGCGCCTGCCGGCCAGAACGCCGATTCTGTTCCTGGTCCTGGAGCCTGAACCACGCCCTGACCTTGCCGCGGTTGCGTGGCGAGGCGAGGTAGCCTGCCTGGGGCAACAGCCAGTCGCGGCTCGGTCGGCCGCGCTTTGAGGTCAGGATCTCCACCTTGTCGCCGTTCTTCAGCGAGTGGGTGAGCGGCACCATGCGGCCGTTGACGCGGGCACCGCGGCACTGGTGGCCGACATTGGTGTGCACCTGGTAGGCGAAATCAAGTGGCGTCGCGCCAGCCGGGAGATCCACCACGTCACCGGCCGGCGTGAACGCGTAGACGCGATCCTCGAAGATCTCCACGCGCAACTGTTCGAGCAGGTCGCGGTCCGTGTCACTGTCCTCGCCCGGCGCAAGCAGCTGGCGCAACCAGTTGATTTTCTGCTCGAAGGCCGGGTCACCGCGGCCGCCTTCCTTGTAGCGCCAGTGCGCGGCGACGCCCAGCTCGGCATGCTCGTGCATCTCGCGCGTGCGGATCTGCACCTCCAGCGGCTCGCCGCCCGGGCCCATCACCGCGGTGTGCAGGGAGCGGTAGAAATTGCCCTTCGGGTTGGCGACATAATCGTCGAATTCACCTGCGATGTAGGGCCAGAGGCTGTGAACGTGACCGAGCACCGCATAGCACTCCGGGATGGAGTCCACCAGAATCCGCACCGCGCTGATGTCGAACACCTGCTCGATGCCCACCTGCTTGCGCTTCATCTTCCGCCAGATGCTGTAGATGTGCTTCGGCCGACCTTCCACCTCAGCGCGGATCCCGGCCGACGCGAGTTCCCCGCGCAACACCCGGATGACCTCGTTGATGCGTCGTTCGCGGTCCTCCCTGGACTGCCGCAGGAACTGGGCGATACCGCGATAGGTCGCCGGTTCGAGGTATCGGAACGCGAGGTCCTCCATCTGCCACTTGAAGTGCCAGATCCCGAGGCGGTTGGCGAGCGGCGCGAAAATCTCGCGTGCCTCGGTGGCAACACGCTCTCGCAACTCGGGCTCGACGTCCTTGGCGCGCTGCAGGCGCAACAGCTGGTCGGCGAGGCGCACCAGAACCAGGCGCACGTCCGCGACGATCGCCAGCAGCATCTTGCGCAGCGTCTCGGCCTGTGGCGGCGGGAGCGGCGTGCCGGGGCGCCAGTTCGGCGGCAGTCCAAAGGAGCCGAGTCGCTGCAGTTCCTCGACACGCCGACGCGTGGTGAGGCCGAATCGCTTCTCCAGTGCCTCTGGAGTGATCGCACCGGCGTCTGCGAGCGGGTAGAGTACCGCGGCGGCACGAATCTCCGGTTCCGCGCGAATCTCCTCCAGCAGGGCCGCGATGTCGAGACCGTGGCGGGCGGCCTGCTGATGGCCCTGGCGAGCACTAGACTCGGCCTCCGCGATCGATGCGGCGAGCAACTGGTCCGACCCAGTTATGGTTTCAGGGGTCGCGTTCACGATACGATTGGCAGAAATTTTCGTTTATAATACCGCAGCTATTGGCATCTTTTTAAAGTGACTTCGGAGGTCATATGCTCAGACGCTCCCTGCTGGCCCTGGCACTAGCGGCGCTCTCGCCCGCGGTTGCGGCGAACGGACTCGACCTGAACATCAACGACAAGGCAGTCAGGATCACGGTCAACTTCGATCTTTCCAACAATATCGTCACGGACGGTTCCTGGCTGCACCACCAGGACAAGGGCAACGTGCTCGGCGCCGGGTTGCACGTCACCGGCGCCGCCACCGGAGGGCGTGACCCGATCCGCGCCGGACTCGGTGGCCGCCTGCTGTGGATGGACTCCGACGTCGCCGGACGCGACAGCGGCGCGGTGTTGCCGATCGGCGGCTTCGTCCAGTACACGGTACCGGACTACAACCGATTCAGCCTCGGCGGCAGCCTCTATTATGCGCCCGACGTGCTCGCGTTTGACGATGCCAGCAAGTACCTCGAATACAATGCCTGGGCAGCCTACAGCATATTGCGCCAGGGGCAGGTCTACCTCGGTGCGCGCCGCGTGCGTGGCGAGTTCAAGAACTCGCCGAGCGTGACTTTCGACTCCGGCCTGCATTTCGGCCTGCGGTTGCAGTTCTGAGGCCCGCATGGACGGTTTTTCCGACCGCGCTGTAAAATTCCCTGGTTTACCCGGTGGACGGATGATCCATGGCAGGCCATAGCAAGTGGGCGAATATCAAGCACCGCAAGGACGCCCAGGACCGCAAGCGCGGCAAGGTGTTCACCAAGCTGATCCGAGAGATCACCAGCGCGGCGCGCTCCGGCGACAGCGACCCGGCGATGAACCCACGGTTGCGGCTGGCGATCGACAAGGCGAAGGCCGCCAGCGTGCCCAGGGACACAATCGAGCGGGCCCTGAAGCGCGGCTCTGGCGCGCCCGATGGCGAGATCTACCAGGAAGTCCGCTACGAGGGATACGCGCCCGGAGGCGTGGCGGTGCTGGTGGAGTGCCTGACCGACAACCGCAATCGCACGGTCGGCGAGGTGCGCCACGCGTTCACAAAGTGCGGCGGCAACCTCGGCGCGGATGGCAGTGTCTCGTATTTGTTCCAGCATTGCGGCGTGCTCAGTTACCCTGCGGGCACGAGCGAGGAGAGGCTGCTCAGCGCGGCGCTCGAAGCGGGCGCGGATGACGTGGTCAGCAACGAGGACGGTTCGTTCGACGTGATTGCCGACCCGGCCCAGTTCGAGACCGTGCAGGCCGCGCTGCTTGCCAGCGGGCTCAGCCCCGAAGTCGCGGAGGTGACCATGCGGGCGGCGAACGGGGTGCCGGTGGATGGCGAAGACGCCGCGCAGGTGTTCAAGCTGCTCGAGATGCTCGAGGACCTCGACGACGTACAGGAGGTCTATAGCAATGCGGAACTGTCCGAAGACGCGCTGGCTGAGGCCTGAGTCCGGGCCGGGCCGGGCGCGATGACGGAGGCGCTGACCATACTCGGCATCGACCCCGGCTCGCAGGTTACGGGTTTTGGCGTGATCGCCATCGCGCCCGGAACGCTGAGCTACGTGGCGAGCGGCTGCATCCGTACCCGCGGCGTGGAAATGGCCGAACGGCTGCGCATCATTTTCGATGCCGCGTCGCGGCTGATCGAGGAATACCGGCCCGACGAGATCTGCGTCGAGCGGGTGTTCGTTCACCGCAACGCGGACAGCGCTCTGAAGCTCGGCCAGGCGCGTGCCGCGGCGCTGTGCGGGACTTTCGGGTACCGCGTGCCCGTGCACGAGTACGCGGCGCGAGAGATCAAGCTCGCCGTGACCGGCAGCGGCGGCGCCGAAAAGGTCCAGGTGGCACACATGGTGCGCCGCCTGCTGGCGGTTCGCGGCCCGCTCGCCGCGGACGCCGCCGACGCGCTGGCGGTCGCGATCTGCCATGCCCAGCTGCGCAAGGGGCGCGCGCTGCGCGCGCAACTCGCCGGGAGGCACGAATGATCGGTTCGCTGCGAGGAACATTGGCCGCCAAGCACCCGCCCTTGCTGTTGCTCGAGGTCGGCGGCGTCGGTTATGAGCTGGAGGCGCCGATGTCGACTTTCTACCAGTTGCCGGACACCGGCCACGCGGTGCGGCTGCACACCCATCTGCTGGTCCGCGAAGATGCGCAGGTGCTGTATGGCTTCGCCACCGACGGCGAGCGCCAGCTGTTTCGCAGCCTCATCAAGGTCGGCGGCATCGGCGCGCGGATCGCGCTGGCAATTCTCTCGGGCATCAGCGTAGAGGCGTTCGTCCGCTGCGTGCAGTCCGAAGACGTTGCGGCGCTGACACGCATTCCCGGCGTGGGCCGCAAGACCGCGGAACGGTTGATCGTCGAGATGCGAGACCGCTTGAAGCAGGCTGGCTCGCCGCTGGCACAGGCCATCCCGAGCGGCCCCGCGGGGGAGCCTGCGGACGAGGCATTCGGTGCGCTGGTCACGCTCGGGTACCGGCCGCAGGAGGCACAGCGACTGTTGAAGCAGGTCGGGGGCAAGGCGAATTCGACCGAGGAGCTGATACGTGCCGCATTGCAGGCGGCCGCGAGGTAAGCCGCGATGATCGAGCATGATCGGCTGGTGTCGGCAGTGCAGGCCCGCGAGGACGAGGTGCTGGACCGGGCCATCCGCCCGAAGGTGCTGGCCGACTACGTCGGCCAGGCCTCGGTGCGCCGGCAGATGGAGATCTTTATCAAGGCCGCGCGGCAGCGCGGCGAGGCCATGGATCACCTGCTGATTTTCGGGCCGCCGGGCCTGGGCAAGACTACGCTTGCGCACATCGTCGCCAACGAATTGGGCGTGCACCTGCGCCACAGCTCGGGCCCGGTGCTGGAAAGGCCTGGCGACCTCGCCGCGATCCTGACCAATCTCGAGCCGCGCGACGTGCTGTTTGTCGATGAGATCCATCGCCTCAGCCCTGTGGTGGAGGAGATCCTCTATCCGGCGATGGAGGACTTCCAGCTCGACATCATCATTGGCGAGGGTCCGGGCGCACGCTCCATCAAGATCGATCTGCCACCGTTCACCCTGGTAGGCGCCACCACCCGTGCCGGGCTGCTGACCTCGCCGCTTCGGGACCGCTTCGGCATCGTCCAGCGCCTCGAGTTCTATGACGTCGAGGAACTCGGCCGCATCGTCACGCGCTCGGCCGGCATCCTGGAGATGCCGATCGACGCCGCCGGGGCACACCAGATCGCGTGTCGCTCGCGCGGCACGCCGCGCATTGCCAACCGGCTGCTGCGCCGGGTCAGGGATTTTGCGCAGGTGGAAGGCGACGGACACATCGATGCGGCGATCGCCACTGCCGCAATGGACATGCTGGAAGTCGACCCGCGCGGTTTCGACGTGATGGACCGCCGCTTGCTGTTGACCATCATCGAGAAGTTCGACGGCGGGCCGGTGGGCGTCGACAGCCTGGCGGCCGCGATCGGCGAGGAGCGCGGCACGATCGAGGACGTGGTCGAACCCTTCCTCATCCAGCAGGGACTGATGATGCGCACGGCGCGCGGCCGCATGACGACCCGCCATGCCTACCTGCATTTCGGCCTGCCGGCTCCGCCGCGCGCACTGGACCCCGAGACGCTGTCGCTGTTCGAGCAGGGCGAAAAGGGCCAGGACGCGTGAGCGGGAAGCCGGCGGAGACTTTTGCCTGGCCGGTTCGTGTGTACTACGAGGACACGGACCTTGGGGGGGTCGTCTATTACGCCAACTACCTCAAGTTCCTCGAGCGCGCGCGCAGCGAATGGCTTCGGCACCTGGGCATCTCGCAGGTTCGGCTGCTCGAAGATCAGCGACTGCTGTTCGCGATTACGGCAGTCGAGGTCCGTTATCTCAAGCCGGCCCGATTCGAGGATGCCCTGACGGTGACCGTTGAGCTGGTACGCTTGAGGCGCGCCAGCATGGAATTCCGGCAGTCGATCCACAGGGACGGCGCCGACGGGGAACTGCTGCTCAACGCCGCAGTCACAGCGGCCTGTCTTGACGCCGATGGCCTGCGACCGCGGCCGATACCGGCGCATTTTTTCCCGGAGTGATACTGCATGCAGACCGATTTGTCGTTCGTCCGCCTGGTCCTGGATGCCAGCCTGGTCGTCCAGCTGGTGATGCTGATGCTGCTGCTCGCCTCGGTCGCCTCCTGGGCCGTGATCGTGCAGAAGCGCCGCGTGGTGCGCGAGGCCAAGCTGAACGCGGACACCTTTGAAAAGGAGTTCTGGTCGGGCGGCGACCTGAACGGCTTGTTCCGCCGGGTCAGCGGCCGCGGCGAGCCCGCCATCGGCATGGCGGGCATTTTCGAGGCCGGGTTTCGCGAGTTTGGCAGGCTGCGCAAGCAGGACGACCTGCAGGCCAGCCAGATCGTCGAGGGATCTCGCCGCGCGATGCTGGTCTCCCAGATGCGCGAGTCCGATCGCCTCGAGCAGAACCTGGCACTGCTGGCGACGGTCGGCTCCACCAGTCCCTATGTCGGCCTGTTCGGCACGGTCTGGGGCATCATGAATTCTTTCATCGCGCTCGGCAATGTGCAGCAGGCCACCCTGGCGATGGTCGCGCCGGGCA
>CAZOSZ010000056.1:0-13231 GCA_964582505.1 uncultured Ectothiorhodospiraceae bacterium | reverse complement strand
CCCCGATCGGTCGCGGCTGAAGCCGCTCCTACAAGCCGCTCCTACAGCATGGGGCCGAGCAGGCGCAGCACGCCCTCGGCGACCCGGGCGATGGCCGGCCGCTGCCGCCACGAGGCCGGATGCAGCTCCACCGACTCCCGCAGGTAACGTTCCTGCAGGGCGCGCACCCGCGCCGCGCAGGCGTCGTCGTAGATGAACAGCGAGATCTCGAAATTCAGCCACAGGCTGCGCATGTCGAGGTTGACCGAGCCGATCACCGCGATCCGGCCGTCGACGGTGATCGCCTTGGTGTGCAGCAGGTCCGGCTCGTAGCGGCAGATGCGCACGCCGGCCGTCAACAGCTCCTCGAAGCAGGCCGCGCCGGCAAACCGCGCCAGCATCGAGTCGAGCTTCTCGGGCACGTTCAGCGTCACCTGCACGCCGCGCCGTGCGGCGGAGCCCAGCGCCGTCAGCATCGGCTCGTCGGGCACGAAGTACGGCGTGGTCAGCACCAGCTCGCGCTCGGCGGAGTACAGCAGCGACAGCAGCAGCTGGTGGATCGAGCTGCGGTTCAGCCCCGGCCCCGACGGCACCACCTGCACCACTGCCGTGCCCTGCTCCGGCACGCTGTGGATGTCGGCCGTCTCGAGGATTGCCATGCCCTCGTCGGTTTCCAGCTCCCAGTCCTCGAGGAACGCGCCGTTGAGCACCTCCACCGCGGGGCCGCGGAAGCGCACCATGGCGTCCACCCAGCGCCCCACACCGGATTCGGCCTTGAAGTGCTCGGGGTCCACGATGTTCATGCTGCCCGTGTAACCGATCTCGCCGTCGATCACGACGATCTTGCGGTGATTCCGCAGGTCCATGCGCACGAACAGCATGCGCAGCAGCCCGACCGGCAGCGAGCTGACGAGCTGCACGCCGATTTTGCGCAACCCGGCCGCCTCGCGGCTTTTCAGGAAGGGGCCGGAACCGACGTCGTCGACCAGCACGCGGCAGATCACGCCGCGCGCCGCGGCGCGCGCCAGCGCCGAGTACAGCTCGCCCACCCGGCCGGCGGAGTCCCAGATGTAGAACGCGAGGTGGCAGGTCCGCTGCGCGGCCTCGATGTCCGCCACCAGCGCGTCGATGAAGCTGTCCCAGTCCGGCAGCAGCTCGAGCTCGTGTCCCTGCAAGGCGGCAAAGCCGGTGATCGACTCGCAGTGGCGGGCCAGCGAATCGGCGCGCGGATGCAGCGCCTGCCAGTCCACAGTGGCGCGCGCCTTCAGCCGGCCCTGCCACTCGCGATACAGGTCGTGAATGGCACTCCAGCGGCGCGCGCGTTTCTGGCCGAGGCGGTTCTCGCCGATGAACAGGTACAGCGCCGGCCCCAGCAGTGGCAGGACGAACAGCACGATCAGCCAGGCCAGCGTGGTGGCAACCGGCAGGTGCCGGAAGAGGATGCGCATCGCCAGGGCCGCGACCAGCAGCAGGTGCCCGGCCAGCATCAGCGCCGACAACAGTCCCGCGTGCCCTTCCTCCAAGCCCGTGCTCCCCTCGCGTTCCGGCGAGTATAGAGAAGCGGCGATCGGAGGTGGGCCGCGGCTTTATAACCCGGCGCCCGCCGTCGCGACGGCCGTGGCGACGAAGCGCAGCGGTCCGCCCGGCTCGACGGCACCGAAGGGATAGCACGTCACCAGTGTCAGTCGCGCCTCGCCGGCGTCCAGGCCGATCCGCCAGCGCCGGCTGTCGACCACGCGCAGCTCGGTGACGACAAACCAGCGCGTGCGGCCATCGCTGAGTTCCACGCGAATGCGGTCGCCGGGTTCGAGGCGGGCCAGCGCCCCGAAGTGCGTGTCCCGGTGCCCGGAGATGATGCTGTTGCCCGGCTCGCCGGGCAACACACTGGCAGGGTCAAGAGTCGGGCCGAAGGCGAGGTTGCGGCCGCTGGCGCCCTCGAGCACGAACAGCGGCGGTGCATCGCCGGGCAGCTGCAGGCGAGCCACCGGGCGCGTGTCCGCCCAGGGCCAGGGCCTGGCAGCTCCGTCCCCTGCGCGGGCACGCTGCCACGCGGTTGAAATCAATACCTGCGCGAGCGCGGCCTTGGCGTGGATCCAGCCCGCCTGCGCCAGGCAGGCGACGCCGATCGCCATCGCCAGGATGGCCACCGCTCGGTGCGTGGGGAAAGATCCGGCGGGGGGTGTCATTTTGCAGGCTCCGGGTCGCGGCTGAAGCGGGTCGCGGGTGAGGTTGGCGTGGGGTCGCGGCTGAAGCCGCTCCTACAGTGCGGTGCCGCTGCAACGCCGTAGGAGCGGCTTCAGCCGCGACCCCACGCCAACCTCAGCCGCGACCCCACGCCAACCTCCACCGCGTCCGGTTCCACAACATCAGCAACACCGCAGCAGCCACCCACGCCAGTCCCGCGCGCA
The DNA here is from genome assembly GCA_964582505.1 of uncultured Ectothiorhodospiraceae bacterium. Lineage (GTDB taxonomy): Bacteria > Pseudomonadota > Gammaproteobacteria > Steroidobacterales > XN24 > XN24. The sequence goes on along the minus strand of CAZOSZ010000056.1, from coordinate 10,844 downwards.
GCAACCGCGCGGCCGGCGTCGCAGTCGCCGCGAACCCGGCGGAGCGGGCCCACCCGGTCCCTGCAGGCGCCGAGGTCACAGCCTGCTCCAGCCGGTCAGCGAGACCCGCCGGCCGCACCGGCGTCACGTCGACCGCCACCAGGCTGGTCAGTTCGCTGACCAGTCCATGACGCAGCGCGAGCTCGAGGATCGCGGCATCGAAATGCGCGCTGCCCGGGCCGGAAGCGCCCTGGAGGCGCTTTTGCCGCGAGAGTTCCGCGATTCGCTCGCGGGCCCAGAGCTTCGCAATGCCGGACTCGTTGACGCCCGGCGTCACCGCAAGCTGGTGGACCCAGGCGCCGTTGCGACTCTGGCCGGCGAGCGTCAACACGCCGGCCGGCCTGGCCCCGAGCCGCGCTGCGACCACCAGCGGGTCGCCCGCGTACAGGTCGCGTGGCAGCGGCGCGGCGAGCTCCGCCTGTTGCCGGCCGGGCCAGTGCAGTTCGAGCTCAACGAGCGCCGGGCGCTCGAGCTTGCGAAACAGCTCCGCCATGCGCTCGCTCACCTGCTGAGCCTGAGCAATATAGGTGTAGCTGCCACGCCCGGCGGCGGCGGCCCCGTGCATGAACCATGCGTTTGGCGCAGCACCGATCCCCACGGTGAACAGCCGCGCCTCGCCGATCTGCTGGCCGATCATCGCCACGAGTTCGGCCTCGTTGGACACGCTGCCATCGGTAATGAACACGAGCTGGCGCAGCGCGTCGACCGATGGCGGCATGCCCAGCGCAAGTTCGAGCGCGGCGCGCATCTCCGTGCCGCCGCTCGCCTTCAGCGAGCCGATGTACCGCCGCGCCGCGGCGCGCGCGACCGGTCCGGCGGCTTGAGGCTCGCCGAACAGCCGGCTTGCATCGCTGCTGAAGCGGATGATGTCGAAGCGGTCCTCCGGCCCGAGACGATCCACGCCGAATTGCAGCGCCGCCCGGGCCTGGCGGATCGGCGCGCCACCCATCGATCCGGACGTGTCGATGATGAACAGCAGCTCGCGGCGCGGCGGCTCGCCCGGCGGGCTCTCCGGCGGCGCCAGCGTCAGCAGCGCGAAAGTCTCGCCGTCGAACGCCTCCGTGAACAGCGCCGCCTGGGTGTCGGGCGAGATCACCGGCTTCCAGGCCAGCTCGAAGTCCCGGTCGGCCGGCACCTGCTCGCCGAGCAGGGTCACGCGGTTGCCGGGACCATGGTCCGTGGTGCTGACCGCATGATGCAGGCTTTCCAGCGAGGCGAGCGCGAAACCGGGCGCCAGCTCTACCTCGACGCTCACTGCCTGGGCGGGTGCCGTCACGCGCTCCGGACTGGCCATGGGATGGAGCGCCTCGCCTGGCGTGTAGCGCGGCGTGATCGCCAGTGGCAGCTTGAGCGCATAGCGCTCATCGCGCCACGGGATCAGCTCGAGATACGCGATCCGGATGGTGATCTCCGAGCGCGGCGCGATATTGGCCACCGCCGTGGTGAACATGTTCGGCCGCTGCTGGTCGACCAGGCTGGCGCGCCGGCCCTCGCGGCGCGCCTGCCGGTAGGCTGCCTGGGCCGCTTTCTTCGGCCGGATCTCACCGCGGACGAGCCGTTCGCCGACCTGCATCTCAAGCTGGTCCACGGCGGCGGCATCGGACAGGGGGAAGACGAACAGGCCCTCCAGCCAGTCGTCGGACGGGTTGGCGAAGCGTTGCGTGAGCTGGACCCTCGCCAGGCTGCCGGTTATGCGGACGCGGTAGTCGGAGTTCACGCGCAGCGCCTCGACCGGCTCGGCCCCCGGTCCCGCCCTCAGCAGCAGGCCGGCTGCGTGCAACACATGTTCGGCCGGCGTGGCGGCCTCGGCCGGAAACCAGGCAACGCCCGGGGCGAGCAAGGCGAGCAGCGCCAGCACGCGCGCCAGGATCTGCCGGCGGTCTGGCAACGCTGCCTCAGTGGTTGGCTTGCCCATCGGTCTGCTCCATGGCTGGCGTCGTCGGGGCCATTGGGCGCCCCGATCCGGGCACAGCGACGGGCAATCTGCAGGCGGATCAGGGAACGATCATGACAAATCGTGGCGGCGGCTCGGAGCGGCTGAACGCACGGTCGAGGCTGAAGCCGCTCCTACAGCGTGTGGATCGCCCCAGTACGCGTGTAGGAGCGGCTTCAGCCGCGACCCGTTGTGCATGTTTCCACAGCGCCGGTCACGCCTACCGCAAATTGTGTTGCGCATGCGCAACAGCCCATGGCCGGCGGACCATGGACACCGTAACGGACACAAGGAAAAGACTCTCGGGGATTGATTTGCTCGGGTTTACCGCGGAGGGATTCCCTGCTATAAGGATCGAGTTGCCAAAAAGTCACATCTAATCCGACGCTTTGACACGCGAACCATGCAAGAGTTATGCGCCGGGCAACACATTTTTTGTCGACGCAAGGACCAAGCCGAATCGATTTTCCTGAATCAGGGGTCGTGAAGAAACACCAGTCCGCATATGGGAGGCGCTATGTCCAGTAACACCAGGTTACGTTCGGCCGTTCGCGTTGCCCTTGGCATGAGCACCGGCGTATTCGCCACGATGGTGCTCGCGCCAAGCGCGATGGCTCAGGCTCCACAGGCAGACCAGTCGGCCGTCGTAGATGAAATTGTCGTCACCGGTTCGCGCATCAGGCGGGCTGACCTGGAGAGCGCGAGCCCGATCAGCGTGGTACAGCGCGAAGACATCGTCCTGACTGGCCTTACCGACGTCGGCAGCTTCATCCAGCGCATGCCGTCGATGTCAGGCTCGCCGATCGGCACTACCGTCAATAATGGCGGCAACGGCTCGGTGCAGATCGACCTGCGAGGCCTGGGTGTCGATCGTACATTGACTCTCATCAACGGTAATCGCGTCGTGGATGGCGGGGACTTCCAGACCATTCCCTCGACCATGATCGAGCGCGTCGAAATCCTGAAGGACGGTGCATCCGCGGTTTACGGTGCCGATGCGGTCGCAGGTGTGGTGAACATCATCACCCGTCGCGACTTCGAGGGCTTGCAGTTCGATGCCCAGACCTCCGACTTCTTCGACATGGACAGCGGCCGCCAGACGTCTTTCGGCATGATCGCCGGCACGGCATTCAGCACGCCATCCGGGCGCAGCGGAAATTTCGTGTTTGGCGCCGAGTACGTCAAGCAGGACGAAGCCTACCAGAGCGACGCTCCCTGGGCCTTCTTCCAGGATGCGCTGTACATCTATCCGCAGGGCTGTGAAAAGCACCCGGCCCTGCCGTACGACGGGACGCCCGAAGGTGGCTGCTACCGGGGCGGTTCATCGCGAATTCCCGAGGGGCGCCTCCAGTTCGCCAGCCACACCGCGCTGACGCCAGCCGTTTACATGAACCCGGACGGATCCGGCCTGGTCCCGTATGACGGTCGTTTCTACAACTTTGCGCCGGTGAACTACATCCAGACGCCCTATGAGCGTATCAACCTGTTCACCGAGGCCAACTTCGACATCTCTCCCTCGGTTCGCTTCAGGTCCGAGCTACGTGCCAACTTCCGCGAGTCGGCGCAGGAGTTGGCTCCGCAGCCCTATAACTCGCCGACTGATCCGGGGTATGCCGGAATATGGAACGGCACGCCGTACAATGGCATTTCTGAGCAGAACTTCTACCTTGTCCAGGCCGTCACCGCGGCAGGCCTCCCGCAGGAGCCGGTGTTCGACGCCCGCCGCCGCATGGTCGAAATCGCACGGCGCTTCACGCAGGAGATCACCCAGTTCCAGGGCGTTTTCGGTTTTGAAGGCGACTTCAGAGACATGAACTGGGAGCTGACCTATAACAAGGGTTACCGGAGCCGAATCGACCAGGACTTTGGCCAGTTCTTTGGTCCGGCGTTAACCAAGGCAATGGGCCCGTCGGCGGATCTCAACAATGACGGGGTGCCTGAATGCTACGACGACGTCAACGACCCGTCATCCTTGGTGGTAGGTTGCGTGCCGATGAACTTTTTCGGCGGCCCCGGCTCTGTTACGCAGGAAATGCTCGACTACGTCGGCGTCGACCTGATTGACGGCTTCCTGACGCAGCATGACCTCGTCAGTGGCAGTGTTTCAGGTTCAGCCTTCGAGCTGCCTGGCGGGCCGCTCGGCTGGGCCGTCGGAGCCGCTTACTGGGCTCAGAGATTCGAATATTCCCCCGACGCCGCGAAGCAGCAGGGGGAGGCCACCGGCAACGTCGGTGCCGGAACCAGGGGGTGGCTGTATACAAACAGCCTGTTCGCCGAGGCCCTGGCGCCCGTGTTCAACAATGGCAGCCAGGCGGTCGACTTGCGTGGCGGTGTCCGTTGGGACGATTACAACATCTTTGGATCTGAAACGACCTGGCAGTTCGGTGTCGAGTTCCGGGTGATCGAGAGCCTGAAACTGCGTGCCACGGCGGGTACCGTATATCGTGCGCCGACGATCACCGATCTGTTCGGCGGAATCATCGACAGTTTCCCGACCTATGCGGATCCCTGCATTCCGGCCCCGGGAGACCCGTTGCCCCCGGGGTGTGCGCAGGTCGGCGTGCAGACCGACTCCCAGCTGTTGGCCCGAATCGGCGGGAATCCGAATCTTGTGCCTGAGACGGGAGATACCTTCACTGCTGGACTGGTCTGGACGCCGGATTTCGGCCGGGGCGATTTGTCGATCACGGTGGATTACTGGAATACCAAGGTCGAGGACGGAATCAGCTCGCTCGGCGTTCAATTCATCCTGGATGACTGCTATATCAACCAGAATCCCGACTCCTGCGCACTGATAACCCGCCGGCCCAATTACGACATCGACCATGTCCTGGATACGGCGCTGAACGTTGCGGAACAAACCGCAGCAGGCATCGACACCGAGATCCGCTACACCTGGGACACGAGGTTCGGTCAGTTCCGTGCCTCGCTGCTGTGGGCCCACATGCTCGAGCGGACCAAGACTGCATTCCCTGGGGCAGAGAAGGAGAAACTCGAGGGACGCTACACGGACGTGACAGCCCAGGACGGCGGAGCCTACGCAGAGGACAAGATCAGCTACGGGCTGCAATGGTACCGTGGTGACCTGTCGATCTCCTACCTCGGCGAGTACATAAGCGCCCTGGACGCAGATACGTTCGAGTTCGATGGCCCGTACATCCAGAAGATTGACTCGATTCTCTACCATGACTTGGTGGCCAGCTACGAGTTCACCCAGACCAATACGCGGGTCACGGCGGGCATCACCAACATCACGGATGAGCCGCCGCCGTTCATTGAAATTGGCTTCAACGCCGGCACCGATCCCTCGACCTACCGCTTGTTCGGCAGGGGGTACTGGGTGCGCCTGGAACAGAAGTTCTAGGCGACTGGCCAGTTCATTGGCATCGTGGAAGGGGGCCGCTTACCGCGGCCCCCTTCTTCTTGCGAGCTGCGTTTGCGTTCTTGCGAAATGCGTTTGCGCGGTCGGGTTCTCGGCGACAGGGGCCGGAATGCGCTCGGCCAGCCGCCTTTGGTAAATTAGCCCGATGACCAATCGGCGGAAAACGACGGAGAGCGCAAAGGCGGGGCTGAGTTCCGCTGGTCGGCGGGCCGTGCAATCGAAAGACTGGTCCACGGTGGGTGCCTGCGCCGAACAGATTCTTAAGTTGGCGCCAGACGACCCCGAAGGACACTTCCTCAGCGGACTGTTCAACAAGGCGTCGACCCGCCCACTCAAGGCCGTCGAGGCATTCGAGCATGCACTGGCGCTTGATCCCGGCCGCTACGATGCCGCGATCGAACTGGCGGGCCAGTACTCGATCGCCCGCCGTAACGCCGAGGCGGCGGCGCTGCTGGGCCGTTACGAGGACATGCTGGGCAACAGTCCCCGCTACCTGGACATGGCGGGCACCATCTACACAGAAATCGGCATGGCCGAGCGAGCCTGGCCACTGTACTGCAAGGCCATCGAGCTGCAGCCCGAGATTGCCCTGTTCCAGGCCAACAAGGCGGCATGCGGCGTGTACCTTGGCAAAATCGACGAAGCCAAGGCGATCTACAGGCAGTTGCTCGAGCGCTTTCCGGCGCACCAGCACAATCACTATTACCTTTCACGACTTGAGCAGGCCAAGGATGCCGCGCACATCGAGCAGATGCAGAGGATCCTGCACCAGCTCCAACTTCCGCCAGACAAGAATGTCTTCCTGTACTACGCCATCGGCAAGGAACTCGAAGACCTGGAACGGTGGGACGAGGCCTTCAGCTACTACCGGATGGCCGGCAATGCCGTAGCGAGCGTGGCGAACTACGACGTGGCAGATGACCTTGGACTGATAGACAAAGTCATCGAGGTCTGTAGTGCCCGCTGGCTGGCGGACGGCTCCAGTGGCCTGGACGCCGTTGCCGCGGGCCGAACCCCGATTTTCGTCATTGGCCTGCCCCGGACTGGCACGACGCTCACCGAGCGTATCCTCGCGAGCCATTCGTGTGTTGAGAGCATGGGCGAAACCCTTTTTATGCAGATGATCATTCGCCGCGAGAGCGGAGTGCAGAGCGTCGAGAGAATGACTCCGGCAATGATCGAGGGTGCCGCCAGGCGGGACATCCTGCGCATTGCAGAGGGCTACCTGGAGTCCGTCCGGTACAGGCTGACCGACAGACCGATGTTCATCGACAAGCTGCCTTTCAATTTCCTGTTTCTCGGCTTCATCGCCAAGGCGTACCCGGACGCACGGGTTGTTTACCTGCGCCGAAATGCCATGGACAGCTGCTTTGCGATGTACAAGCAGGTGTTCACCTGGGCCTACAAGTTTTCCTATACGCTGCAGGACCTGGGCCACTATTACGTCGGCTATCAGCGGCTGCTGCACCACTGGCGCGAAGTCCTCGGAGATCGGCTCGTCGAGGTCGAGTACGAGGCACTTGTGTCCGACCAGGAGACGCAAACACGCAGGCTTCTCGACGGCATCGGACTTGAATTCGAAGCAGCATGCCTGAGCTTCGAGAGAAACGAAGCCGCCAGCGCGACGGCGAGTTCCGTGCAGGTTCGGGAGAGGATCCACAGCCGCTCGGTCCGGAAATGGACGTATTTCAGGCAGCACCTTCGGCCGCTGCAGGAAATCCTTGAGCAGGCCGGAGTCGAGGTCGAGTAGCGCCTGCTCGACGGTCGGGAGCAAGCAGTGAAACCGGATCTTGCTTCGTTGAGTGCACGCGCCCGGCAGGCGGTGCAGGCCGGCGAGTGGCGCACTGTCAGGGCCTGTGCGGCCGAAATCCTGCAAAACGACGCCAATCAGTCGGAGGGACACTTCCTGGTTGGGCTGGCCGAGCGCAGCTCCAGCCGCCCGGCCCAGGCGGCGCTGGCATTCGAGCGAGCGCTTGAGCTTGACGCCAATCGGTACGACGCAGCTATTGAACTTGCCCGCCAGTACCAGGAAATCGGCCGGCTTGCCGATTCGCTGCGCCTGCTTGAGCGCTACGAGTCCCGCCTCGGTAACAGCCCGCTTTATCTCGACGTCGCCGGCACGACGTACTCGCGGCTTGGACTGCACGAACGGGCCTGCCCGCTCTATGAACTGGCGAACCGCCTGCAGCCGGGCGTCGACCTGTTCCAGGCGAACCTGGCCGCTTGCTGGGTATACCTCGGCAAGATCGATGAGGCTATTCGGATCTACGAGGAACTGCTGGAGCGGTTCCCGAATCACCAGCGCAACCACTACCACTTATCCGGTCTGCGGACAGTACGGGATGCACGCCATGTCGAGAAGATGAAGGCGGTGCTGCGCTCGACCGGACAGCCGCCCGATAAGAACATCTTTCTCTACTACGCCATTGGCAAAGAGCTCGAGGACCTGGAGCAATGGGACGAGGCGTTTCACTATTACAAGATGGCGGGCGATGCCGTGGCGCAAGTCGCGAGCTACGATATCGGCGACGATCTCGATCTGATCGACAGGATCATCAAGGTCTGCCACGCGGGTTGGCTGGCCGAAGTGCCAGCCGGCGTGCGGAAAGACCCGTCGATCGGCACGCCCATCTTCATTGTCGGCTTGCCCCGGACGGGTACAACCCTTACCGATCGCATCCTGTCCAGTCACTCACAGGTCGAAAGCGCCGGCGAGACACTTTTCATGCCGATGGCGCTGATGCGAAAAAGCGGTGTGGACAGCGAGGGACGCATGACTGCCGCAGTCATAGAGGCTGCCGCCCGTCCGGGCATCGACGGTATCGGCGCGGGCTATCTGAAGGCCGTGGCCTACCGCCTCTCCGGCAGGCCAATGTTCATCGACAAGTTTCCGGAGAACTTTCTGTACCTCGGGTTCATCGCCAGGGACATGCCGCACGCCCGGATCGTGCACCTGCGGCGCAATCCCATGGACACCTGCTTTGCCATGTACAAGCAGTCGTTCTTCCGCTACGCCTACACGCTGGAGGATCTCGGCCGGTACTATGTGGCGCATGACCGGCTTCACCGCCACTGGCGAAACGTGCTGGGCGATCGGCTCATCGAACTCGGTTACGAGGCGATGGTGAGCGATCCGGAGCGCGAGACGCGCCGGCTACTCGAGCAGCTCGGACTGCGGTTCGAGCCGGCCTGCCTGGAATTTCATCGCGTCACCGGGCCGGTAGCCACGGCGAGCGCGGTGCAGGTCCGTGAGAAGGTTCACACCCGCTCGGTCGGGAAATGGAAGCGCTTCGCCACGCACCTCGAGCCGCTGCGCGCTCGGCTGGAGGCGGCCGGGATCGAGGTTGACGGGGTTTAGGACGTAGGAGGGGCTTCAGCCCCGATCGAAAGACGTCGCGGCTGAAGCCGCTCCTACCTCGATCCGCCGGCCGCAGACCGCCAGCAGCGCGGCCAGGTCCGAGTCGGTGAGCTCGACCGGCCGGGGGCGCCCGCCCGAGCGGACGCCTTCCTCGTGCAGCAGCGCGTGCATGATCGCGCCCGGCTCGTCGACATGATCCAGGCCGAGCGCATGGCCCAGCTCGTGCGCCAGGATCCACACCAGCTCGTCATAGCTTTCGGCACGAAAGATCGCAATGCGCCGGCCGTGCTCCGGGTCGTAGCTGTAGCGGCCGGACTCGACCGGCCCGGTCGACGAGGCGGTGTTGTATTCGGAGATGCGCGCCCGGAAGTCCTCCGCCTGCCGGCGCAGGTCGCCGGCGCGCCGGTTGTAGGAGGCGACTTCCGAGTTCAGGTCCAGCAGCATGCGCTCGAGTTCGGCGATCGCGGCCCGCAGCGCCACGCTCTCCTGGTCCAGCGCCCGGCGCCGCGCCTCGCTGCGCCCGCTCGCATTCCCGTGCCAGGCCGCCACCTCGGCCTCGTGGGCGCGCACCCGGTGCGCCAGGGCCTCGCTGTCCCGCTCGTAGGCCAGCCGGGCCTCGTCGATGCGCCCGGCCCATTGCCTCAAGGTCGCCTCGTCGGACTCCAGCTCCCGGCGATCACGGTCGAGGCTGCCGCGCAAGGAACGGCGCACGTTGGCGCTGTACTGGCGCTGGTCGAACACCAGGCTGACGGTCATCGCCTGCGGGTTATCGGACTCGAGAAACAGCATTACGTCAACGGACGCCTGCCAGAGATTGGCGGATTCGACCAGCGCCGCGCCCAGCGTGAGGCGATCGAAGCCGAAGCGCGCGTCGAGCTCGCCGAGCGCGAAATGGATCGGGATGCCGCAGGGCGAATGCGCGAAGCTGTGACGTGGCTGGCCGAACTGCAGCCACTGCGGCCCGCCGCGCTGCACCGCCCAGTGGTGGGCGGCCAGCAGCAGCACGAGCGCCACCAGCAGGCTGCGAAAGGCGATCCGGACTGTCCGCATGCGGTATTTATATCAGCAGGCCCGGCGGGATTGCAGTTCGCCGCGAACCGCGACAGCATCGTGGCGGCGGATCGGCCACGGGGACTCAAGCATGCTCCTGGAGACGGAATCCCTCGCCATGCTTCGCGAGGCGCTCGACCGGCTCGAACAGGGCTTCGCCGGGCTGTTGCCCGTGGACGCCGGGCTGACTGACAAGTCCGCCCTCGCCCGCGTGCTGGCCGAAGTCGCCGGGCGCATGACCGACAACTTTCCCTACTTCCACCCGCTGTACGCCGGCCAGATGCTCAAGCCGCCCCACCCCGTGGCGCGGCTCGCCTACGCGCTCGCGCTGTGGATCAATCCCAACAACCACGCGCTCGACGGCGGCCGCGCGAGTTCGCAGATGGAGAAAGAAGCGGTCGGAGAGATCGCGCGCATGTTCGGCTGGCAGGCCCCGCTCGGGCACCTGTGCGGCGGCGGGACCATGGCCAACCTGGAGGCCCTGTGGGTGGCAGGGCAATGCCGCCCGGGGACCACCGTGCTGGCCTCGCAGCAGGCGCACTACACCCACCGGCGCATCAGCGGCGTGCTCGGCCTTAAGTTCGAGGCGATCGCCTGCGATGCGCGCGGCCGGATCGACACCGGGGCGCTCGAGCGACGGCTCGGGCAAGGCGGCGTGGGGACGGTGGTGGCGACTCTCGGCACCACCGCCACCGGCGCGGTGGATTCTCTGCCGGAGATCCTCAGGCTGCGCGGGCGGCACGACTTCCGGCTGCACGTCGACGCCGCCTATGGTGGCTACTTCGGCCTGGTGGACAACCTGGCGGAGGATACCCGGGTGGCCTTTGAGCGGATCGGCGAGGCCGACTCGATCGTCATCGACCCGCACAAGCACGGCCTGCAGCCCTACGGCTGCGGCTGCGTGCTGTTCCGTGACCCGGCCGTCGGCTGCTACTACAAGCACGATTCGCCCTACACCTACTTCAGCTCCAGCGAGCTGCACCTCGGCGAGATCAGCCTGGAGTGCTCGCGGCCCGGCGCCGCCGCGGTGGGCCTGTGGGCGACCCAGCAGCTGCTGCCGCTGGTCAGAGGCGGCGAGTTTG
>CAZOSZ010000055.1:11811-13315 GCA_964582505.1 uncultured Ectothiorhodospiraceae bacterium | reverse complement strand
GGCGAAGGCCTCGCGCGTCAGGTTGCGCGGGCCCTCCGGACCCATCCAGATGTTGTCCTCGATGCGCACCCCGCCGCAGGGTGCGAGTCGCTCCACCGCCTCCCAGTCGAGCTGCCGGCCGAGCGGACCGGCCCGCAGCGTCTCCAGCAGGCTGTCGATGAAGTAGATGCCCGGCTCGATGGTGAACACGTTGCCCGTCTCCACCGGTCGCAGGTTGCGCAGGAACGGCCACTGTTCCGGCTGCGGCAGGGGTGTGCCGTCGGCATCCGCCCACTTGCCGCCGGTGTCGTGCACCTGCAGGCCGAGGTGATGGCCGACGCCGTGCGGCAGGAAGGCGGCGCTGATCCCGGTGGCCACGATGTCGTCCGGCGCCATGCGCACGATGCCGAAGTCCTCGAGGATCACCGCCACCGCGAGCTGTGCGTCTTCGTGCACCTCGACATAGCTGCGTCCCGGGCGGAGGCCCTCGGCCAGCGACTGCTGGGCATGGTCGAGCGCCTCCACCAGCGCGGCGAATTCCCCGCCCGCGGCGGCCGGCCAGGTGCGGCTGATGTCGGCGGCGTAGCCGCGGCAGCTCGCCCCGGCGTCGATCAGGAAGCTCAGGCGCTCGGCCGGTGGCGTACGCTCGAAGCGGCCATAGTGCAGCGTTGCGCCGTGCTCGTTGAGCGCGATGATGTTGGGGTAGGGCAGCTCGGCTTCGCTGTGGCCGGTGGCCTCGAGGTACGCGAGGTGGATGGCGAACTCGCTGGCGCCGGCTTCGAAGGCAGCGCGCGCCGCCCGGTGGCCGCGCACGGCGCACCGGCTGGCTTCCGCAATGCACGCCACCTCGTAGTCGGTCTTGTAAAGGCGCGCGAACTCCAGCGCGTGCGCCAGCGCCTGCGGATTGCAGGCCGCGAAGCCCCAGCCCTCGAGCGCCGGCTGCGCCTCGCCGAGCAACGCGCATCGCGACAGCTCCGCGGGCAGCATGCGGCGCACGCCGTCGAGATCCGCGACCAGCTCGATGTCGAAGTGCTCCGTCCAGGCGCCGCGCGGCGGTTCCGGCACCGAATGCCAGTAGTCGCGTGGCAGGCACAGGACCAGTCGCGGTCGTGCGCCGGGCTGCAGCCAGAGCAGGCTGTCGGTGTGGTCCTCGCCCGGCAGCCATTGCTGGTAGAAGGCGCCGGCGCGATGCGGAAAGGTCTGATCGTCGCGGAAGCGGTAGCGCGGCGCGCCTGACCAGACGGCCACGGCTTCGAATCCCGTCCGTTCCAGCGCTTGCGCATAGCGCGCGGCCAGGGCCTTGTGGTGGCTGGCATAGCAGGCGTCCGGGCCGGCGTTCACCGGGTCGGGTGGCAGCGCGTCCCGATCGAAGTGGCTGGCACTCGTCGACATGCGTATTTCCGTGCTGCGTTGGCGCGCCCGGCCGGCGCAGGAGGACACATCATAGCGCAGGGGTCGGGACGCGGCCCGTAGGAGGGCCTTCAGGCCCGATCGGGTATCGCGGCTGAAGCCGCTCCCACAGCGC
>CAZOSZ010000055.1:0-11711 GCA_964582505.1 uncultured Ectothiorhodospiraceae bacterium | reverse complement strand
TCAAGACCGGGTCAGCGGCCTTCGCCGCCGAGCAACTCAAGAGCGTCGGCGTGCTGCTCGATCAAATCGATCGTGCACCCCCACTGCAGGTCGTCCGGCTCGACCGGCAGCCGGTCACCGCCCAGCAGCCGGTAGGCCAGGCACATGGACTGCACCCAGGCATCGAAGGCATCCTCGCCCGCCTGCATGGCTCCCATGGCCGCGCCATCACCAGCTTTCTCGTCGCGCCGCTGCGCCAGCGCCTTGGCCTCCGCGCGCGCCGCTTCGAGCCGCTGCGTGGACTCCAGCAGGCGCCGCCCGAGGCAGTCGGAGGTGACCTCGACGGAGTCCAGGCAGTCCTGCAGCGCGTCCGCCTGCAACGCCGCGGGACTGCCCAGCAGGGCACCGATCAGCCAGGGCAGGAGCCGCCAGCGCGTCGACCGCCGGGGCGCGCTCACGAGACGGCTCCGATCTGCCGCGAGGCCCAGCTGCGCAACGGCGTCAATTCCACGCCGAAACGCTCCGCAGTCTCGTCCATGGGAATCGAATTGCCGCGCGCATAGGCGAGCATCAGCGCCACCATGCTGCGCGCATGCGCGTCGGCGGCCGCGCCGAGTTGCACGCGCAGCGCCTCTTCCGGCACCGACTCCACCGCGAATCTTCGCCCGGTGAGCGACTCGAACACCGCAACGGCTTCCAGCGGCGAAAGTGCTTCCGGGCCGCCGATCTCGATGGTCGCATTGCGTGCCTCCTCGCTGTCCACGGCTTCGGCCGCGAACTCGGCGACATCATCGCGTGCCACCCAGCTGATCGGCTCGCGCCCCTCGCCGTAGATCCGTGCGGCGCCCTTGCCGATGTCGAATCCAAGCGCCGGGGAGAACCAGGATTCCATGAAATACGAGGGCCGCAGCACGGTCCATGTCATGCCGCTGTGCTTGAGCGTGCGCTCGACCGTGCGCTTGGCGAGCGTCAGCGGGTCGTCCTTGCCGATCACGCCCGAATACGAGACATACACGAATCTTTCCACCCCCTCCTCCGCCGCAGCCGTCACCAGCGCCACCTGCCCGTCCCGGTCGACCCGCTCGATGCTGTCCCCGGGCCGGGCCATGGCGGTCATCCCGGAAACGACCGAGTCGCAGCCGCTGCAGGCCTCGAGGAGCGATTCCGGGTCGTCCAGGTCCGCCTTCACCGGGGTCACGCCGAGCGCCTCGAGCGCCGCGACCGCCGCCGGATCCGAGCTGGCCCGCACCATTCCGTAGACCGTGCCCCCGCGTTCCACGAGCTTGCGGCAGATCACCCGCCCCAGCTCACCCGTCGCCCCGGCGACCAGGATCATCAGTTGTCTCCTTTTCCCCGCATTCGCGGCCCAAGCGCCGGATTTTCGGTGCCTCGCCGCCCTCTGCAGGCTCGAATCTCACGAATCCACCCGTGTGCCGTCAAGCCCCGCCCCGGAACATCGGCAGGTCCAGGCCGCGCTCCACCGCGACCTCCAGGGCACGCGCGTACCCCGCATCGGCATGTCGCATCACGCCGCTGCCGGGATCGTTGACCAGCACCCGCGCCAGCTGCTCGGCCGCACGCGCGCTGCCGTCGGCGACGATCACCACGCCGGCGTGCAGCGAATAGCCCATGCCGACGCCGCCGCCGTGGTGGAAGCTTACCCACGATGCGCCGCTGGCGGTGTTCAGCAGCGCGTTCAGCACCGGCCAGTCGGCCACCGCATCCGAGCCGTCGAGCATGGCCTCGGTCTCGCGATTGGGCGAGGCCACCGAGCCGGAATCGAGGTGGTCGCGGCCGATCACGATCGGGCCCTTGAGCTCGCCGCTGGCGACCATCTCGTTGAATGCCAGGCCGAGCCGGTGGCGCTCCTGGTAGCCGAGCCAGCAGATGCGTGCCGGAAGGCCCTGGAAACGAATGCGCTCGCGCGCACCGTCGAGCCAGTGATGCAGCGCGGTCTTTTCCGGAAACAGCTCCCGGACCTTGTCATCCGTGCGCCAGATGTCCCGGGGGTCGCCCGACAGCGCGACCCAGCGAAACGGGCCGATCCCCTCGCAGAACAGCGGCCGGATGTACAGCGGCACGAAGCCCTTGATCGCGAAAGCCTCGTCCACGCCCGCGTCCTGCGCCATCGCGCGGATGTTGTTGCCGTAATCGAAGGTCGGCACGCCCGCCGCCTGCATCGCCAGCATGGCGCGCACCTGGCGCGCCATCGAGTCCTTGGCCGCGCGCACATAACCCTGCGGGTCGGCCCGGCGGAACTCGGCGGCCGCCTGCACGTCGTAGCCCACCGGAATGTAACCGTTCAGGGGATCGTGGGCAGACGTCTGGTCGGTCACGAGATCCGGCCGCAGCCCTCGCGCCACGATCTGTTCGAACACTTCCGCGGCATTGCCGAGCAGGCCGACCGAGACCGGTCGCCCGGCATTGCGTGCCTTGTCGAGCACCGCCATGGCCTCGTCCAGGCCGGCCGCCTCGTGGTCCAGGTAACCGGTCTCCAGCCGCTTGCGAATGCGCGCCGGGTCCACTTCGACGGCCAGACAGGAGAGCCCGGCAAAGATCGCCGCAAGCGGCTGCGCGCCGCCCATGCCGCCGAGTCCGCCAGTCAACAGCCAGCGGCCGCGGGCATCACCGCCATAATGCTGGCGGACAGCCTCGGCGAAAGTCTCGAAGGTGCCCTGGACGATGCCCTGCGAGCCGATGTAGATCCACGAGCCCGCCGTCATCTGCCCGTACATCATCAGCCCCTTGCGATCCAGCTCGAAGAAGTGGTCCCAGTCCGCCCACTTGCCGACCAGGTTGGAGTTGGCCAGCAGCACCCGGGGGGCGAATTCCTGAGTGCGGAACACGCCGACCGGCTTGCCGGACTGCACCAGCAGGGTCTGGTCGTTTTCCAGCCGGCGCAAGGTGGCGACCAGCGCGTCGAAGCACTCCCAGTTGCGCGCCGCGCGGCCGATGCCGCCGTAGACCACCAGCTCCCGGGGATTCTCGGCCACCTCGGGATCGAGGTTGTTGCAAAGCATCCTGAGCGCGGCCTCCTGCACCCAGCCCCGGCAGCTCAGCTCGCCGCCGCGCGGCGAGCGCACGACGCCCTCGCGAAAGCGCGTGCCGGCCGCATCAGTCGAGTCGTTCATCGTTCTCCTCCGCTCGCGCATCCTCGCAGGAGCGGCTTCAGCCGCGATCCGGGTCGCGGCTGAAGCCGCTCCCACAACAAAGCCGCTCCTGCGACGCAGCCAGTCCCACCCTGCGCGTCAGCCCACCCATGCCCGCGCATTGCGAAACAGCCGCATCCACGGACTGTCCTCACGCCAGTGGTCAGGCCGCCACGAACACTGGATGCTGCGGTAGACGCGCTCCGGGTGCGGCATCAGGATGGTGACCCGGCCGTCGGCCGAAGCCAATCCGGCGATGCCGTGCGGCGAGCCGTTGGGATTCGCCGGGTAGCTGCTGGCGACCCGGCCATGGTTGTCCAGGTAGCGCAGCCAGACCAGCTCCGCCTCGAGGCAGGCCTGCTCGTGCGTGGCGTCGCGGAACTCGGCGCGGCCTTCGCCGTGCGAGACCACGATCGGCATCACCGAGCCAGCCATCCCGGCCGTCAGGCAGGCGCTGCCCGGCTCGACGCGCACCAGGCTCAGACGCGCCTCGAACTGCTCCGAGCGGTTGCGCACGAAGCGCGGCCACAGGCCGGCGCCGGGAATGATTTCTTTCAGCGCCGCCATCATCTGGCAACCGTTGCACACGCCAAGCGCGAAGCTCGAGCTGCGCTGGAAAAAGGCCTCGAACTGGTCCCGGGCGCGCGCATGGTAGAGGATGCTCTTGGCCCAGCCCTCGCCGGCGCCGAGCACGTCGCCATAGGAGAAACCGCCGCAGGCGACCAGCCCGCGGAACGAGTCCAGCGTCTGCCGGCCCGCGAGCAATTCGCTCATGTGCACGTCCACGGGCTCGAAGCCGGCGCGGTGGAACGCGGCTGCCATCTCGACCTGGCTGTTGACCCCCTGCTCGCGCAGCACCGCGACGCGCGGCCTGGCACCGGCGTTGATATAGGGCGCGGCAATGTCCTCGTCCGGATCGAAAGCCAGCTCCGCCCACAGGCCCGGGTCCGCGTCATCGAGCCGGGCGGCGTGCTCCTCGCGGGCACAGTCGGGATGGTCCCTCAGCGCCTGCATCCGGTAGCTGGTCTGCGACCAGGCGTCGCGCAGCACGCCGCGCGGCTCGTCGAGCAGCAGGTGCTCGCCGCAGCGGATGCGGATGCGATCATCCCCCGTCGGCCGCCCGATGACCGTGACGCAGTCGGCCAGTCCGGCGGTGGCGAACA
This sequence comes from uncultured Ectothiorhodospiraceae bacterium, assembly GCA_964582505.1. GTDB lineage: Bacteria > Pseudomonadota > Gammaproteobacteria > Steroidobacterales > XN24 > XN24. Next base: position 7,420 of record CAZOSZ010000055.1, on the reverse strand, counting down.
GCTCGAGCACCTCCTCCAGCTGCTGCTCTCGCAACTGCAGCACCGCGCCGAGTTCCTCGGAGAACAGCGCTGCGACCGGCTCGGCACCGAGCGGCCCGAGATCCACATCGAGACCGCAATGGCCGGCGAATGCCATCTCCGCCAGCGTCGCCATGAGCCCGCCGTCGGAACGATCATGATAGGCGAGCAGTTTGCCGGCCTCGTTCAGCGCCTGGACGGCGGCGAACAGTGCTGCCAGTTTCGCCGGTTCATCGAGGTCAGGCGGCGTGCTGCCGATGCAGCCATAAACCTGCGCCAGTGCCGAGCCGCCGAGGCGATTGCGGCCCCGCCCAAGGTCGGCCAGCAGCAGCAGGCTGTCGCCACGATCAAGGTGCAGTTGCGGAGTCAGGGTGCGCCGCGCATCCTCCGCCGGCGCGAAGGCCGAGACGATCAGCGACAGCGGCGCAATCACCGCGCGTTCCCCTTGCGGCGAATCCCAGCGGGTGCGCATCGACAGCGAGTCCTTGCCCACCGGGATGGCGATGCCGAGCGCCGGGCAGAGTGACTCGCCCACGGCACGCACCGTGTCGAACAACGCCGCGTCCTCGCCCGGCTCGCCGCAGGCCGCCATCCAGTTGGCCGACAGCCGCACGTGGCCCAGCGAGGGAATCGCGGCAGCGGCAATATTGGTGATCGCCTCGCCGATCGCCATGCGACCGGAGGCCGGCCCGTCGAGCACCGCCAGGGGCGTGCGCTCACCCATCGCCATCGCTTCGCCGCAGTACGCGCGATAGCCCGAGGTGGTCACGGCGACGTCCGCCACCGGCACCTGCCACGGCCCCACCATCTGGTCGCGCGCGGTCAACCCGCCGACACTGCGATCGCCAATCGTCACGAGGAAGGTCTTGTCGCCCACCGCCGGCAACTGCAGCACGCGCAGCACCGCCTCGCGAAGCTCCACCGAGGCCGGGTCGAAGGCGTCGCCGCGCCGGGTGATCCGCCGTGCCTCGCGGGCCATGCGCGGCGGCTTGCCGAGCAGCACCTCCACGGGCATGTCCACCGGGGTGTTGGCGAACAACCGATCACTGAGCAGCAGGCGGCGCTCGGCGGTGGTTTCACCCACCAGTGCCCAGGGGCAGCGCTCGCGCTCGCAGATCGCCGCAAACTGCTCTACCCGGCCGGGCGCCACCGCCAGCACATAGCGTTCCTGCGCCTCGTTGCACCAGATCGCCATCGGCGACATCCCGGGTTCGTCGTTCGGGATCTCCCGCAGCTCGATCCGGCCGCCGAGGCTGCTGTGGTCGATCACCTCGGGCAAGGCGTTCGACAGGCCGCCGGCGCCGACATCGTGGATCAACAGGATCGGGTTGTCCTCGCCCAGCGCCCAGCAGCGATCGATGACCTCCTGGGCGCGGCGTTGCATCTCGGGATTGCCGCGCTGGACCGAAGCGAAATCGAGATCCTCGCTGCTCTCACCGCTCGACATCGACGAGGCCGCGCCGCCGCCCAGGCCGATGAGCATCGCCGGCCCGCCCAGCACGATCAGCCTGGCGCCGGCCGGCACTTCACCCTTCTCGACGTGAGCCGCGCGGATGTTGCCGAGCCCGCCGGCGACCATGATCGGCTTGTGGTAGCCGCGCACCACGCCGTCCACCGCCTGCTCGAAGGTGCGGAAATACCCGGCCAGGTTGGGCCGGCCGAACTCGTTGTTGAAGGCGGCCGCGCCGATCGGGCCGTCGCGCATGATCTCCAGCGGCGTGGCAATGCGCGCGGGGAAGCCCGGGCCGGCCTGCTCCCAGGGCTGTTCAAAGCCCGGAATCCGCAGGTGCGAGACCGTGAACCCCGCAAGCCCGGCCTTTGGCTTGGCGCCCAGCCCGGTGGCGCCTTCGTCGCGGATTTCCCCGCCGGCGCCCGTGGCCGCGCCTGGGAATGGCGAGATCGCGGTCGGGTGGTTGTGAGTCTCCACCTTCATCAGGATGTGTACCGGCTCCTCGACGTATTCGTAACGCGCGTCGCCCGCCACCGCGAACAGGCGCTCCGCCACCCAGCCTTGCATGACCGCCGCATTGTCGCGGTACGCGGACAGCACGCCGCCCGGCGACTTCTCGCGGGTGTTGCGGATCATCGCGAACAGGGACTTCGGCTGGGGTTCTCCGTCCACCACCCAGGAGGCGTTGAAAATCTTGTGGCGGCAGTGCTCGCTGTTGGCCTGCGCGAACATCATCAGCTCGGCGTCGCTGGGATTGCGCCCGGTGCCGAGAAAATGCGCCAGCAGGTAGTCGATCTCATCGTCCGACAACGCCAGGCCGAGTTCGGCGTTGGCCGCGACCAGCGCCGCGCGGCCGGCGCCGGTGACGTCCACTGCGGCCAGCGGTGCCGGCGCGTGCCGCTCAAACAGCCGCGTGGCGTCCTCGACCCGGCGGACCACCGACTCGGTCATGCGGTCATGCAGGGGCCCTTCCAGCGCACTCAGCTCGCGATTATCGAGCGGCCGGGAAGCCACGATGTGCCAGCCAAGTCCGCGCTCGAGCCGCCGCACGGCGTCAAGCCCGCAGTTGCGGGCGATGTCGGTGGCTTTGCTCGACCACGGGGAGATCGTGCCGAAACGCGGCAGGACGAGCAGGAACTCGCCTTCCGGAAACGCCAGCTGGCGGGTCGGCCCGTAGCTCAGCAGGCGCTTGAGCAGGCGCATTTCGTGCTCGTCGAGATCGCGCTCGAGGTCGACGAAATGCATGTGGCGCGCCGCCGCCGAGCTCACCGCAGGGCACCGGCCGCGGAGTTCCTCCAGGAACTTGTGGAGACGGAACCGGGAGAAAGCCGGCGCGCCGGGCAGAGTCAGCATGTCGTCCTGGGACGTGCGGATGGGCTTGGAGGCCGCGGAATTCTACTTCAGTCCGCCCTGCCTGCCCACCGCCGCCTGCCGTTGACGGTCCGTTCCGCGCTCAGAGCGAGCGCCAGTCCAGCCCGCTGCGTTGCTCCGCCACCGCGACCTCGTCCGGAGCACAGTTCAGCGCCTGGGCCAGGGCCTCCTGCGCCAGCGCCGGCATGTTGTTGACCTCCGAGAGGTGCAGCGCCACCAGGTGGCGCAGCACCGACGTGTCCAGCCGGGCGAGCAGCGACCCGGCCTGGACGTTGGACAGGTGCCCGAGCTCGCCGCCGACCCGGCGCCTGAGGGCCGGTGGATACGGGCCGTCGGCGAGCATTGCCACATCGTGGTTGCACTCGATCCCGAGTGCCTGGCAACCCTGCAGGCTGGTGACCAGGTGCGGGGTGACGTGCCCGAGGTCGGTGACGATGGCGAGCCGCGCGGCGCCGTCGTCGAACACGAACTGGCAGGGCTCGCGGGCATCGTGCGGCACCGGCAATGGGCGGATCTCCAGGCCGCCGCAAGCAAACGGCTCGTGCGCGCTGATCAGTTCGAGGCGCGGCGGCGGCGAGAGGCGGAATCCGCGCGCCGTGCCGCTGGTCGCCAGCACGCGAATGCGGTGACGGGTGGCGAACCGCGCCACGCCGCCGATATGATCGCTGTGCTCGTGCGTGACCAGGATCGCCTCGATATCGCCTGGCACCCGGCCCAGCCGCGCCAGTCGCGCCTCCGCCTCGCGCAGGCCGAGCCCGCAATCCAGCATCACGCAACGGCCATCCGCCTCGACCAGGGCGGCGTTGCCGCGACTGCCGCTGGCCAGCCAGGCGAATTTCATCCGCGGGCCTACCTGCTCTTGGGCAGGTCGCTGCCGGGCGCATACACGGCCATCGGGAACTGGGCGATGTTGCCGCCTTCGACCGCGCTGATCTTGCTGACGCCCTGTTTTTCGACTTCGTCGACCCTCAGCACCGAATGCAGCGGGATGTAACTGCGCCGCACCCCCGCGAATTCCGCCTTGATGCGCTCCTCCGAGGGGTCCAGCACCACCGAACTGCGCTCCCCGAAGACCAGTTCCTCGACGGCCAGGAAGCCGAACAGGTCTCCCTGGGACACGCTGCGGGCATAGATCTCATAGACCTTTCCCTGGTTGATAAACAGGACCTTGTAGACGTGCCTTGCGGACATGGATGGTTCACCAGGGGGGTGGCGCCCGGCGTTTGGGGCGGCAAAGCGTGACCCGGTCCACACTATATGCAGTTGTGGCCGGGGGCCAGTTCAACTATTTTTGTCGGGTGTCCGCGCAAGTCAATGTTTCGGCGGAATAGAACATGCCTCTGACTCTGAAGATCCTCAGCAAACAGAGGCACATTCTCGGGGCCGACAGCACCCGTGTGTTCAGCGTGCATGGGGGTTCGATCGGCCGTGCGCCCGACAACGACTGGGTGTTGCCGGACCCCGACCGGTTCATCTCCGGCCACCACGCCAGTATCGACTACCGCGAGGGCGCCTACTTCCTCAAGGACACCAGCACCAACGGCGTGTTCGTCAATCACTCCGACCAGCCCGTTGGCCGTGGCACGCCGATCCGGCTGTATGACGGCGACGAACTCAAGATGGGCGATTACATCTTGGAGGTCAGCATCGTCAACGTCAGCCGCGACGGAACCGACGACAGCGGTGACGCCGAGCGCGGCGAGGAGCCTTCGCGGCGACTGAAACGACGCCAGCCCGCCGGGCCAATGTCGCTGAAACTGCTCGGTGACGCAGCCGACCAGCTGCAGGAGGCCGCGCTCAACGAGCAGCCGTTCGCGGATACCGTGCGGATGCCCGATGAAGAGGTCGACGAGCGCGCGGGCCGGGGCGATTTCGGCCGCACGGTCGTGGCCGGTGAAGCCGGCCGGGAGTTCCAGCGGGCCGCCAGCGCGTCGCTGACATTGCAGGACGACCTGCCGGAGCCGGTGTTCAGGGAGCCCAGCAGCGGGGACCTCGCCGGCGCGGTGCGGCTGCTGATGGAATGCGCCGGCCTGGATGCCGCGCGCCTGCCGCAGGGCCAGGAGGAGGAGGTCCTGGTCACCGCCGGCCGCCTGATCCGTGCGACCGCCGAGGGGCTGCAGTCGGTGCTGCGCGCCCGCACGCTGATCAAGGCGCAGTTCAGGCTCAGCCAGACGACCATCCAGGCGGCTGGCAACAACCCGCTGAAGTTCATGCCCACGACCCAGGACGCGCTGGAGCACCTGTTCTATGACCACGCCGACGGCTATCTGGGCCCGGTCGAGGCAGTCGAGGACGCATTCAATGGCATGCGCGCCCACCAGTCGGCGATGGTCAAGGCGATGCAGGTCGCGTTCCGGGACGTGCTGGATCGCCTGGAGCCCGACCAACTCGAGGAGCGCTTCCAGCGCACCGCCAAGCTTGGCGGCCTGTTAGGCTCGGGCAAGGCGCGATACTGGGACATGTACCGCGACGCGTATCAGGCGGTGGCCGGGCACAGGGACCAGGATTTCGCCAATATCGTCGGTGGCAAGTTTGCGGACGCCTATGACCGCGAGATCCACAAGCTGTCCGGGGATGCGCCGGAACCAGACCTCTCACTGCCCGATGACAAGAAGTAGGAGGTGCCGCAGGAGGGGCTGTAGGAGGGGCTTTAGCCCCGATCCCCTCGCCGCCGCCGGTCGCGGCTGAAGCCGCTCCTACACACGTCCGCGCCGTAGGAGCGGCTTCAGCCGCGACCCTCCGCCGCCGCCGCCAGGTAGCCGAGCGCCCCGGGCGTGAAGCGCCTCGGCCGGATGCCGAACAGTGCCCAGGCCTCGCTGCCGTCACAGCTATTGCCCTCCAGCAACATCTGCAGCTGCTCGCGGGTCACCGGGAACCACTCGAAGCCATCGAGCAGGCTTGCCGCGGCCCGGATGATCCACACCGGCGCCGGTACCATCAGTTTCTTGCGGCCGCAGGCCTCGGCGATGATGCCCAGGATCTCGCGCCACTCCAGCGCCTGGGGCCCGCCCAGCGGGAAAATCCGGCCGTGACTGGCCGGCATGTCCAGCGAGCGAACCAACGCCGCGGCAAGGTCCTCGACCGCGACCGGCGACAAGCGGTAGCGGCCGGCGCCGGCCGGCAGCAGGCCCTCGTGGAACAACGGTGTCGGCACCGGCCGGGTGATCATTTCGTCGCGCATCTGGGAGCAGAACTCCGTCAGTCCGCGCGGATCGCCGAACACCACCGAGGGACGGAATACGGTCCAGTCCAGGTCGCTGCTGGCGAGGTGCTGTTCGGCACGATACTTGGTCGACTGGTAGCCTGTGCCGCCTGGCTTGGCGCCGTTCGCACTCACCATGATGAAGCGTCGCACGCCGCCTCGCACCGCGGCATTGATGGCGGTCACCGCGCCGGCGTAATGCATCGCCTCCCAGGTGAGGCCTTGCTTCGGGAACTCGCGGATCAGTCCGATGCTGTAGATGGCGGCATCTGCGCCCTCCAGGCAGCGCGCGACCGCCGCCGCATCCCCGATTTCGCCCGGGACGGGCTCGCAGAGCTCCGGCTGGCGCAGCTTTGACTCGCTGCCGGGTCGCACCAGCAGGCGCGGCACGTGGCCGTCCGCGATCAGCCTGTCCACCAGGTAGCTGCCGACAAACCCCGTCCCGCCAAACACCGCGACTTTCATGGCCCCTCCTCCGCGGATTCGCCGCCTTGCCGCTTCCAGGACCCTACCGTATGGTACGCCGGCCGGCAAAAAAGGGGCCCTGCCCGTGTCAGACCTGTCGCACACCTTCGGCAGCAAGGCGGTCGATCCGCGCGAGCGCCAGCGACTGGTCCGCGACGTGTTCCGGCGCGTCGCTCGTCGCTACGACCTGATGAACGACTTGATGAGCTTCGGCATCCACCGGCTGTGGAAACGTGCGTTCGCCAGGACGGTCAGCCCGGCCGCCGGCCAGCTCCTGGTCGACCTTGCCGGCGGCACCGGCGACATCGCCCATCTGCTCGCGGCGCACGATCGGCGCGTGATCGTGGTGGATCCGAGTTTCGAGATGATGGCGGTCGGCAGGGAGAGCCGCCACCACACGCTGCGCTGGGTGGCAGGCGAAGCCGAGCGGATGCCGCTGCCCGATGCCTGCGCCGACGCGGTGACCATCGCCTTCGGCATGCGCAACGTGACGCGCATCGAGGATGCACTGGCGGAGATCCTGCGGGTGCTGAAGCCCGGCGGGCGACTGTACTGCCTGGAGTTCGGCACGGTGGTCGGACCCATGCGCCGTCCGTACCAGCTCTACAATCGCTGGGTCATCCCGACGATCGGCGCCCTGGTCGCCGGCGACAAGGCCGCCTACCGCTACCTGGTCGAGTCGATCCCGCGCTTTCCCGACCAGCAGACGCTGTGCGACATCTTCGAGGACGCCGGCTTTGTCGACGTCCGCTATCGCAACTTCAGCATGGGGATCGCCGCGCTCCACGTGGGCACCCGCCCGGCATGAGCAGCAAGGCACTCGCCGGACTTTCGCGCTGGCCGGCCGGAGCGCCGGCGCTGGCCTGGCCGGGCGGCGGCATGGACTACGGCCGATTGCGCGCCGAGGTCGATGC
>CAZOSZ010000054.1:0-13315 GCA_964582505.1 uncultured Ectothiorhodospiraceae bacterium | reverse complement strand
CCAGGCGGGGCCGTGGCCGACCGCCGCGGACGCTGCCGGAATCCAGTCGGGCAGCACCGGGGCCGCCACGGCGATTGCGGCGGTTGCGCTCGTCATGCGGCATCGGCTCCGTCGCGCAACCAGTCGTAGCCGCGCGACTCGAGTTCCAGCGCCAGTTCACGGCCGCCGGTGCGCACGATCCGGCCGTCCGACAGCACGTGCACGTAATCCGGCACGATGTAGTCGAGCAATCGCTGGTAGTGGGTCACGACGATCATCGAGCGCTCCGGCGAGCGCAGGCTGTTGACGCCGTTGGCGACGACCTTGAGCGCGTCGATGTCCAGTCCCGAGTCGGTCTCGTCGAGCACCGCCAGGGTCGGCTCGAGCACCGACATCTGCAGCACCTCGTTGCGCTTCTTTTCGCCACCGGAGAAGCCCTCGTTGACGCCGCGGCCGAGGAAGCTGTCGTCCATGCGCATCAGCTTCATCTTGTCCTTGATCAGCGCGAGGAACTCGAAGGCATCCAGCTCGGGTTCGCCGCGATGCTTGCGGATCGCGTTGAGCGCAGCCTTCAGCAGGTAGACGTTGTTCACGCCCGGGATCTCCACCGGGTACTGGAAGGCCAGGAACAATCCCTCGCGGGCGCGCTCCTCGGGATCCATGACCAGCAGGTCGCGGCCGCGGTAGCTGACGCTGCCGCCGGTCAGCTCGAGGTCCGGGCGGCCGGCCAGTACGCCCGCCAGCGTGCTCTTGCCCGAGCCGTTCGGGCCCATGATGGCGTGCACTTCGCCCGTGCCGACTTCGAGGCTCAAGCCTTTGAGGATCTCGCGCCCGCCGGCGCACGCGCTCAGGTTCTGGATGCTCAGCATGTCTGTCGTTTCCTGGTTGCTCAGCCGACCGCGCCCTCGAGGCTCACGCTCAGAAGGTTCTGCGCTTCCACGGCGAACTCCATGGGCAGTTCGCGGAACACGTCCTTGCAGAAGCCGTTGACGATCATGTTGACGGCGTCTTCCTCGGAGATGCCGCGCTGGCGGCAGTAAAACAGCTGGTCCTCGCTGATCTTCGAGGTGGTCGCCTCGTGCTCGACCACCGCGCCCGGGTGACCGATCTCCATGTAGGGGAAGGTGTGCGCGCCGCACTCGCTGCCCATCAGCAGGGAGTCGCATTGGGTGTGGTTGCGGGCGCCCTCGGCGCTCGGCAGGATCTTGACCAGCCCGCGGTAGGCGTTCTGGCCGCGGCCGGCAGAGATGCCCTTGGAGACGATGGTGCTCCGCGTGTTGCGGCCGATGTGGATCATTTTGGTGCCGGTATCGGCCTGCTGGTAGTGGTTGGTCAGCGCCACCGAGTAGAACTCGCCCACCGAGTTGTCGCCGCGCAGGATGCAGCTCGGGTACTTCCAGGTGATTGCCGAGCCGGTCTCCACCTGGGTCCAGGAAATCTTCGAATTGCGGCCGCGGCAATCGCCACGCTTGGTGACGAAGTTGTAGATCCCGCCGACGCCGTTCTCGTCGCCCGGGTACCAGTTCTGCACGGTGGAGTACTTGATCGTCGCTCCCTCGAGCGCCACGAGCTCGACCACGGCCGCGTGCAGCTGGTTCTCGTCGCGCATCGGCGCGGTGCAGCCCTCGAGATAGCTCACGTGGCTGCCCTCTTCGGCGATGATCAGGGTGCGCTCGAACTGGCCGGTGTTGGCGGCGTTGATGCGGAAATAGGTCGACAGTTCCATCGGGCAGCGCACTCCTTTGGGCACATACACGAAAGAGCCGTCGGTGAACACAGCCGAGTTGAGCGCGGCGAAGAAATTGTCGCCCGCCGGCACCACGCTGCCGAGGTACTGCTCGAGCAGCTCGGGATGCTCCCGTACCGCCTCGGAGAAGGGGCAGAAGATCACCCCGGCGTCTTTCAGCTTCTGCTTGAAGGTGGTCGCCACCGAGACGCTGTCGAACACCGCGTCCACCGCCACGCCGGCGAGCAGCGCGCGCTCGTGCAGCGGGATGCCGAGCTTATCGTAAGTCTCGAGCAGCTTCGGGTCGACCTCGTCGAGGCTTTTCGGGCCATCGGTCTTCTTTTTCGGCGCGGAGTAGTAGGAGATCGCCTGGTAGTCGATCGGCGCAATGCGCACGTGCGCCCAGTTCGGCTCAGCCATGGTCAGCCAGTGCTCGTAGGCCTTGAGGCGCCAGTTCAGCAGGAACTCGGGTTCGCCCTTCTTCGCCGAGATGTGACGGATCACCGACTCGTCGAGTCCCGGCGGCACCGTGTCCGACTCGATGTCGGTGACGAAGCCATGCCGGTACTTGCGGGCAACCAGTTGTTCGACGTCGCGCTGTCCGGTGGACATCGTGTGACTTCCTCCCGCGGACTCAGCCGCGCTGCAGCCGTGCCAGAGTCCCCGGCGACGACACCAGTGTCCTCAGGTCGATACTCGGCCGGCGGCTGGCCTGCATGCTGGCCAACTCGGCCAGGCTGATTTCATTCAGCGCGCGGCGGATCGCCAGGTTGATGCGCTGCCAGGCCCTGCCCACCAGGCAGTGGGGCTCGAGGTTGCAGCTGCCGTCGATCTGCGCGCATTCGGTCAAAGCCAGCGGGCCTTCCAGCGCGTCAAGCACCTCTGCGGCGGTGATCTCGGTGGCCGGCCGCGCCAACAGGTAGCCGCCCTGCGCGCCGCGCTGCGAGGCCACCAGCCCGCCGCGCGTCAACAGCTTCAGCACCTTGCTGACGGTCGCCACCGGCAGTCCGGTGTGCTCCGCAACCTCGCTGGCGCTGTGCGGCTTGTCGCCTGCGGCAGCCAGCCAGGCCAGCACTCCGGTGCCGTAGTCCGTCAGGCGGCTCATTTTCAGCATCAGGGTCTCCGGTTTGCGCCCTGTCCTCGAATGGGGACCATTTTAGTCCTGATTGCTCCTCAGGCCAAGCCGGAGGTGTGGAAATGGGGGTCAGACCCGGATTCTGCGAATTGGGGTCTGACCCCTGTTTCGGGTAGCATTTCTGTTTCGGGAGCGGGCAGGCAGCCCGCGGCCACCCCCACCCCAGGCGGAGGACGCAATGAATCTCGATCAGTTGAACAAGGTCGCGCGGGCCATGGTGGCTCCCGGCAAGGGAATCCTGGCGGCCGACGAAAGCACCCCGACCATCAAGAAGCGCTTCGACAAGGTCGGCGTGGAGAACACCGAACAGCACCGCCGCACTTACCGGGAGATGCTGTTCAGCACACCCGGGATGGAGGCGTGGATCGGCGGTGTGATCATGTTCGACGAGACGCTGCGCCAGCAAAGCCGCGCCGGCGTGCCGTTTCCCGAACTGCTGGCCGGGCGCGGCGTGGTGCCGGGCATCAAGGTCGACGCCGGTGCCAAGCCGCTGGCCGGTTTCCCCGACGAGACCGTCACCGAGGGGCTCGACGGACTGCGCAAGCGGCTCGAGGAGTATCACGCGCTGGGCGCCGGGTTCGCCAAGTGGCGCGCGGTGATCGCGATCGGCGAGGGCATCCCCAGCGCGTTCTGCATCGAGGCCAATGCGCATGCCCTGGCACGCTACGCCGCGCTTTGCCAGGAAGCCGGAATCGTGCCGATCGTGGAGCCGGAGGTGCTGATGGACGGCGGCCACGACCTTGCGCGTTGCGAGCAGGTCACCGGCGCGGTGCTGGTCGAGGTGTTCGGCGCCCTGGCCCGCCACCGGGTCGCGCTCGAGGGCGTGGTGCTCAAGCCGAACATGGTGGTGGCCGGCCAGGACTGCCCGGCGCAGCCATCAGTCGAGGAGGTTGCCGAGGCGACCCTGCGTTGCCTGCGCCGCTTCGTGCCCGCGGCGGTGCCCGGCATCGCCTTTCTGTCGGGTGGCCAGAGCGAACAGGAAGCCACCGCCAACCTGAGCGCCATGAACGCCCTCGGACCGCATCCCTGGGAGCTGTCGTTCTCCTACGGGCGGGCACTGCAGGCATCGGCCCTGCAGGCCTGGAGCGGCTCGGAGGAGCGCCTCGCGGCCGGGCAGCAGACCTTCGCGCACCGCGCACGGATGAACCACCTGGCGCGCAGCGGCCAGTACCGGCCCGAGCTCGAGGCCGAGGCCGCCTGAGCGAGCCCCCAGGTCCAACATGAGTACTGAACTGGCACCGCGCGGCTGCGCGGGTGACGACAATGTCATCGTCATCCGCGACTTGCACTATGCGCGCGGCCCGAAGAGGATCTTCGGCGGCCTGGATATCGACATCCGCCGCGGCGGCGTGACCGCCGTCATGGGGCCGAGCGGCACCGGCAAGACCACCCTGCTCAGGCTGGTCACCGGCCAGGACCTGCCTGACCATGGCAGCATCCTGTTCGACGGCACCGAGGTCACGCGCATGACCCGCCGCGAGCTGTTCCGCATGCGCAAGCGCGTCGGCATGCTGTTCCAGAACGGCGCGCTGCTGACCGACCTGAACGTGTATGACAACGTCGCCTTCCCGCTGCGCGAGCACACCCGGCTGCCCGAGCGGCTGGTCCGCCACGTGGTGCTCACCAAGCTGCACGCGGTGGGGCTGCGGGGCGCCTGGCGGATGATGCCCTCGGAGCTGTCCGGCGGCATGGCCAGGCGCGTGGCGCTGGCGCGCGCCATCGTCATGGACCCGGAGGTGATCTTCTACGACGAGCCCTTCGTCGGCCTCGACCCGATCTCGATGGGCGTGGTGGTGCGGCTGATCCGCCGCATGAACGACGCCCTCGGGCTGACCAGCGTGGTGGTGACCCACGATGTCGACGAGGTGTCTTCGATCGCCGACTGCACCTACCTGCTGTCGGACGGCAAGGTGGCCGCCTCGGGAACCCCGGCAGACCTTCGGGACCACCACTCGGAGACGGTGATGCAGTTCATGACCGGCATGGCGGACGGCCCGGTGCCGTTCCACTATCCGGCGCCGGATTACAGCGAGCAGCTGTTGTCGCGTGACTGACGGGACCCCATCCAGATGCTGAGAGTTTCGGCCATGGCGCTGCGCCGCCTGTTGCTCGATATCGGCTACACGCTGAGAGGCTTCTTCGAGACCTTCGGTGCCGGCCAGCTGTTCCTGCTGCGGATCATCGTCAACCTGCCGTACGCGCTGGCGCGCCCCGGGCTGATCATCAAGCAGGTGTACGTCACCGGCGTGCAGTCGCTGGTGATCATCATGCTCGCCGGGCTGTTCGTCGGCATGGTGCTGGCGCTGCAGGGCTACCTGACGCTGTCGCGCTTCGGCGCCGAGGAAACCATCGGCATGGTCGCCGCGCTGGGCCTGACGCGCGAGCTCGGCCCGGTGGTCACCGCCCTGCTGTTCGCCGGGCGCGCCGGCACCGCGCTGTCCTCGGAAATCGGCCTGATGCGCGCCACCGACCAGCTCTCCGGCATGGAAATGATGGCGGTGGACCCGATCAAGCGGGTGGTCGGGCCGCGCTTTCTGGGCGGCGTGATTGCCATGCCGATTCTTGCGCTGATCTTCAGCGCCATGGGAATTTTCGGCGCCTGGCTGGAGGGCGTGGTGATCCTCGGGGTCGACGAGGGCGCCTTCTGGTCGCAGATGCAGGCCCAGGTCGACGTGCGGGACGACATCATGTCGGGCGTGATCAAGAGCCTGTTCTTTGGCGTCGCGGCCAGCCTGCTGGCGGTGTTCGAGGGGTACAATTGCGTGCCTACCGCGGAGGGCGTGGGCCGCGCCACCACCCGCGGCGTGGTGCACACCTCGCTGGCCGTGCTGGCCCTGAACTTCATGCTGACCGCCTGGCTGTTGGGAGGCAATTGAACGATGCAGCAGACACGCGCTGTGGAACTCGGTACCGGGCTGTTTGTCTTTATGGGCATCCTGGCGCTGTTCTTCCTGACCACCAGGGTGACCAGCTTCGACGCGCTGACCGGTGACGAGGGCTATAACATCACGGCGAGATTCGACCAGATCGGTACACTCAAGGTGCGCTCGCCGGTTTCCATTTCCGGGGTGCAAATCGGGCGGGTCTCGGCGATCGACTTCGATGTGGAGCGGCTCGAGGCGGTCGTCACCATGCGGCTGGCCTCGCGTTATGCCCGGATCCCGAACGACTCCGACGCCAGCATCCTGACCTCCGGCATCCTCGGCGGCCAGTACATCGGCCTGCAGCCGGGTGGCTCGGACGAGTACTTCAGGGAAGGCGACGAAGTGCAGTTCACGCAGTCCGCGGTGGTGCTGGAGCAGTTGATCGGCAAGTACCTGTTCGGCTCGGCCCGCGGCGGAGAGGAAGAATGATGATGAAGCTCATGCGCATCAAGCTGGCAGTTGCGACGGTGGCGCTCGGCGGCTTTGCGGCGGCGACTGCGATCGCGCAGCCACAGCGCAGCCCCGAAGAGGTGATCCTCGATGCCTCTGAGTTGACGCTGCAGGCGATCGACGGCCGTCGCGACGAACTCAAGGGCAGCCCCGACGAGCTGTTCAAGGTGGTTGACGACATCCTGCTGCCGCGCTGGGATCGTAACTACACCGGCCAGCTCGTGATGGGCCGGTACTGGCGCGAAGCCGACGCTGAACAACGCGAGCAGTTCATCAGCGGGCTCTATCGCAAGCTGCTGAACAGCTATGGCGACGGTATCCTGGAGTACGACTCCGGCAAGCTGAAGGTCCTCGGCACCCGCGGGAATCCCAGCGAGGGCCGGGTGATGGTGGACACCGAGGTGCGCCTGGAGGACGGGACCCCGGTACCGATCAGCTACCGGCTGCGGGTGCACGAAGGCGAGTGGAAAGTCTACGACGTGGTGGTGGAAGGCATCTCCTACGTCACCAATTACCGAAATCAGTACGCCAGCGAGTTCCGCGCCAAGGGCGTCAAGGGCGTGATCGCCCAGCTGCAGGCCGAGATCGCCTCCGGAGATTCCGGCACTTGAGCGCGGCAGCAGAAGTCATCGCCGAGGTCGGCCCCGGCCAGTTCGAGTTCGAGGACCGCGGCAACGGACGCTTTGCCGTGCTCGGCGACCTGAGCTTCCAGACCGCCGCCATGGTGCTCGAGGAAAGCAAGTCGCTGTTCGACGAGTACGCCAGCATCGAGCTCGACCTGGCCGGCGTGAAACGGGCGGACAGTGCCGGCCTGGCGCTGCTGCTCGAGTGGGTCAACTGGGCACGCAACCATGTGCGCGAGATCCGCTTCCAGAACATCCCGCGGCAGCTCGTCTCGATCGCGCAGATCAGCGAGGTCGAGGAAATGCTTTACATGGCCGAGCGCTGGACCGGCGCCTGATGGCGCCTTGGGACGGGTCGTAGGAGCGGCTTCAGCCGCGACCCGGGGATTTCGTCGCGGCAGAAGCCGCTCCTACATGATTATTCGTCGCCCCAGTCCTCGTCCTCGAAATCCAGGGCGATGTCGTCGTCGTCGCCCTGGCCGTGGATCTCGAACTCGACGCGCTGCCGGTAGGCCTCGCGGACCAAGATGTAGGGATCGGGTGCTTCGTCGAGCATCCGGTCGAACGGCAGCAGGCGCCGGCGGGAGTCGAGGACGTCCAGCGCCACCAGCTTGTCGCGCACGCTGCGGTTGTGATCGAAGGCATGTCGCATCAGGTTGGTCTCGTAATTCGCATAGACCGCCACCCCGCCGCGCACCGAGCTCGGGCCCATCAGCGGCAGCATCAGGTAGGGCCCGGAAGGCACGCCCCACTTGCCGAAGGTCTGGTTGAAGTTGGCGCTGTTGCGCCCGAGTCCGGCGTCGCTGGCCGGGTCGAACAGGCCGAACCAGCCGACCGTGGAATTGAGCAGAAAGCGCAGGGTTTGCATGCCGGCGTGGCCGAACTGTCCCTGCAGCAGGTGATTCAGCGCCCAGACCGGCGTGCCCAGGTTGTCCATGAAATTGGCCACTCCGAGCTTTACCGGCCGCGGCGTGACCGTGTCGTAGCCGCGCGCCACGGGCCGCAGCACCGCCCGGTCCGCCGCCATGTTGAAGGCGAACACCGTCCGGTTCAGACCCTCCAGAGGATCGTAGTCGCTGCGCTCGCGTTTCGCGTCCGGCGTCGAGGCGCAGCCGCCGAGCGCCAGCGCCGACAGCAGCAGGATACAGGCGGCGAGCCTCCCGCCATGGCCTTGCCGATGCATCAGCGTGTTCCTTCTAGTGCGTGATTATCGACGGTTGCCGGGCTGCTGCCGCGAGCGGGCCTCCCGCATCTTGTCCAGGTAAGGCTGCAGCTCGGCGATGCGCGCCTCGAACCGGGCGCGCTGCCACGGCATGAGATCGGGCACTTCCAGCGCCTGCTTCAGCTTGTCCATAGCCATCGGCAGTTGTCCGGACAGCAGATGATACTCGGACATGTAGTACAGCGCTTCCGCTGCCTGGCCAGCAGCGTCCGCGGCGTTGGCAATCAGCCGCACCTGCGGCGGCGTCGGGCGGACGATGTTGAACAGGTCGAGCAGCACCGCGTGGGCGCGGTCGAAGTCGTAGGTCCGGATCAGCGCCTCGGCATAGCGCACCGTCAGGGGGCGGTTGCGCGGGAACAGGCGCACCGCCTCGATGAACACGTCCAGCGCTTCCGGCTGGCGTTCCGACATCAGCAAGGCCTCGCCGAGGGCCGAGTGGAACACCACGGTGGCCTCGTGCTCCGCCCGCAGCCGCTCCAGGATCGGCACGGCCTCGGCATGACGGCCGGCGCGCATCAGCGCCAGCGCATAGCCGTATCGCGTGGCCGGTGAGTCGTCATCCGGCCGTCCGTCCACCCGCGAGCCGAAGCGCGCAAGTGCCTGTTCGGCGGTGCGCGCATTGAGCGCGCGGATCCGCGCGTGCATCAGCTCGTAAGCCGGGCTCTCGCGCAGCTCGCGTGGCTTGACGCGCTCGGCGCGGTCGCGGGTCTCGGCGATACGGGAGCTGCTCAACGGATGAGTCTGCAGGAACTCCGGCGCGCGCGACCCGGGCGTTCCTGACTCGCGCGACAACACCTCGAAGAACGCCGGCATGCCCATCGGGTCGAAGCCGGCCTGCGCGAGGAATCCCAGGCCGATGCGGTCGGCCTCGTACTCGTTGGCGCGGGTGTAATTGATCTGCTGCTGGATCGCCAGGCTCTGGGCGCTCATCACCGCGGCAGGAACCGCGTCGCCGCTGGCGCCGGTGGTGCTGGCCAGCACGATCGCGGCCAGCACTGCGGCGGTGGCAAGGATGCTGGTGCGGCCGGTCGCTGCGATGCGTCGCGCGATATGCTTCTGGGTAACGTGCGCGATTTCGTGCGCCAGCACGCCGGCCAGCTCGCTTTCATTGCGGGTCGCGGTGATCAGCCCGGTGTTCACGCCGATGTGTCCGCCCGGCAGGGCGAAGGCATTGATCGCGTCGTCGTTGACCACGAAGAACTCGAAGCGGTACTCGCCCTCGTGGGCATGCGTGGCAATCCGGTGGCCCAGCCCATCGATGTAATCGGCCACCTCCGGGTCTTCCAGCACCACCCCCTGGTCGCGCAGCTGCTGCACCACGGTCCGGCCGATGGCCTCGGCCTGGCCGCGGCCGAAAACCGTGTCGGCCGGGCTGCCGATGTCCGGCAGCTCGACCTGCGCAGGGGCGCCGGTGGCCACCATCAGCAGGCAGGTGCAGAGCAGGGCGATCAGTCGATTCGGCATGGGTGATTCCGGGCGCGCAATTGCGGCGCTGCTATGCCTGCGACCGCTCCGGGTGCCTCCCGGTTCCCGTGCTCACAGCGACTCCGAGGCGAAATCCGCCAGTCGTGAGCGCTCGCCGCGCATCAGGGTCACGTGGCCGGCGTGCGGCCAGCCCCTGAAACGGTTGACCACGTAGGTCAGCCCGGAAGTGGTCTCAGTCAAATAAGGGGTGTCGATCTGCGAGATATTGCCCAGGCAGACCATCTTCGTGCCCGGGCCGGCGCGGGTGATCAGCGCCTTCATCTGCTTGGGCGTCAGGTTCTGCGCCTCGTCGATGATGATGAAGCGGTTCAGGAAGGTCCGCCCGCGCATGAAATTGAGCGAGCGGATCTTGATCCGGCTGCGCAACAGGTCGCGGGTCGCGGCACGGCCCCAGTCACCGCCTTCATCGCTCTGCGTCAGCACCTCGAGATTGTCCATCAGCGCGCCCATCCAGGGCTCCATCTTTTCTTCCTCGGTGCCGGGCAGGAAGCCGATGTCCTCGCCCAGCGGCACCGTGACGCGGGTCATGATGATCTCGCGGAAGCGGTTCTGGTCGAGCGCCTGGGCCAGCCCCGCGGCCAGCGTGAGCAGCGTCTTGCCGGTGCCCGCGGGCCCGAGGACGGTGACGAAGTCGACGCCTTCCGACATCAGCAGGTTGAGTGCAAAATTCTGCTCGCGATTGCGCGCGGTGATGCCCCAGACGTTGTTGCGGCCGCGGTAGCTCTCGGTGAGCTCGATGACGGCCGAGACACCGTCGGTTTCGCGCACCACGGCTTCGAAGCGGCTGTCGTCGTCCAGCCAGAGGAACTGGTTGATGCGCCAGTCGTGGACCCGCTGGCCGCGCACCCGGTAGAAGGTGCGGCCTTCGTCCTTCCAGGAGTCCATCTCCTTGCTGTGGGTCTCCCAGAAGTCCGCCGGCAGCGCCTCGCTGCCGGAGTACATCAGGTCGAGGTCCTCGAGGGTGCGGTCGTTGTAGTAGTCCTCGGCGTGCACTCCGAGGATGGTTGCCTTGATCCGCAGATTGATGTCCTTCGACACCAGCGTGACGCGCGCCTCCGGGTGCGTCTCCTGCAGCATCAGGCAGTTCTCGAGGATCGAATTATCCGCGCGGCTGCCCGGCAGGGTGTCAGGCAGCAGCGGCAGATTCGGCCGGGTCTGGAAGAACAGCCGCCCGGGCCGCTGGTTGCCGCTGCCGTTGAGCTTGTGCTCGCCGGGGATCTCGATGCCGTGGTCGATGCGGCTCTT
The DNA here is from genome assembly GCA_964582505.1 of uncultured Ectothiorhodospiraceae bacterium. GTDB lineage: Bacteria > Pseudomonadota > Gammaproteobacteria > Steroidobacterales > XN24 > XN24. The sequence continues at coordinate 2,526 of CAZOSZ010000054.1, read as the reverse complement.
GTCGGCGTCGTGGATCATCTGGTCGATGAACCGGCTGACCTGGCGTACGTTGCGGGCGGCCTCCGACATGCCCTTCTTGCCCGCGTCGAGCTCCTCGAGCACCACCATCGGCAGGTGGATGTCGTGCTCGTCGAAGCGGAACAGGGCGGTGGGATCGTGCATCAGCACGTTCGTGTCGATCACGAAGATGCGACGCGGATCTTGCTGGCTGCTCAAATGGACTCCTGCCGCGATCGCGGCGGGCAAGCTTGCATCGGGCGGACTGACCTCAAAGCTCCTGGACGGCTTCCAGGACTTCCTCGACGTGGCCGGGTACCTTGACCTTGCGCCACTCGTGGCGCAGCACGCCCTGGCCGTCGATCAGGAAGGTGCTGCGCTCCACGCCCATCACCTTTCGGCCGTACATGTTCTTTTCCCTGATCACGTCGAACATCCGGCACAGCGTCTCGTCGCCGTCCGACAGCAGCTCGAAGGGGAATTCGAACTTGGCCTTGAACTTCTCGTGCGAGGCGACGCTGTCGCGCGACACGCCGAGCACCACCGCGCCGGCCTTCTCGAAGGCCTTGTGGTGGTCGCGGAAGTCCTGGCCCTCGATGGTGCAGCCCGGTGTGTCGTCCTTCGGGTAGAAGTACAGCACCACCGATTTGCCCTTGAGGTCGGCCAGTGCGAGCTCGCGCTCGCCGGTCGCCGGCAGCCTGAATGCCGGGATTTTCTTGCCAATGGCCACGGTGCTCATGTCGATGTGCCTCCTGGCTTGTCAGCCCTTGACCGGTTCCATGATGGCGTCGAGGTTCAGGTGGTCGCAGAAATCCATGAACTCGTCGCGCAGAACCGAGATCTGCAGGTTGCCCGGTATGTTGACGGTCATCTGCACCGAGAACATCGGGGCGCCGGTGTGGGCCGCCGAGTAGCTGCGAGTGGACAGCTCGGCGATGTCGATCTCGCGGCTGGCGAAGAAGCTCGCGAGGTTGTAGACGATGCCCGGCTGGTCGAGGCATACCACATCGATGGCGTAGGGCAGCATGTCGGCGCGCGGCTGGCGCGCCTCGGTGCGCCGCATGGTGATGCTCAGGCCGGCCTGTTCCTCGACCTTCTTCAACTCCGACTCGAGTCGCGCCAGGGTGTGCCAGCTGCCGCTCACCAGGATCAGCATCGCGAATTCCGAGCCGAGCGCGGTCATGCGGCTCTCGACGATGTTGCCGCCACAGTCAAGCACGGCGCGCGTCAGGTCGTGCACGACTCCGGCGCGGTCGTTGCCGACCGCGGATATCACCACGAGTTGCTTCACAGGGAGCTGTCCGGACACGGACGGAGGGCGGGGGCGGGAAACATGGAGGGCAGTGTACCCGCTGGCAGCGTAGCTGCGAAGTGTGGCGGCGGTCCACCGGGCAGGGCAGGGCTGGCGGAGCCGCGCTTGCCGGCCCCGGGGCCGGCCGATACCATCGCGGGCTGGATCGAAGACGCGCGCTCGCGGGGAGACGGACGATGTTCGGCGGCAGCATCGTGGCACTGGTCACGCCGATGCACGAGAACGGCGCCCTCGACCTCGAGTCTCTGGGCAGGCTGGTTGAGTTCCACGTTGCCGCCGGCACCGATGGCATCGTCATCTCCGGGACCACCGGCGAATCACCCTGCCTGTCGGCCGCCGAGCTCGATACCCTGCTGCGCGCCGCGCTCGAGGCCGCCGCCGGCCGGCTGAATATCATCGGCGGCAGCGGCAGCAACTCCACGGCGCGGACCCTCGAGCTGACCGGGGTGGTGCGCGACGCCGGCGCGGCCGCTGCGCTGGTGGTCACGCCCTACTACAATCGGCCCACCCAGCATGGGCTGTACCTGCACTACAAGACGGTGGCCGAGGCCTCCGGGCTGCCGTTGATCCTCTACAACGTGCCCGGGCGCACTGCCTGCGACATGCAGCCCGAGACCGTCGCCCGGCTCGCCGAGGTCCCCGGGATCGTCGCCATCAAGGAGGCCGTGCCCGGCGCCGAGCGCGTGCTGAAGTTCCGGGCACTGTTCGGCGACGCGCTCGATCTGTTGAGCGGTGACGATGCTACCGCGATGGCCTTTCTGCTGGCTGGCGGCGACGGCGTGATCAGCGTCACGGCCAATGTCGCGCCGCGGCTGATGCACGGGCTTTGCGAGGCTGCGCGCCATGGCGAGCCACGCAAGGCCGAGGCGCTGAACGACCGGCTCGACGGCCTGAATCGCGCGCTGTTCGTCGAACCGAACCCGATCCCTGTAAAATGGGCCGTGATGCACATGGGACTCATCCGCGCCGGGATCCGCCTGCCATTGACGCAGCTCGATCCTGGCCATCACGACGAGGTGCGCGCCGCCATGGCGCGTGCCGGAGTGGAATACCTGCCTTGATTTCCCTGACCCGAGGCCTGGGCCTCCTGTTGCTGGCGCTGGCCCTGGCCGGCTGCGCCGTCAAGTCTGCCTGCCGGCCTGGCCCCTACCAGGAGGCTCGGGCCACGCCGCCGCTGGTCCTGCCGGAGGGCGCGGACCGCCCGGATCAGCGCGCCG
>CAZOSZ010000053.1:3249-13574 GCA_964582505.1 uncultured Ectothiorhodospiraceae bacterium | reverse complement strand
CGCGCTTGCGCCGGTCGCGCATCCGCGACTGCAGCTGGCGCCGCCGGGCCGACAGCCACTGCTCGCGTGTCACCGGGTCGTCGCCATGCCCGTGCCGGGCGCGACGCACGTCCTCGGAGGAACGGAACAGGCAGAAGTCCTGGTAGGCGTCGATCTCGTGGCGCAACTCGCGCGCCACCAGCTCGACCATAATGGCGTCATCGAGGAATCCCAGGCCCGGGACATGATCCGGGATCAGGTCCTCGGGCTCGCAGAAATACGCCAGGGCATTGAGGACGCGATTGATCTCCGGCTCGGGCAGTTTCCACTCGACGTCGCGCACCATGTCGATCAGCGTCTTGATGCGCTCGAGCCGATCGCGAATGAACTCCGGGACTTCCACCGCGCGGACCTGCTGTAACAGGCCGCCGGCTGCCTCGAGCACTTCCTCCTGGCCGCGCTGCTTGGCAACTTCGCGAGCCTGGCGCATGACGCGGCGGAAATGATCGAGATCGGCGTCGGCGAGCTCAAAAGTGACCTTCAAGGACATGATTTGCGGGCTCCCTGGTAAGCGCAGCGGCAGGGTACGCCGCGGCTCGTTCACCGTCAAATAAAGCCGACGGGCGCTTTCTTCAGGCCTCGGCCTCGCCGTCCGGCCCGCGTCGCGCAGCCCGCATCAGCGGCCGTACCGGCAGCCACAGCAGCCTCAGGAACTGCACCGCCAGCCAGGGACCGAGCACCAGCAACCAGGCCCATATCGAGGGAGACGCGAGGTGGCCGTAGAGGTCCGCATAGAAACTGCCCATGGCGCCGTGGGGGCGATACTCGCCAAGCAGGCGCTCGCCGACCAGGTAGACCAGCGCGGGCAGCAGCAGCAGCCCGAACCCGCCGAGCGCGAGCAGCAAAAGCGCCTCGCGGCGCAGCCATGCCGGCTTGAACCACTGCCTGATTGCTTCCATCACGCGGCGGATTCTCACCCACGGGCGGGTGCGGGACAACTCCGGGCGCTTCCCGCCCGGTGAACTGATATCCTTGCGCGAAATTTTCCGGAACCCGGGCATGAACGCGATTCTCGCGTGGCTTCGCAAGCAACTCGCCGACCCGCAGATCGTCGCACTCACGCTGATTGTCCTGCTGCTGGCGCTGGCGGTCTGGTGGTTCGGCCAGATGCTGGCCCCGCTGCTGGCCTCGCTGGTGATCGCCTACCTGCTGGACAACCTCGCGACGCGGATGCGCCACCGCGGGGTGCCGCATCTGCTCGCCGTGTTGCTGGTGTTCCTGCTGTTTCTTGCGATCCTCTGGGCCTGTTTCTTCTGGTTGCTGCCGCTGCTCACCCGGCAGATGGGCCAGCTGTTCCAGCAGATCCCCTTCATGGTCACCGAGGTCCAGAAGGCCATGTTGCAGTTACCCACCAAGTATCCCGCCGTCGTCTCCGAGCAGCAGGTGCGCGAAGTGCTCTCGGGGCTGAGCGGCGAGCTGCTCGGATTCAGCCAGCGTCTGCTGAGTTTCTCGGTCGCCTCGCTGTTGACCCTGTTCACGCTGCTCATCTACCTGGTGCTGGTACCGATCCTGGTGTTCTTCCTGCTGAAGGACAAGGAATTGCTGATTCGCTGGGGCACTGGCTTCCTGCCGAAGGATCGGCACCTGAGCTACGAAGTCTGGGTGGAGGTCGATCGGCAGATCGGCAACTACGTGCAGGGCAAGGCCGTTGAGATCCTGATCGTCGGCGTGGTGACCTGGATCGCGTTCCGGTTCCTGGGCCTGCAATACGCGGTGCTGCTCGCCGCGCTGACCGGCGTGTCGGTGTTGATCCCCTATGTCGGCGCCACGGTGGTGACCCTGCCGGTGGCGCTGGTGGCCTACTTCCAGTTCGGCCTGTCACCCGCCTTTTATTACGTGCTGATCGCCTACGCGGTGATCCAGTTTCTCGACGGCAACCTGCTGGTGCCGGTCCTGTTCAGCGAAGTGGTCGACCTGCATCCGGTGGCGATCATTGCGGCCATCCTGCTGTTCGGCGGCCTGTGGGGCTTCTGGGGCGTGTTCTTCGCCATTCCGCTGGCCACCGTGATCCAGGCGATCTTAAGCGCCTGGCCGCGCGAGACGACCCCGGCCCCGGCCGAGCCCTCAGGGGGCCAGGAATAGCGCCGGCGCGGTACGCAGTGCGATCAGCATTGCCATCAGCAGCACCAGGATCGCGAAACCCTGCCTGAGCGCGGCCTGCGGCAGCCTGCGGCCCACGCGGGCGCCCGCCAGACTGCCGAGCACGCCCAGTGCGGTGACCACTCCGAGCACCTGCCAGTCGAGTCCGAGGTCCTGGGCGGCCAGCACCTCAAGATACTTGGCGAAGCCCGTGTAGGACTTGGCGGCGATAATCACCAGGCTGGTCGCCACGGCGCGGTGCACCGGCAGTCCGCCCAGCAGCACCAGCGCCGGGACAATCAGGAAGCCTCCCCCGACCCCCACCAGCCCGGTCACGATGCCGACTGCCAGGCCGTCTGCCGCGATCGCCAGGGGGCGGCGCGCCGGTCGCGCAGTGACACCCAGGCGCGGAGGGCGAAGCATCATCACGCCGGCCAGCGCCATGACGGCGGCGAACATCAGCAGCTGAACGGCGCCCGGGATCCAGGCCGCCAGCAGTGCGCCGAGCCACGTACCGGCCATTCCGGGCACACCGAACAGTGCCACGCTGCGCCACTCGACCATGCGGTGTCGCAAGTAGCTGAGGCTGCCGGCCAGGGCGATCGAGCCGACCACGAACAGTGAGCCGGCAATGGCGACTTTCTCATCCTGGCCGACCAGGTAGACCAGCACCGGCACGGTCAGGACGGAACCGCCGGAGCCGAGCATCCCGAGGCTGAGTCCGATCGCCAGGGCGCCTAGCCAGGCAAGCAGCAAGTCCGTTTCTCCTGCCGGGACAAGGGGCCGGCGTCGCGGGCCGGCGTCACGGGATCGGTCGGCTCCCGCGGCCGGCCATTATAATAACGGCCCGGCACGGCGGGCTGCGGGAGCACGCGATGAAATACCTGCACACGATGGTGCGCGTCAGCGACCTCGATGCCTCACTGGATTTCTACTGCCACAAGCTCGGGCTGGTGGAGCTGCGGCGCCACGAGAATCCCGCCGGCCGCTACACCCTGGTGTTCCTGGCCGCCCCGGGCGACGAGGGGGCGCAGCTCGAGCTGACCTGGAACTGGGACCCTGAGGCGTACGGCAGCGCGCGCAACTTCGGTCATCTGGCCTACCAGGTGGACGACATCTATGCTGTGTGCCAGCGGCTGGCGGAGAGTGGCGTGGTCATCCATCGACCGCCACGCGACGGGAGGATGGCGTTTGTGCGGTCCCCCGATCGCATCTCGATCGAGCTGTTGCAGAAGGGCCCGGCGTTGCCGCCGCGCGAGCCGTGGGCCAGCATGTCGAACACCGGAGAGTGGTAAGGAGTCGCCATGGACTGTCCCAAGTGCGGCCATCCGATGGAGCAGGTGGTCTACGCCGAGATCGAGGTGGATCGCTGCACGCTCTGCAAGGGTCTGTGGTTCGACCTGCTGGAGCACGAGCAGCTGAAGGCCGTGCCCGGCGCCGAGCAGATCGACACGGGCGACCCGGAAGTCGGGTCGATTTTCAATCGCGATGACCGGATATCCTGCCCGCGCTGCAACGCGCTGATGATCCGCATGGTCGACGCCCAGCAGCCGCACATCTGGTACGAGTCCTGCGGCGTCTGCCACGGAGTGTTCTTCGACGCCGGCGAGTTCCGCGACTTCAAGCAGCACACGATCGGCGATTTCTTCCGCCGGCTGCGTGCCGGTGAGCGGCGCTGAACGCCGCGCCCCGGTCGGGCTGAATCCGATCGCGGCTACTTCTTGCCCTTGCCGTCGCCGTTGCCACCGCCCTTGGTCTTGGTCGACCCGGTCGAATTTGCGGCCAGCGAGGCGCGGTCGGAGTACGAACCGCCGTTCACCGCGCGTTGCACCGTGAAGCCGTTCTCGTCGCTCGAGTTGTCCTGCCAGGAAAGCCGGATCTGGTCGTGCTGCGTGGCGGTGCCGGCAAGGTTGCTTGGGGCAGCCGGCGGCGGGCCGCTGGCCGCGCTGCGAAATGCCGCGGTGATCGGCGCTGTCTTGTTCATCGAACGCGCGTTGTCGGCTGCGTGGGTCGGGTCGGACTCGTAGGCCACGCCCATCGGCGCGCCGTTGTAATGCACTTCAGGGTTGGGGAAGTAGTTGAGCCGCGGCCCGGAGCAGGAGTAGGCCATGATGGTGCGGAAGGACTGGCCGTTGGTCAGCGCGATGTTGTCGCAGGTGCGATAGCCGAAAGAGCAGGCGTAGGCGCTCGAGCCGGCATTCTTGCGGTCGTGGCCATGGCCCTGGTTGTGGCCGATTTCGTGGGCCAGCGCCTGGTTCGAGAAACAGGTCTGCCTCGTGACGCTGAAGGCGGCCGCGGCAAAGCCGGCACTGGGGTTTGCCATCACGTAGGCGATGCCGCAGTAGCCGCTGTCCTCGCTGATCATCGCCACCATGTCGGCACCGAGGTGGCCGCGAATGCCGTGGATCTCGTCCATGTAGCCGTCGCTGGTGCCACGCAGTCGCGACAGGGTGACGCCCATGTCCCCGGTCTCGGCGTAGTTGGTAAGCACCATGCCGACGACGTTCAATCGAATCGCCACGCCGCTGTTCTGGTAGCCGGCGTTGGCCGCAGCCACCGCATTGAGGATCCGGGACTCCAGCGTCGCGACACTGCCGGCCCGGTCTACCGCCTTCCGGGTGTAGACCACCAGCAGGTCATGAATCGCGGGGTCGTCGGCGGTGGCAGTGGACGCCGCGAGCTCGGCCTGCGGGTAGGTCGGCTCGTCGGCACCGGCGTCGACCTGGATCGGTTCGTGCTCGTCGGGCAGCCGCGCCTCGTCCACCTGGAACACGACGATCACGCCGTCCTCGCCGGTAGTGAGTTCCTAGATTTCCGTGCCGTGGTGCAAAAAGCCCGTGACCCTGCCGCGATGCGAGGTGACCGCGAACAGGCTGCCCGGCTGGTCCTCGAACTCGCCCACCCAGCTGAATTCGCCCCGATTGCCGCGTGTTTCCTTGACCCGCGCGGCCACCAGGTCTCGGCCGTCGGGCAACTCGACTTTCATACGGCTCGCAACCAGTGCGGCGGCGTTCAGGCGGCCGGCCGCGGCAGGGCCGCTGAGAGCATGATCGGGGATCGCGGTTGCCGCCTGGGTCCGGCTCTCGAGCGGCAGGCTGACGGCGGGGGGGCGGTGCGGCAAGCGCTGGCGCTATCGCAATGGCAGCGACGAGCACGGCCGGAAGCAAGCCGTGGCGCATCTGGGTGTTCATGTAGAGTGATTCCGTATCTGTCCGCAGGATGTCTGATGCGGGGTCATCAGGAGCACGGCGTCAGGTTTGCGGTCGGCCGATCGAGCCGACGATGAATCCGATGGCCTCGGGCAGCTCGTTAAACATCGTCTCGAAGTCGACGTCGTTGCCGACCAGGGGGTTGGAGACGGTGGATTCACGGACGGTGAACCATTGCCGCATGGTCCCCTCGTGGTCGAAGTCCAGCCGGATTCCAAGCTCAAAACTCTTTCCGGAGGCGAGCTTGACCGTCACCGTTCGCTCCGCCGGTACCACGCGAACGTCCGGACGGGTCTGCATCCGCGCCCGCAACTGCTCGCCGGCGTTCGCCAGCCCGCGAAACGCCCGACGGGTCTTGCGGGCACGGTATTCTCGTTCCTGGCTTTCCAGTCGAGCGGCTAGCAGGTCGGTCGCGGTTTCATCCACTTCGAATCGACGCTCCACGTGCCATCCTCCCCTTGGTGGGGGACCCGTAGACGCGCGGAGACGGCTTCAGCCTGGAGCCGGATCAGCAAGGGGGGAGAGCGGTCGGCCGCCACGAGCTCAGGATGCGAGAGAGCCCCTCAGGCAACCCCGCTGTCATAGGCCCGCGCCCTTAGACCGGTGGCTTTGCGTCCCCGCCTTTCGACGGGTTTGCCCTTTTACTGCAGGGTCGACGGTGCGGGCGGGACCAGCATCTGTCAAGTAGCAGGTCCCTGATATGTGATATCGGTCACATTGTTTTTGCAGCTGCCCGGTCACCGGGACCCGGTGGGCTTCAACAGGGGGTGGGCATCGCGCCGGGGCACCGGACACGCTACCTTTGCGGGTGGCGACTGCAGGAGACTGGACATGGGCCTGAAGTTCATATTCGAGCTGACTGACGAGGATCTTGCCTATTTCAGCGAGATCTTCGAGCAGCGCCGTCCGGGCGACGGCGTCGAGATCCGGCTGGAGGAGGTCGCCGAGGCCACGGAACGGCTGATTGCGCAGGCCCGCAGTCGGAATGCCCCGCCGTTCATCCTCGACAAGCTGGAGCAGCTTCGCCCGCTGGTGCAGATGGTCACGGATACGGAATGGCGCCTGCCGCCCCAGGAAGTTCGTCGCGTGCTCGAGGCCCTGGCGTGGTTTGCGGACCCGGCGGATCTGATCCCGGATGAGCTGCCGGTGTTCGGGTACCTGGATGACGCCATGATGGTCGAGGTGGCGCAGCAGGGCCTCGCCCCGGAGCTGGCCGCGTACAAGGACTTTTGTGTATTCCGCAGCGCCGAGCGGGACCGGCGCATCGCCGCCGGAGAGCACGACGTCGAGGTGTCGCGTGCCGATTGGCTGGACGCCAGGCGGCAAGAATTGCAGGTGGAAATGCGGCGTCAGCGGCGCAGCATCTTCGGACGCAAGCCGGGCGCCGCCTGACCCGACAATTTGGCGGCTGCATCGCGCTGTGGTAGGAAGTGTCGGCCGCGGGCCAAAGGAGGGAAGCATGGCCGACAAGCCGACCGCAGGCGCGCCGCCGGGCGTGGTCATTCGCAGCGGTCCCTACCCGGAGCTGACCTGGCAGGCTGTGCTGACCGGCTACCTGCTGGGCGCCCTGATCGGCCTGTCGATCGGCTACGCGGCGCTGATCCTCGGCTTTTCCATCGAGGGTTCGGAGCTGGCTGCGATCCTCGGGTTCGGGATCCTGCGTGGCCTGGCGCGCCGCTACAGCATCATTGAGGTCAACGTGACCCAGACGGTGGCGAGCTCGGTCAATGCCGCCTCGGCCGGCATGATGTTCTCGGTCCCGGCGCTGTTCATCCTCGGCCGCACCGACTTCGACCCGGTGCTGCTGACCTTCGGCTGCATCGCCGGCGCGTTCCTCGGCATCGCCTTCATCATCCCCTTGCGCAAGCAGATGATCGACTACGAGCGACTGACCTATCCGGGCGGGGTGGCGGTCGCGACCATCCTGAAATCGCCGGGTGCCGGTGTGCGCAAGGCGGTGTTGCTGCTGGGTGCTGCGGTGGTGAGCGCCGCGGCGCATTTTCTCTATCAGTACACCGGAGTGACCGACTTCGATCTGGGCAGCCGGATCGGCTTGCCGGTGTACATGAACGGCATCTGGTACCTGTCACTGCTGACTATCGGCGTGGGCTTCATTGCCGGCAAGGGGGGCGTGGCATTCATCATCGGCGGCTTCCTGTGCTACTGGTTCCTTGCGCCGACCCTGTCGGCCACCGGCATGCTGCCGCCCGGCGATGCCGGTCCGGTCACCGACCCCAATGCCCTGCGGGTGATGCTGTTCCGGCCGGTCGGAATCGGCATGATCATCGGCGGCGCGATCACCGGCATCCTGCTGGCGCTGCCGCTGGTGATCAGTGCGATACGCAGCATGCAGGACGCGGCGCGCTCGAGGTCCGCAATCTCAGCCGACGAGATGCCGATCAAGCTTCTCTACTTCGCCGTTGGCGGGGCTGCCCTGCTGCTCACTTTCATTGCCATCAATTCCGCCGCCAGCGTCGGCATCGGCCTCGGCATCGCGATGGCGCTGCTAGGCACCGTCTGGATCTGGATCGCCGGCGTGATCCTGTCCGAATGCATCGGGCGCACCAACTGGTCGCCGCTCTCGGGCATGACGTTGATCGCGGTGACGCTGTTGATCATCGTCACCAGCGGGCTGGAGCGCGACCAGTCGATCATTGCCTCGATCACGGTCGGAGCGGCGGTCTGCGTGGCGATGTCGCAGGCCACCGACCTGATGCTCGACCTCAAGACCGGCTATCTGGTCGGCGCGTCGCCGCGGATGCAGCAGGCCGGCCAGTTCCTGGGCGCCTGGCTTGGGCCGATCCTGATGATCGCGCTTATCTACACGTTGCACGAGGCCTACGGCCTGGGCAGCGACCGGCTTCCAGCGCCCCAGGGACAGGCCCTGGCCAGCATGGTGGATGGCATTCTCGGCGGCGACGTGCCGGTCGAGAAATATCTTGCGGGCGCCGGGCTGGGCGCGTTGTTGTCGCTGGCCAGCGGCGGCCTCGGGATCACCGCGGGACTCGGCTTCTACCTGCCCTTCAATATCGTGTTGACCTACAGCCTGGGCACGGCGCTGCGGCTCGCAAGCGACCGCTACCGGGGTCGCGAGTTCAGCGAGGATGTCGGAATCCCGGTCGCCGCCGGGTTCATCGTCGGCGAGGCGCTGGTCGGCGTGGGCTTCGCCGTGCTGGCGGTGTTCGGCGGAGGCGCGACATGAAAGCGACCGGTTACCTGATGCTGGTGGCGGGCTTCCTCGCGGCCGCCTTCTATTCGGTCACCGACGCGGTCGAGGTGCCCTGGCCAGCGTACCTGGGGGCGATGGCCCTCGGGGCCCTCGGGGTGCTGGCAGTGCGCCGCCAGCGCCGCGTCCTGGCGCGCTCGGAGGCGGTGCTGGTGCGCCAGCGCAAGCATATCGACGAGAGCCTCGGCAGGGTGGTCGCCGGTCTCGAGCGCATGGTTTCCGGCCAACAGGCGGTGCCGCCCTGGGAATTGCGATTCGAGATCGACCGGTGCTTTCGCGATGATCTGGCGTTGTTTGCAGACGCCCGCGACAGCCTGGCCCATATTTACGGCCTGAAGGTCTATGCTGAGGTCATGAGTGCGTTCGCGGCGGGCGAGCGATACCTGAACAGGGTCTGGTCGGCGTCGGCGGATGGCTACATGGATGAGGCCGTGGCTTACGTCGACAGGGCGCTTGAGCAGTTCAGGCAGGCCGGCGCGACGCTCGAGACGGCGCGAATCGCCGCCTGAGGGGGAGGAATGCGGTTCCGGAAGCCTCCGCGCAGAAGGGGAGTCGGCAATTGAGCGACAGCGAGATGCTCGCCAGGTACGGCCTGCACCGGCCGCCCTTCGAAGCGGACCCTGCCGAGCCGATGTTCTACATTGGGCCGCAGCACCGCGAGGCGGCCCACTTCCTCGAACGTGCTCTGCATTCGACCGACCTGCTGGTGGCGCTCACTGGCGAGCCGGGATCCGGCAAGAGCGTCACCCTGGAATTCGCACTGCAGCAGTCCCAGCCGGGCGCGCTGGTTGCGCGACTCGATCGGCTGGCCCACGACGCGGATGACCTGCTGGCAGACTTGCTGCGGGCCTTCGGCTTCGAGGGGCTGAGGGCCAGCTGCGACGAGATGCGCGGCCTGGTCACCGTGTTCCTTGGACAACAGCGGCAGAAGCAAGTGACCACCGTGATCGTCGCCGAGAACCCGACGGTGGTGCCGGCGTCGCTGATCGAGGAGGTCGGCTGGCTGTCGCTGCTGGAGCCGGTGCGACTGGGCCGGCTGAAGCTGGTGCTGCTCGGTGGCGACCCGTTGGAGCGGCAGCTTGCCGCTCCGCGAATGCACGCGTTGCGGCAAATGATTCGCTGGCAGTACCGGCTGGAGAATCTCGGACCGGACGAGACCCGCGATTACCTCGAATTCCATGTCGAGGCCGCGGGTTCCCTTCGGCCCGGCGAGCTGTTTTCCGCCGACGCGGCAGCGCGCATCCACGAGGTGTCCGGCGGGCTGCCGGCGCGCATCAACCTGGTCGCCGCCAATGCGCTGCAGTCAGCTGCGGCGGCCGGAGCACAGTCGGTCGAAGTGGAGCACGTTGGACCCTCGCAACAGTCCGACCGGCCGCGCCCCCGGCGGGTGGCGTCACTCGATATCTTGCTGGATCGCGTGCCGAAGGCGAGACTCGGTCTGACGTCTGCGCGCCTGCTGATTGGGCGCCACCCCTGGAACGACGTACAGCTCGACGATGAATCGGTGAGCCGGCACCACGCCATGCTGGTGAGGGAGGCCGGCCACTGGACCATCGTCGACCTGAACAGCACCAACGGCATTCGCGTCAACGATCGGGAAGTGCGGCAGCAGCGCCTGCGGCACGGGGACGTCGTGCAGGTCGGTCGTTTCCGCCTGGTGCTCAACGAGGGTGTGGGCCCGGCGCGCAACCTGCCAGCGGCAGGCGATGTGGCCGCGACCACGGTCCTACGCGAGTAGGAGCGGCTTCAGCCGCGATTGGCTTCAGCCGCGA
>CAZOSZ010000053.1:0-3149 GCA_964582505.1 uncultured Ectothiorhodospiraceae bacterium | reverse complement strand
GGCTTCAGCCGCGATTGGCTTCAGCCGCGAAAATCACCGCCTGCAGCCGCTAACGGTCCGACCGGGAGGCACTCCCCCCTACGGCCATTGCCCTTGGCTTGCCTCCGGTTCGGGTTCGACCGCCTCGAGTTGCTCCATCAGCGTGATGGCCACGCCCAGGAAGTCGGAGTCGGTGACGATGCCTCGCAACACGCGGTCGCGCATCACCGGCAGGCAGCTGCGCTTGTGACGGGCCATGAGCTGCGCCGCATGGCGCACGTTGGCGCGCTCATCGACCGTGTCGGGGTCGCGAACCATGATTTCGCTGACCGGGAGTTGCGCGCCGTCGCCGGCCACCAGCACGTCGGTCTGGGAGATCAGCCCGACCAGCGCGCCGGAGCTGTCCACCACCGGCAGGTGACGGATCCTGTGCGCCCTCATGACCCGTCGCGCCTCGTCGACGCTGGTATCGGGTCCGACGATCACCAGGCTGGGTCTCGGGATCATGATGTCGCTGACTTCCAGCATCGCCTCAGTCTTCCATTGCTCGGGCCTTCATCTTCCCTCCGTGGCGAGGCGGCGTGTTGACCTGCGTCAAGGCGACGGCATCCGACAGCATCAGTCGCTGACTTCCGCGCGCACCGTGCTGGCCAATTCCTGCTGCAGCCTGGGCGGAACCGGCTCGTAGCGATCGAGCTGCATCGCCCAGGCGCCTGAGCCGCCAGTCATCGATTTCAGCTGATTGGCGTAATCCTGCAGCTCCGAAAGCGGCGCCTCGGCGTTGACCTGCATTCTCTGTCCGGGCAGCGCGGTCGAGCCGAGCACGCGGCCGCGTCGCGAGGAGAGATGCCCGGCGACCGCGCCGAGCGAGTCGATCGGTACCGTGACCTGCAGTTGAACGATCGGCTCGAGCACGATGGGCCCGGCCCTGGACACCGCGTCGAGGAAGGCGCGTCGCCCGGCACTGATGAACGCCACTTCCTTGGAGTCCACCGGGTGCGTCTTGCCGTCATAGACGGCTACTCGCAGGTCCTGCATCGGAAAACCGGCCACCGCGCCCGATTCCAGCGCCTGGCGAACGCCTTTCTCCACGGCCGGGATGAACTGATGCGGAATGGTCCCGCCGACGACCTCACTGACGAACTCGAAGCCGGCACCGCGCGACAGCGGCGCGATCCGCAGGTACACCTCGCCGAACTGGCCGGCGCCGCCGGTCTGCTTCTTGTGACGATGGTGGCCTTCCGCCGGGCGGGTAATGGTTTCCCGGTAAGGGATGGTGGGCGGATGGGTTTCGACCTCGACGTTGAAGCGCTCCTTCATGGCCTCGACGACCAGCCTGAGGTGCAGTTCACCACTGCACATCACCACCGTCTCATTGGTGCCGGGACGATGCTCGACCCGCAGCGCCGGGTCCTCGGCACACAGCTTCTGCATGGCGTCGGACAACTTCTGCTCGTTGCCGCGTTGCGCCGGCGCGATCGCCAGCCCCATCATCGGCGGTGGTGCCTCGGGCATGCGCAGGCGGATCTGGTCTTCGTCGTGGGAATCGTGCAACACGTCGTTGAAGTTGAGGCTGTCGATGCGGGTCACGGCGGCGATGTCGCCCGGCCCGGCCTCGGCGACCTCGACGGACTGCTTGCCCTGGAGCCGGTAAAGGTGGCTGAGCCTGACCGGCTTGCGTGAATCACCGACGAACAGCTGCGCGCCGCTCTTGATGGTGCCCTGGTGCACGCGGAACACGGCGGTGCGCCCGACGTAGGGATCGACGATCACCTTGAAGACGTGCGCGATCACGTGGCGTGCCGGGTCCGGTACGACGACAAAGGCCTCGGCATCTTCGCCCTCGCCGCGCAGGAAGGCCGGCGGGTTGGCCTCCCGCGGGCTCGGCAGCAGCCTGGCGATGTAGTCGAGCAGTGCCTCGACGCCGGCGCCGGTTTCGGCAGAAACAAACACCACGGGTACCAGGTGGCGCTCGCGCAATGCCTTGTCGAAGGCGTCGTGCAGTTGCTGCGGGTCCAGGTCCTGGCCGGACTCCAGGTAGGCCTCCATCAAGTCCTCATCCACCTCGACCACCTGGTCGATGATGCGGGTATGGGCTTCCTCCACGCTCGAAAAGTCCGTGGCATCGCCGCCGTCGCGGAAGAAGCAGTCGACCACCTTGCGTCCGCGGTCGCTCGGCAGGTTGACGGGCAGGCAACGGTTGCCGAAGGCCTGCTGGATGTCCTCCAGCAACTGGCCGAGCTGGTCGGGCTCGGAATCGATCTTGTTGACGATGATCAGTCGTCCCAGGCCGGCGTCGCCAGCCGCCTTCATCATGCGGCGCACGCCGGTCTCCAGTCCTCCCGCGGCAGACAGCACCAGCGCGGCGCATTCCACCGCCGGCAGCACCGCGATGGCCCGCGGCAGGAAATCGGTGAAGCCCGGTGTGTCGATGATGTTGATATCGGCATTCTTCCAGCTCAGGTGACACAGCGCGGTGTCCAGCGAATGCGCCATCGCGATCTCCCGCGCATCGAAGTCGCAGACCGTGTCACCGCGGTCGATGCGACCGCGCTGCTTGATCTCCCCGGCGGCGTGCAACATGGCCTCGGCAAGGCTGGTCTTGCCGCTTCCGGCAGGGCCGATCAGTACCAGGTTGCGGATGGCGTCGATTCTGTCGTTGTTCATTGCTCCAACCTTTCCATTCCTGCGGCCAGTATAAGAAGAATTCTCCCGGGCTTCAGGCCCGCGACCCGTCCCGGACCCGGACCGGCGCACCCTCACCCAGGCCGAGCAGCGCCGCGGCGTTACCGCCGCAGACCGCCAGCTCCAGCAGACCGAAGGCATTGACCAGCGCCAGCGCGGCGCCACGGTCCGCCGCGCCGTAGGTCGGCAGCAGCGCCACCGCGCGACCGCCGGCATCCACCACGGGCTGGCGAAAGCCCGCCAGGGACCCGGCACCGATGTTGGTGATCAGGTTGCCGAACCGATCGGCGAGCACCACCCGGCCGAGCACACTGTCACCGTCGCGCGTCGCGCGCGGCAACGGCGCGGGATCGGCGGGCGTAGCCAGCGGCCCGAAGTGCTCCGGCAGCAGCGCTGTCGCGGCGGGAATGGTGTGGCCCTGTGCCGGCTCAGCGGGGGCATTGGCGAGGTTCAGCGCGTCGGTCACCGTGGCCATGTCGCGGCGC
>CAZOSZ010000052.1:11226-13983 GCA_964582505.1 uncultured Ectothiorhodospiraceae bacterium | reverse complement strand
CGCACAGCACCGTGGGCGCCAGGAAGTGCAGCGGGCCGGGCAGGAAACGGCCGTGATCGGCGTACCGGCATCGAATGACCAGAAGCCGAGGCGCCCGTCGATCCGCACCGGTTCGCAGTCCTCGCGCATGCCCGGCGCGCGCCAGCTCAACGGCAGGGCGTCGTCCTCGGGCCCATGTGCCGCCTGCCACGCCTGCCACGCCGACTCGAGAAACGCGACATAGCCGGCATCATGGACGGCGAGGATCGGGCCGGGCCCGTGGTCCTCCGGCGCGGCGGGCGGGGCGAAGCCGCGCCGCTCGAGTTCTTCGAGGATTGCGTCGATCCGGCCGGGATGCTCGTACACCGGCACCAGCCGTCCGCCCGCCAGCTCGGCGCGGCCGTGCTGCAATCGCTGATCGGGGCTGTAGACAACTTCCATCGGGGGCCTTCGGGGGCGGGCGGCAGCGGCAGTGCGCGTGGCTGCGTTACCATATCGCGCGACCAGGACAACGGGAAGAGAGCGAATCGTGACCGAGGCATTGCTGGAATACGGGTTGTTTCTCGCCAAGACCGCGACAGTGGTGGCAGCAGCCGCGTTCCTGGTCGGCCTGTTCTTCACTGCCTCGCGCCGCATTCGCGAGACCGAGGGACTGAAAGTCACCAGCCTGAACTCGCGGCTGCGCAACGCAGCGGACAGCCTGCGTGGCGCGCTGCTGCCGAAATCGGAGCGCAAGAAGCTGGCGAAGCAGCGCAAGCAGGAGGCCAAAGCCGCCGAGGGACGGCGCCGCAAGCGGGTGTTCGTGCTGGACTTTCGCGGTGATATCCGCGCCAGTGCGACAGCCTCGCTGCGCGAGGAAGTCAGCGCAGTGCTGGCGGTCGCCGAGGGTGGCGACGAGGTGCTGGTGCGGCTCGAGAACGCCGGCGGCCTGGTGCACGAACACGGACTGGCGGCCTCGCAGCTGCTGCGCCTGCGCGAGCGGCAGGTGCCGGTGACGGTGGCGGTGGACAAGGTCGCGGCCAGCGGCGGTTACCTGATGGCCTGTGTCGCCAACCGGATCCTGGCCGCGCCGTTCGCGGTGGTCGGCTCGATCGGCGTGCTGGCCCAGGTGCCGAATTTCCGCCGCATGCTCGACGAGCGCGGGGTCACGGTGGAGCAGGTCAAGGCCGGGCGCTACAAACGCACCGTCAGCATGTTCGGCGAGGTGACGGACGAGGATCGCGACAAGCTGCGCGACGAGCTCGAGGACATCCACGAGCTGTTCCAGGCGATGGTCGCCAGGCACCGGCCGCAGCTCGACCTCAAGCGCGTCGCCACTGGCGAGCATTGGTACGGGACCCGGGCGCTGGAGCTGGGGCTGGTCGACGAGCTCGGCACCAGCGATGATTGGCTGGCGCAGCTGATCGGCGAGGCGGATGTATGGAAGGTCGAGTGGCGCGGAGCCAGGCGCCTGCTGGAGAAACTCGCGGCTGCCATGGAGGAGGGGCGCTTCGGCTCGATGCCGCGCCTCTGGCGGTGAGCGGCGGACAGTTCCTGCGGCCGGCGGCCGCCTTCGGGAGGACCATGCTAGCGATGCGCGTACGCCACCAACTCCGATCCGTTGTCGACATCGCGTGCGCCATGGCGCTGTCGGTGCTGCTGGCGGCCTGCGCGCCGTTGTCGGCCTCGCGCGCATCACAGGCGGCTGCCAATCCGCTCGACGGCTGGGCGGCGCTCGAGCGGGCCGACGTGTTCGAGGGCGTCGCCGCCGAAACCCAGCTGGTGGGCCGGCTGCAGAAAGTCATCGCGAAGAACGAGGACACCTTCACGGACATCGCGCGGCGCTTCAACCTCGGCTACGAAGAATTGCGCGCCGCCAATCCCGGCGTCGACCCGTGGCTGCCCGGCGAGGGCACCGAGATCCTGCTGCCGACCGCGCACGTCATTCCCGCGGCGCCGCGCGAGGGCGTTGTGATCAACCTGCCCGCGATGCGCCTGTGGTGGTTTGGGCCACCCGACGCGCAGGGTCGGCAGACAGTCATCACCCACCCGATCGGCATCGGCAAGCTCGGCTGGTCGACGCCGCTCGGCGAGTTCCAGGTGCTGTCCAGGGCGAAGGATCCCAGCTGGTATCCGCCGGCCTCGGTGCGCCGCGAGCACGAGAAGGCCGGCGACCCGTTGCCGGCGGTCGTGCCGCCGGGGCCTGAAAATCCGCTGGGCCGGCATGCCGTCCGGCTGAACAACCCGCTGTATCTGCTGCACGGCACCAACAAGCCGGCAGGCGTCGGGATGCGGGTCAGCCATGGCTGCATCCGCCTCTATCCCGAGGACATCGAGCGGCTGTTCGACCGGCTGGCTCCGGGCACGCCGGTGCGGATGGTGGACCAGCCCTGGCTGGCAGGCTGGCAGGACGGCCAGCTGCTGTTCGAGGCGCACGGCGGACTGGAGGATGGTCAGTTCGACTGGATGACCGGCCTGGAACTGTTGCGCGAACGCGCCGGCGAGTTGCCGGTGGAATGGGCGCGCGCGGCGGCCGTCAGCCGGGCAGGCATGGGCATGCCGCTGCCGGTCACGGCCGGCAGCCCGCCCCCCGAGCAGTGGCTGGCGCGGGCCCCCACCGTTGAGAACCGGGCCCGCGGCAACTATCGCGAACTCGAGCGCGAGCGTCTCGCCCGCACTGGGCAGTGATTCCCCCGGGGTCGCGGCTGAAGCGGCCGGTCGCGGCTGAAGCCGCTCCTACGGTAGGAGGGGCTTCAGCCCCGATGTGGGAGTGCTTCAGCCCCGATGTGGGAGTGCTTC
>CAZOSZ010000052.1:0-11126 GCA_964582505.1 uncultured Ectothiorhodospiraceae bacterium | reverse complement strand
GGAGGGGCTTCAGCCCCGATGTGGGAGTGCTTCAGCCCCGATGTGGGAGTGCTTCAGCCCCGATGTGGGAGGGGCTTCAGCCCCGATCCCCGTCTGGGCCGGGCTGCAGAAGCATTGCAATGTCGCCGGCGGGCACCGGCTTGCTGATCAGGTAACCCTGGATCATGTCGCACTTCAGCAGGGCGAGCATGTTCGCCTGCTCCTCCGTCTCGACACCTTCTGCGACCACTTCCATTTTCAGGCCGGCGGCCAGCGAGATGATCGACGAGACGACCGCGAAATTGTCGGCATTGCTCGCCATGCTGGCGACGAACGATTGGTCGATCTTCAGACAGTCTGCCGGCAGGCGGGCGATGTAGCTCAGCGAGGAGTAGCCCGTGCCGAAGTCATCGATCGCGATCCGCACGCCGAGCTCCCGCAGGGCATGCAGCCTGTCAATGTTCCCGGTGATGTCGTGCATGAGGCCGCTTTCGGTAATCTCCAGCTCCAGGCCGCAGTCCCCGCCACCGAATGGCTGCAGTGCCATGCGGACGGTGTCGAGCAGGTCCGGGCGCTGCAGTTCCGGCGTCGAGATATTGGTTGCGACACCGACGGCCGGCAGGCCGGCCTCGCGCCAGTGGACACAGTCGCGCACTGCTTGCTGCATCACCCAGCGGCCCACTTCGATGATCAGCCCGGTTTCCTCGAGCAGGGGTATGAAACTCGCCGGGAAGACGAGCCCGCGGTCCGGGTCATTCCAGCGGATCAGTGCTTCCAGGCCGCGGATCTTTCGATCACCGAGGCGGACCTTCGGCTGGTAATGCAGCACAAACTGATCGTCCTCCAGCGCTCGCTTCAGTTTGCCTTCGAGTGTCATGCGCTCCCTGAGTCGTGCGTTCATCTCGGGCGCGTAGCGCAGGTGGGCCTGGCCGGATGACTTCGCCTGGCGCAGCGCCAGCTCCGCCTTGCCGACCAGCGCTTCGAAATCCTCGCCGTCGATGGGAAAGAGCGCTACGCCGCCACGCAGCGAGAGCCGCAGCTCCTGCCCATGCCATTCGAACGGGATACCGGCAGGATCGCAAAGCTTGTCGAGCGTGGACGACAGCCTGCCTTGAGGTCCGGCATCGTCGACGACCACGGCAAAAGTGTCTGCACCAAGGCGCGCCACGCGGTCGCGGCCCCCGGCACGAGCCGCCAGGGCCTCCGCAAAGCGACGCAGCAGTTCATCGCCGGCCTGACGGCCGTAACTGTCGTTGATCCTGTGGAAGTGGGTGATGTCCACCAGCACCAGCGCCAGGCTCGACTGTCCAGCCGCGGCGCCGCGCAGCGCACCCTCGACACGATCCTTGAGCAGGGTCCGGTTTGCCAGGCCGGTGAGCGAGTCATAGAGCGCCAGGTAGTTGAGGCGTTCCTCTTTCTCCATGTACTCCAGGGCAAAGGAGATGTCGCCCGCCAGCTCGTCGAGCAGCAGCAGTTCGTCCTCGTTGAAAAAGTCGGGCTCGCCCGCGTAGAGGAGCAGGGCCCCCTCGATCCGATCTGCAATCTTGAGCGGCAGCGCGACCAGCGATCGATAGCCGCGCGCCAGCGCCTCCCGGCGGAAAGCCACGTCAGGGTCCGATTCTAGGTCGTTGGCGACGACGCGGGGCTCGCCGCCGAGGATGCGTCCGCCTGCGCCCCAGTCCTCGGTGATATTGGCCAGCGTTTCTCCCACCTCATCCAGGTAGCCCAGGTCGGCGCCTAGCCATGCGACGGGGTGGAGCTTGCGGGCAGCGGGTGTCGGCACGCCGATCCAGGCCAGCAAGAAGCCGCCGGCGTGCACTGTGATGCGGCAGGCCTCCTCGAACAGCTCCTGGCGGTTGCGGATCCGCACGATCGCCGAATTGATGCCGCTCAGCACCTGGTGAATGCGGCTCAGTCGCGCGGCCCGGCGCTCGGCCTGCAGGCGCTCCGTCAGGTCGATGCCGACACCGCCGATCTGCGGGGCCTCGCCGTCAGCGCCGGCGATACGGAACTTGTGGATCAGCCATGAGCGTGGCTCCTTGCCTTTGATGCTGACTGGCTGGATGCGCGGGGCCACTCCCTGTGTCTGTATTGCCTGCCGGTCATGCTGCTGGAATGCATCCGCCAGATCGGCCGGCCATACCTCGCGGTCGGAATGCCCGAGCAGTTCGGCCGAGCTCCGGCCGGCCAGGCGCTCGAACTCGGGATTCACGAACAGGTAGCGCCCGGCTGTATCCTTCATGAAGGCGATGCCGGGCAGATGCTGCATGAAGCTGCTGAACAGCCGCTGGCTCTCCACCAGCCTGGCCTCTGCGGCCTTGCGCGCTTGGCGCTCGTCCGCGGCCTGCAGGACGCGGTTCAGGGCGGCAGGCAGACGCTTCAGGTTTTCCTTCAGCACGTAGTCCGCCGCGCCGCGGCGCATCGCCTCGATGGCACGCTCCTCGCCGATCGTGCCGGAGACGAAAACGAAGGGCGTATCCGGTGCCTCGCGGCGTGCCAGCTCGAGGGCGTCAAGGCCGTTGAAGGCGCCGGGAAGGGTGAAATCGGACAAGATCACGTGCGGCGCGAACCGGGTCAGCGTGGCGGAGAACGCGTCTTGGGTGTCGACGCGCTCGACGAGACAGTCCAGGCCCGCGGAGCTGAGTTCGCGAATTGCCAGTTCCGCGTCGCTGAGGCTGTCCTCGACCAGGAGGATCCGAATCCGTTCATTCACGCATCACCTCCAAGTCAGTCGCAGTGGCGATCCGGCCGGGGGTCTGGCACAGTGCTCAACCCGGGACCTTGTTGATTACGGCCCAGTAGAATCCGGCTTGGGAGACCGCGTCGACGAACTGGTCGAAGTCGACGGGCTTGACGATGTAGCTGTTGGCGCCGAGCCGATAGCTCGCGACCAGGTCGCTCTCCTCCTGCGAGGAGGTCATGATCACCACCGGGATGAGCTTCGTCCGCTCGTCCGACTTGACCTTTTCGAGGACCTGCAGGCCGTCGACCTTAGGCATCTTGAGGTCCAGCAGGACGAGCTTGGGATGGCCGTTGGCACGACCGGCGTAGCTGCCCTCGCAATAGATGTAGTCGAGCGCCTCGCTGCCGTCCCGCACCCACACGATCTTGTTGGCGAGCCGCCGCCGCGCGAGCGCACGCATCGCCAGCTCGGCATCGGTCGGATTGTCCTCGGCCAGCAGTATGTCCACGGTTTCAAATCCGCTCATGTTGCACCTTGAGTCGCGGGCAGGCTGAAGTAGAAAGTGGCGCCCTGCTCCGGCACACCCTCGGCCCAGGCGCGGCCGCCATGCCGGGCGACGACCCGCTGCACGATGGCCAGCCCGACACCGGTGCCAGGGAACTCGGCCTCGCGATGCAGTCGCTGGAAGACGCCGAACAGTTTCTCGTAGTAACGCATGTCGAAGCCCACGCCATTGTCGCGCACATGATAGATGTTTTCGCCACCCTGGCTGTGGCCACCGACCTCCAGTTCCGGCAGTTCGCGCTTGCTCGAGAACTTGATGGCGTTGGCCAGCAGGTTCAGCCAGACCTGGCGGAGCAGCGCCGCATCGCCCCAGGCAGCGGGCAGGGGATGCGTGGTGATTTCCGGACGCGGCGCGCCGGAAGGCAGGACTTCCCCGAGCACCTCGGCCACCAGCGCCTCCATGTCGACCGTGGTCGCGCTGAGGGGCTTGCGGCCCAGACGCGAGAAGGCAAGCAGGTCATCGATCAGCCGGCCCATCGCCTGGCTGCACTCGCGGATGACCCTCAGCAGGCGCAGTCCCTCTGCGTCGAGGCGCGCGACATGGTCCTCCTCGAGGATGCGCGAGAATCCGTCGATCGCCCTGAGCGGCGAGCGCAGGTCGTGAGAGACGGAGTAGCTGAAACTCTCGAGTTCCCGGTTGGTGTGCTCGAGCTCCCTGGCATGACGCTCGAGGTCGCGGTTCAGCCCCGCGATACGGCGTTCCGCATCCTTGCGCGCGCTGATGTCGAACATGGTCGAGCGGCTCATCAGGTAGGCGCCGGCGGCGTCCCTGATGGCGGTGGCGCTCAGCGAGACATCCAGTTCGCTGCCGTCCTTGCGACGCACGACGAATTCCAGGTCGCTGATCGCCCCGGTCTCCTTGAAGCGCGGGAAGCTGCTCCTGAAGGTGCCGACGGATTCGGGGGTCAGCAGGTCGACGAACCGCTTGCGACCGACGATCTCGTCGCGGGTGTAGCCGAGCCAGTCCAGTTCCGTGTCGTTGATCCGGACGAAGACGCCGTTGGCGTCGAGCGAGTGATAGCCGCAGGGGGCATGATTGTAGAGGTCCTCGATCTGGTCGTGGTTCCGGCGCAAGGCCGCCTCGACCTCGGCACGCCGCCGGATCTCAGTTCGCAGGTAGGCGAAGATGATCAGCAGCAGGGCGAGGCTGACGGCATTGCCGACGATCACCGTGCCGACGGCCATGCCCGCGCTGGAGCTCGACTCGGCGGCGCGGCGGGCGAGCAGCGCTTGTTCATGGCCGGTCATTTCCGCTATGAGCGAGCGAATCCGGTCCATCTGGCGTGTCCCTTCGCCGGCGCGGACCCATTCCAGGACGCTTTGCCGGTCTGTCGCGTCGCGCGCCAGCCGGATGCCGAACTCGAGCGACCGGGTCTTCTCGCCGAGCAGCGAATCCAGCGCATCCAGCCTGCGTTGCTGCTCGGGGTTGTCGCCGGTCAGTTCGCGCACGCTGCGCTGGCGCTCGCCGACCGTTTCCAGGGCGCTGGCAAAGTGCGACAGCTGCGCGGCGTCGCCGGCCAGCAGGAATCCGCGCTGCCCGCTCTCTGCATCCCGGAGATGCGAAAGCAGATCCTGCAGGTCCAGCAGGACCTGGTAGGTGTGCTCCACCGACTCGGCACGAGTCATGAAGCCGGAGATGCTGCGAAAGGAGATCGCCGCGATCAACGCCATGACCACCAGGGCAATGACGAAGCCCAGCGTCACCCAGTCGCGTCGAAAGGGTGTCACGGCTGTTCTGCCCCAAGCCACGGAACGGCCGAAGCATATCGCGTCGCGCAGTGGTGGCCAAGTGCGAGCTGTGGCGACGAACCCCGAATCAGCGCCAGATCCTGGCCGCCACCAGCCGGTCACGCAGTGATTCCGGCAGACGACCGAGCAGCGCAAGCGAGCGGGCATCGCTGCCGATGAGGTAGCGGTTCTTCGGCCTGGCGGCCACGAGCGCCCGCGCGATGACCGCGGCGACCGCATCCGGTGAGACGCCGCGGGGCCTGGCGCTGACCTTCTCCAGCAGCTTCACCAGCGGCCCGTACAGCTCGCGCACGGAAGCGGCGCCACGGTCCCTCCGGAAGGCCTGGTCGCGCGCTGCACTCTTGTTCCACAGCGGCGTCAGCACGCCACCCGGCTCGACGGCAATGACTTCGACGCCGAAGGGCGCGAGCTCGACGCGCAACGAATCGGTGATCGCCTCCACCGCATGCTTCGAGCCGGCATAGACGCTGACCCCGGGCAGCGCAACCAGGCCGGAGATCGAGCTGACATTGATGATCCGGCCGCGCGCGGCCCGCAACAGCGGCAGGCAGGCGCGGGTGAGTTGCAACAGGCCGGTGACATTGACCGCGAAGGTGTTCTCGATCTCCTCGGGCTGCATCAGCTCGAGCGGTCCGCCGAAGTAGATGCCGGCATTGTTCACCAGGCCGTCCAGTCGCCCGCCGCTCCCTGCGACCAACCGCCCGACGGCCGCCGTCACGGACTGCGCACGGGTTACGTCGAGTTTCAGCGGCAACAGTTCCCCGGTGGCCTCCGCGGCGAGCGCCGTCCCGTCAGATGCCTTGCGCACGCCCGCATAAACCCGCCACCCGGAGCTGGCGAGCAGCAGGGCGGTGCTGCGACCGATGCCGCTCGAGCTGCCGGTGACGAGTACCGTCCGGCTCACAGCGGGCGACTTGAACGCGCCGCAACGCGCCGCGCCGCCAGCCACAACACCAGGCCGAGCAGCACCATTCCGCCGGTTGGCGCCGGTTGTTCGATGGCGAACACGACCGGTGCGAGCAGCGCGCGGGTCGCGGCACGCAGCGGCTCGTGGCGGCCGATCAGCGCGGCCACCGGCGGCGAGTGCCGGTAATAGAAGGCGACGAAGGCGCGCCCCGGCGCGGAGCGCATCAGCTGCTCGTCGCGGAAAGCGCGCAGGGTGCCCACGTGCGGGTCCATCCAGCTTCCCCAGGCGGCGGTGGCGATGAAGCACTCGCAGAAGCCCTTGCAGTCGTCTCCGCGCTCGCCTTCGTCGGCGCGAATGGTGAGCGTCACACGCAGGCCCTCGGGGTCGAGTCCGGCGCGTTCCGAGGGATTGGCGAGGACCACGTCGAAGCGTCGGCGGCCGCGGCGCACGTCGGGATCGTCGATCAGATCCACGTTAAACGTCTTGCGGGTCTCGCCGTCGGCAAACTGCAGCGTCCCGGTGGAGGCGACATAGTCCCTGCCGGCGACGGCCACCTGGTTGCCGCTGCCGTCCACCGTGACCCAGCTGACCGAGGCTGTTCCCGAGCTGCCGCGATTGCGGTCCACGGTGAGCGTCACGCTGCCATCACCTTCGCCGACCTCGGTCCGACTGGCGAAGATCGAGAACTCGCCCGGGCGATTCGGCTGCGCATCCTCGATCACCACCAGCGGGCCGAGTCCGGCGAATGCCGCTTGCCCCTGTGGCGCCGGGCTGGCGAGCATCAGGCTCAGGGTGCGTGGTGGCCCGGGTTCGGCGATGGCGACGGTCAGCAGCGTCGCCTCGGCGGTGGTCTGCTCGGCGGCGAACTGCAGGGTCGTCGTCAGGTCGGTGAAATCCACGCCGAGCGCTGCGGTGCCCGGCACGCCGAGCAGCGTCACCGAGACTGCCTGGCCGGCAAGCCCGCTGCGAGTCACCTCGATCGGCAGTTCCTCGCCCTCGGTGACCCGTTGCACGGCATCGCCGGAAATCCCGAAGCTTGCCTGCGGCGCGTCGTCGTCCTCGATCTGCAGCAGCAGGGTGTTGTCGCGACCGAGCGTCGCGCCGGTGGGATTGGCAAGCGTGAACACCGCGTACTCGGTGCCCTCGACGCTGGAGTCCTGCAGGATGGTCAGCTGCGCGCGGCCAAACAGCTTGCCGTCGTCAATGCGGATCACCCCGAGCGGCAGGTCGACCGTGTAGTCTTCGCCGAGCGTCGCGCTGCCGCCGAGGCCGACGTTCAGCACCACGGTGACTTCGCCCTCGCTGCTGCCGCTGCGCACCACGGTAATCTGCTGGGTCTCGCCCTCGCGGGCGTTCAGCCGGGGCTCCATGAACTGCAGCACACCGGCCGCGCAGGCGGCGCCGGGAGCGAGCCAGGCGACCAGCAGTGCGAACGGTGCCAACGCCGTGGCCAGGTTTCGGACTGGGGACATACGTTGTGCTCCTGAAGATCATCCGCCCGGCATGTGGCCATGATGGGACTGTCGCCAGCGCCTCGCAATCTGCGGACGGTGGCCGGCGGTCAGTCCTCGGCGACGCCCCGGGCAGTGGAGACGAGCCCGGTCGCCAGCGCACACAGCCGGTCCTCGCTCCACAACTCGCCCTCCATGAAGGCGAGCCCCTCGGCGCGCTTGAGCGCGATGGCCCAGGCATCGACCGAGCGCCCGCGGGTGGGCCGCAGGAACTTGACCGAGAGCTCCACCGTGCCGGCGCGCCGGTGGGGAAACTGGATGACACCGGCCACGCCGAGCGCCGCGTCGAACAGGCCGGCGATCACCGCCCCGTTGACCGCCGAGCTGCCCATGCCGCCCTGGTGATCCGGCCGCACTTCGACCAGGTGCACGCGAACCAGCACCTCGTCCGACAGGTCGAGGCTGGCGCCCGTGGCACCCATTGCCGGCAGGGCATTGAACTGCGCCTGCCAGGCGTGCCGGGCCGCGGCGCCCAGCGGGATCGGCCGGGCACGCGCCCGCAGGGCCTCCAGCGAGGCAGACATCCGGCTCATGCCCGGGTACTCCCCTGTGCAACGACAGGTCCGAGCATAGCGCTGATGTTGCATCGCCGCATCCCGTGGCTCCCGTGATAGAGTGAGCAGCCCGCTTACTTCAGGCGGCACGCATGCTGATTCTCCGACGCCTGGGCCTGGCGCTGCTGGTCTGGGCGCTGCTGACCGGTTCTGCCACTTTCGTCTGCAGTTCCGGCGGCGACCTGCCCGTACGCAATCGCGCGCCGGTTGCCCAGGACGACGACTACCAGGTTCCGGCGGGCACGGTGCTGGTCGGAACTGCGCGCGCCTCGGATCCGGACGGTGATCCGCTGACCTTCCGGCTCATCGCCGGTCCATCGCTGGGGCAGTTGCAGCAGTTCGACGGCGGCACCGGGGCATTCCATTACCTGTCGCAGGTCGCTGGCGGCGACAGCTTCAGCTTCCGTGCAGACGATGGGGTGCTCGAATCGAACACCGGCCGCGTACGGATCACCGTCACCACCGGATCCGCGGTTCTGGAGTCGCCTGCGAGTGCCGCCGGTACCGTGGCGTTTGACGACGGGCGACCCGGACTGCTGGTCGCCGCATTCGATCCCTGGGACCCGTCCCGCGTGCTGGTGGTGCTTGCCGCCCCCGGGGGCGTTCGAATTGGACAGGATCGGCTGGACGGCTTCGGTCCCCTGTGGCTTTCCGAAATCCCCGCGCAGGCCACAGGCGCTGCGCTACAATTCAGCCTGTCGGATCCCGGCAAGACCTGGCTGGCCCTTCACCAGGGCGGCTGCAGCACCGTGTTGACGAGCGATGACGGTGGCCACCACTGGCGGCCCGTCGCCGAACTGCCGGGCATCGTCACAGCGATCGCCGGCCTGAATGACGGCCGGCGAGGGGTGATCGTCCTCCGGCAGCGGCCGGAGCCGGCGGCGCTGATTCTCGCGGCAGACGGGAGGGAAGACTTTTGAGCAGCGAGGTTCAGTCGCGCCGTGACCCGGTCGCGCGCACCGACGTCGACCTGCTGGCCACCGGCGGTGTCGGCGAAACGCTGTCGCATCTTCTCGGCCGTTCCATCGAGCGGCTCGAGGATCCGGGCTTGCCGCCGGCCTGGGTGATCCACGAGGTCCGCAAGGACCTGAAGCGGGTGCGCGCGCTGCTGCGCCTGTCCCGCGATGTCTTGCCGACGCGCCCGTTGGAGAAGCGCTGTGCCGCATCCGCCCGGCAATTGTCCAGGCTGCGCGACGTCGATGCCATCGGCGAAACCCTGGCGAGGCTGCGCGCGCGCGCCAGGCAGCGGGAGCTTGCGGCGTTCGACGAGATCGAGGCCTGGCACGCGGGCCGGCGTCGTGCTGTCTCCGGGGCAATCGGACTGCCACGCCAGGTCGCAGGTGAGGTCGCGGCGTCCCTTGGTGAAGTGCGTGATGGCCTGCAGGCGCTGTCCTTTGCCGGACTGGACGCAGCCGCGCTGGACGCCGGCCTCGCCGCCTCCCGGTCCGACTCCGCCCGGGCCTTCCGGCGGGCCGTTGAAAAGCCAAGGCCGGCGCGTTTCCATGCGCTTCGCAAGGTCGTGAAGCGGGAGCTCTACCAGCGCGAGCTGTCCGGACGGCTACTCGAAGGGATGGAGCACGCGACGCTGAAGAAACTCGCCGACTTGCTCGGCGAGCTGCAGGATCTCGAGGTGCTGCGCGACGCACTCGGCGACGCCGGACGCTGGCAGGGATCCGTGCGGCGGCTGGTCAAGCGGACGCGCAGCGAACTCAAGGCCCGGGCGATTCGTCTCGGTGGCGCGCGATATCCGGAGGACGCGTCCTGAGCCTTGCGGCCGGCCGGGGCGAAGTCGAGCGCCGCGCATGATCCCGCTGCGGGACGAGAATGTCACCTCCGCGACGCCACTGGTGACCTGGGCGCTGATCGCGGCGTGCGTGCTGGCGTTCATCTGGCAGGCCTCGCTCGGCGCGGAAGGCTTCAATCGTGCCGTGTTCTCGCTCGGCGTGATCCCGGCAGTGTTGTTCGGCCACGCGCAGCTGGCGCCGGAGATCGCGATCGTGCCGCCGGCCGTCACCGTCCTGACCTCGATGTTCATGCACGGCGGCTGGCTGCACCTTGGCGGCAACATGCTCTACCTGTGGATCTTCGGCGACAACGTCGAGGACCGCATGGGCCGATTGCAGTTCCTCGCCTTCTATCTCGCCTGTGGCACTGCCGCGGTGTTCGCGCAGGCGTTGCCCGAACCGCAGTCCGCCGTGCCAATGGTCGGCGCATCGGGCGCGATCTCCGGGGTGCTGGGCGCCTACCTGCTGATGTTCCCGCGCACGCGCGTGCTGGTGGCGGTGCCTTTCGGCCTCATCATCAGGGTGCTGAGGCTGCCGGCGGTCTGGGTGCTGGGGCTGTGGTTTCTCATCCAGCTGGTCTCCTCGCTGATGACGCCGGCCGGCGAGGGAGGCGTCGCGTTTCGCGCCCACCTCGGGGGCTTCATCGCCGGTATGGCTCTGACCCCGGTTTTTCTCGCATGGAGGCGGGCGGCTTGAACGAGTGGCTGAAGCTGATGCTCGACGAGATCCGCCGCAAGCAGCGCGAGCGCGACGAGGCGCAGCGCGAGAGGGCGCGCCGGGCGGGCGACAAAACCGGCGCGGGGCCGCCGCCGCGCGATCCCGCCGGAAAGTCCTGAGCGCTCCCGATGCCGACGGCGGCCGTGCATCCGGCGCATGCCGGCCTGCGCCAGGGCCCCGCCGAATGGGCCTTGCTGATGGCGCTGGTCGCGCTCTGGGGCAGTTCCTTCCTGCTGGTGCGCCTTTCCCTGGACGCGTTCACCCCCGGCGCGGTGACCGCCGGCCGGCTGCTGATCGGCGCCGCGGTGCTGTTGTTGTTGCTGGCGATGATCCGCAAGCGCCCGCCGCGGCAACTGCGTGCCTGGGTGTACTTCGTGGCGATGGCGCTGATCGGCAACGCGCTGCCGTTTTTCATGATCGCCTGGGGCCAGCGGACCCTTCCGTCCGGATTGACCGGCATCCTCATGGCCGTGATGCCGCTGGTGGTGCTGGTGCTGGCGCATTTCCTGGTCGCGGGCGAGCGGCTGACCCGGCGAAGACTGGCCGGTTTCGCCCTCGGCTTCCTCGGTGTGGTGCTGCTCACCGGACCGGAGGCGCGCGCCGCGCTGGTCGGCCGGCAGGCGGCGCTGGGCAGCCAGCTTGCAGTGCTCGGCGCCGCGGTGTGCTACGGCATCGCGG
>CAZOSZ010000051.1:0-14008 GCA_964582505.1 uncultured Ectothiorhodospiraceae bacterium | reverse complement strand
GCCGAGGCTGCGGTGGACGTCGCCGAGCAGCAGGCGCGTGGCAAAGGTGCCGCCGCCCGCGGCCTGTGCCTCGACCATCGCCCGGACCAGGAACTCGCGGGCCCGCTCGCCGAGGCCGAGTCCCTGGTAGGTTGCGCCGATGCCACGGAGCGCCGTGGCGACGTCCGCCTGCTGGCCGAGCGACTCGAAGATACCCAGCGCCTCGGTGAAGCGATCGAGCGCACGGTCGAACTGGCCGAGGTTGGCGTGCAGCGAGCCGGCATTGACCAGGACATGCGCGCGGGCGGCGTCGTCACCGGTGCGCTCGGCAATCGCGATGGAGCGCTCAAAGGCTGCGAACGCCGGGGCCGGTTCGCCGAGCACGTAGTGAAGCCCGGCAAGATTGTTCTGTACCATCGCCTCGAGTCGCGGCTCCGGGTGGCGCTCCAGCAGTTCTGCGGCTGCGCCATAGGCCGTGCGCGCGGCATCCAGCCGGTCGCGCGCGTGCTGGCCGAGCCCGAGCACGATCAGCGCGTGGGCGCGTACTTTCGGGTCGATCTTTTCGCCCCCGGGCCGTGCTGCGCCAAGCAGCGCGTGCAGCAGCTCATCCGCCTCCGCATAGCGTCGCTCGGCCTGAAGCGTCAGGGCCATGGCGATCACGGCCCGGCCGTGCAGCGCCGACGGACCGCCATCGGCGAGCAGCTTGACCGCTGCCGAGAATTGCTCCAGCGCCCCGGCGTGGTCGCGCTCGCGCTCGCGCAGCGTCACCGCCTGGGACTGCAGTGCCCACGCCTGTTCCAACGGTTGCCCGGCGCGCCCCCATGCCGCAGCCGCGGCAGCCCAGGCAGGCGCCGTCTGGCTCGCATAGGCTGTGCCGGTCAACCGCAATGCCTCGACCACGGCCGGCGCCGCGGCCTGAATGCTGAGGTGATACCTTGCCGACGGGGCCGCCGGACCGGGAAGCCGCACGGTGACCGGCTCGGGATCTTCGCCCGGCTCAAGCAGGACGGTTTCCAGCCAGCCTGGCCCCGCGGGACCGTCGAGTTCGAAAAACGTGGCGCCATCGGGCGCCCCGACGGCCACCGCGAGATCTCCGGATCGCTCCTCGAGCCTGACCCACAGCGGACCGGGGCCCGGGACCCAATAACGGTGGCACTCAGATCCGGTGATGGCACGTTCGAGTTCGGCGCCCGCAGCGAGCCGCACCGGCGGCGCGGCAACCTCGGGGCAGGCCAGCGCCCCCTGGGAGGCCAGCAGGCACCCTGCCCAGAGCGTCACGCCGGGGAGGCCGGACGCCGGGGGCTGCGATAATCGCGCGGTTCCGTTCACTGTTATTACAGGACTCTGCCCAATGGGACACGGACGTCCCACCTTTGCAGCCGGCCCGGCCAATGGACACCCGGCAGTTGCCTCGCCGCGCTCCACTGCTCGTGTCAACTGAGCGCACCGCCGCAGCTCGAGCCTTGCCCGGCGGCGCAGCCGTAACAATGGCCGCCCACGGCGATGCCCCGTGGCGGACCACCGTTCGCCAGCAGTTCCCGCAGGTGAATCCTGCGCGACCCCCCGCCGAGCGGCAGTCCGAGCATCTGGTTGAAGTCGCAGTCGTAGACATGGCCCTGGTAGTCGACGCTCACCAGATTGCGGCACATGAGGTTCTTCAGGTTCTCGGCACGATAGGCGTTCCTCAACAGCTGCATGTACCCGTCGAACTGGCCCTTTGAGAGCAGGATCGCACCGAAGCGCTTGATCGGCATGTTGGTGATGGTGAACAGGGCATTGAAGACGATGCCGAATTCCTCGAACAGCAGCCGCTTGTAGTCGGCCTCCAGCGCCTTTTGCGAGGGCGGCAATGACGGCCCCAGCGGGTTGTAGACCAGGTTCAGCACCAGGCTGGATCCGGCCTGGCCGTAGCCGAGCGCATTCAGTTTCCGCAGCGCCGCGATCGAGGCCTCGAACACGCCTTGGCCGCGCTGTGCGTCGACGTTGGCCTTTGAATAGCAGGGCAGCGAGGCGATCGCCTCGACGTCGTGGGCAGCGAGAAACTCGCCGATCCACTCGTAGCCGGGCTCGCCCATGATGGTGGGGTTGAGCCGGTCCATGACATGAATGCCCCGGGCCCGGGCTTCGCGGACCAGCCAGCGAAACTCGGGATTCATTTCCGGTGAGCCGCCCGTCAGGTCCATGGTGCGGATTCCCAGACGCTCCGCCACGACGAGCGCCAGCTCCATGGTCGCCCTGTCCATCAGTTCCTTGCGCGTCGGTCCCGCGGCAACATGGCAATGGATGCAGGCGATATTGCAGAGATAACCGAGGTTCAGCTGCAGCGTTTCGAGCCGGTCGCGCCGGATGCGCGGAAAGTCCGTCTCGACGAGCAGCGGCAGGGTGTCACGCATGGCGGCTTCCCGGACTGGTGGTCGCAGGCCCCGGGTTGCGGAAGGGATTGAGCAGCAAGGCAAGCAGCCCCTGCTCTTGAGGCTCCCGCCAGTCCTGAAGTCCGATGGGCATGCGCCGCTCGTCCTCCGCCGGCTGCTCGGTGTAGCTGCCGAACAGCCGGTCCCAGACGGACAGGTGGAAGCCGTAATTGCTGTCGGTCTCCACGCGCCGCGTCGAATGGTGGATGCGGTGCATCGAGGGTGTGACGACCAGCCAGCGCAAGCGCCGATCGAGCGTCCCGGGCAGGGCGATGTCGGTGTGAGTGAACAGCGAGCCGAGGCTCAAAAGCAGCTCGAACGCGAGCACCGCGACCGGGTGCGGCCCGAGCAGGGTGATCAGGCCGAGCTTGATCGCCATCGAAAAGGCGATCTCCAGCGGGTGGAAGCGTACGCCGGTGGTGACGTCGAAGGCCGTGTCGCAGTGGTGCACGCGGTGCAGGCGCCACAGCAGTGGCCACAGGTGCATCAGGCGGTGCTGCCAGTAAATGGCAACATCCAGCAGCAGCACCGCGAGCGGGATCGCCAGCCAGTCCGGCCAGGCCAGCCAGCCGAACAGCCCGCCGCCGTGGACCCTCGCCGCCCAGGCCACGGCCAGCACCGGAAAGGCCACGCGCAACAGCAGCGCGCCGAGCGCGACCAGGCCGAGATTGATCGCCTGGCGGCGCGCAGGGCGGCCGTCGCCACGTGCCGGCCAGCGCGACTGGGCGAAATACAAGGCCGCCAGCAGGCCGGCAAAGCCGCCCAGCCGTATCAATGCTTCCCCCTGGCCAATTTCCATGGTCCTCAGGTTGCCCTGATCATCGCTGCGACCGCAAGCTGCGGGACTCGCCGTTGCGGCCAAAGTTCCCGGCACCCGCGAGAGTGACTGGCCAGGTCGCGGATGACGCGCCGCAGGAAATAATTCGATCGGGATTGCTGCACAATATGCCGTTTCGGGCGCCCGCCCGCAGCTTGAGGTAGGCCGGGGATGATCAAGAACTCGTACAGTTACGAGGAGTTGCTGCAGGCGGGCCGGGGCGAGCTGTTCGGCAAGGACCGGGCGCGGGCGCCGCTGCCGCCGATGCTGATGATGGATCGCATCACCCGCATCACTGCCGACGGCGGGGCGCACGGCCTCGGGCAGATCGTCGCAGAACTCGATATCCGCCCGGATCTCTGGTTCTTCGAGTGCCATTTCGAGTCGGACCCGGTGATGCCCGGCTGCCTCGGGCTCGACGCCATGTGGCAGCTGATCGGCTTTTTCCTTTGCTGGAGCGGCGGACCGGGGCGAGGCCGTGCGCTGGGCGTGGGCGAGGTGAAGTTCTCCGGCCAGGTCCTGCCGAGTGCGAAGCTGGTCACCTACCGGATCGACCTGAAGCGCGTCATCCTGCGGCGGCTCTTCATGGGCATCGCCGACGCCACGATGGACGTGGACGGCCGCCAGATCTACACCGCGACTGACCTGAAGGTCGGCCTGTTCACCTCGACGGATTCATTCTGAGGAGCGTCCCATGCGTCGCGTCGTCGTCACCGGTTATGGCATCGTTTCCAGTATCGGCAACAACGTCCCGGAGGTGCTGTCCGCTCTGCGCG
The DNA here is from genome assembly GCA_964582505.1 of uncultured Ectothiorhodospiraceae bacterium. GTDB lineage: Bacteria > Pseudomonadota > Gammaproteobacteria > Steroidobacterales > XN24 > XN24. The sequence goes on along the minus strand of CAZOSZ010000051.1, from coordinate 10,025 downwards.
AGGGGCGTACCGGCGTGCAGAGCAACGAGGAATATCGCGAGCTGGGATTCCGCAGCCACGTCTGGGCTCCGGTGGAAATCCTGCTGACGGAACTGATCGACCGCAAGCTGAAGCGCTTCATGAGCGATGCCGCCGGCTACGCCTACATTGCCACCCGCGAGGCGATCGACATGGCGGGACTCGAGGAGGCCGCGGTCGCCAGCCCGTGCACCGGCCTGATTGTCGGCTCCGGCGGCGCCTCCACCGAGCACGTCTTCGCGACCGCCGATATCGTGCGCGAAAAAGGCGCCCGCAAGGTCGGGCCGTACATGGTGACCCGCTGCATGGCCTCCGCCATTCCCGCCAACCTTGCCACGGCGTTCAAGATCAAGGGGCTGAGCTACACAATCAGCTCGGCCTGCGCGACCAGCGCGCACTGCATCGGCAACGGTGCCGAACTGATCCAGCTCGGCAAGCTGGATATCGTGCTGGCCGGCGGTGCCGAGGAGCTGCACTGGGGAACCTCGGTGATGTTCGACGGCATGGGGGCGCTGTCATCGAAGTTCAACGACACGCCGGAGAAGGCATCCCGGACCTACGACGCCGACCGCGATGGTTTCGTGATCTCGGGCGGCGGCGGCATGCTGGTGCTCGAGGAACTGGAACATGCCAAGGCGCGCGGCGCGCCGATCATCTGCGAGCTGGTCGGCTACGGCGCCACCTCGGACGGCGCCGACATGGTGCAGCCGTCCGGCGAGGGCGCGGTGCGTTGCATGCGCATGGCGCTCGACGGCGTGGACGGTCCGGTCGACTATCTCAACGCGCACGGCACCAGCACGCCGGTCGGCGACATCCGCGAGCTGGAGGCAGTGCGTGAGGTGTTTGGCGACGGCGGTCCGCCGATCAGCTCGACCAAGTCGCTGGCCGGTCATGCGCTCGGTGCCGCTGGAGTCAACGAAGCGATTCACACGCTGTTGATGCTGCAGCATGGTTTCATCAGCGCCTCGGCCAACATCGAGCGGCTCGACCCGGCCGCCGAGGGCTTCGACATCGTCCGCGAGCGGCGCGACGGCGCGCGCCTGCGGACCGTGATGTCGAACAGCTTCGGCTTCGGCGGCACCAACGCCACGCTCGTCTTCCAGGCGCTCTAGCCCGCCCCCGCCCGGATCACGTAGGAGCGGCTTCAGCCGCGACCCCGGCTGTGTAGGAGCGGCTTCAGCCGCGACCCTGGCTGTGTGGGAGCGGCTTCAGCCGCGATCCCTCCTTCGGCTCGCCGACCCGCGCCGCGGCTCAGAAGCGGTACCCGACTCCAATCTCGTAAGTCCTCGCCGGGGGCGAGCTCGTTGCCGGCTGGTGGCTGCCGCGGGAGTCATTGCGGGGACCGCCCACGCCCGCCCTGACCCGGTTTACCTGGACGCTGCCGGCGGACACCGGACGCGACTCGGCGCCCGCCGTGGCGCCAGATGGCCGTCACATTGCCTTCACAGCAAAGAACGCGACAGGTGTTCGGCGTTTCATCCGCGATCTGGGGTCACTCGAAGCGCGCGCCGTCGCCGGGACCGATGGTGCCACGCAGCCATTCTGGTCGCCGGACAGCCAGTCGCTGGCCTATTTCGCCAACGGCCGGCTGATGAAAGTCGCGCTGCCGGATGGCATTCACTTTCTCTACTTCGTGCGTTCGATCCACGATGAGCGCCGCGGGGTCTACCTCGGCCGGCTCGATCGGTCGGCTACCCATGCGGGCACGCCGCTTCGATCTGGCACGCCCGGCAGCTTCCGCCAATGCCCGAACCATCGCTTTGATGCCTGGCGCGAGCACGCTCGTCAATCCGATGATGCTGAGCGCTTCGCCGCATGTGCTGGCCTTTGTCGAGTCGATCGTCCCTGGTGACAACCGCCGCGCGTCGTATGCCATGAACGGGGAACTCCTGCGGATCCAGGAGGAGGCGGAAAGTCAAGACTGGCCGCGGCTGTCACCCGATGGGCGTCTCCTCGCGCGCACGCGCCTCGACGAGACTCGCAGGAAGCAAGACATCTGGGTCGAGGATCTCGAGCGCGGCACACAGCATCCCGTGACGCGGGCCGTGGAGCCGGACATGTTTCCCGTGTGGTCGCCCGACGGCCGCCAGCTCGCATTTGTGACGGGCCACCTGCCCGGCAGACGAGGCGAGCGGAAACTCAACATCGCCGCCGCCGATGGCACAGGGATCGTCCGCTCTTGGCCCTGCCCCGCGGAATACTGTGAGCCGACCGACTGGAGCTCAGACGGATCGTCTCTCCTCGTCACCGTCCTGGAAACGGGCAACCGGAACGTCTGGATCGTCTCGACGGAGCCAGGCGGCGGCGTCGAACCGCTGCTCACCGCCGAGTTCGACGAACGTGACGCGCGGTTCTCGCCCGACGGCCGATGGATCGCCTACCCGTCCGTGGACGCGGGCCGGCCGGACGTATCGGTTCGCACGGTGTCGGGTCCGCCGAGAAGGATGGTGATTTCCGGCGAAGGCGGCACACAGCCGGTCTGGCGCCGCGACGGAAGCGCACTGTACTTCGTCGATCCTCAGGGGCAATTGCGCAGCGTGTCGGTGCACTGGGCGGAGGACGTGACATCCGAGTTCGGCTTGCCGGACCGGCCCGATGTGCCGCGCAGCGGCTTCGGCCACTGGGGCACGCAATACGACATCTCGCCCGATGGCAGCCGAATCTACTTCCTGCGTCGCAATGAAGACCCGCCGCCTCGGGAAATCCAGGTGGTGGTCGGCTGGCGCGCACTGCTCGACTGACAGCCGGTTCGCCGGCCCGGAGGGGCAAGCCAACGCGGTCGCGGCTGAAGCCGCTCCTACGGCGAAACGCTCCTACGTCGAGGCGGGCGGACCGCGGGGCGCCTCGGTCCTGGCCAGCAGCACCGGCAGCAGGCTCAGGTTGGCGAGCAGCGCGACGGTCATTGCCAGCCCGGTCAGCAAGCCGAAGTAGATCGTCGGGATGAACGCCGACAGCGCCAGCACCGAGAAGCCCAGCGCGATGGTGACGGTGGTGTAGTACAGCGCCCGGCCGATCGTGGCATGGCAGCGTGCCACCGCCGCCCACGGGTCGCCATCCGCAGCGAGCTCCTCGCGATAGCGGTGCACGTAGTGAATGGTGTTGTCCACGCCGATGCCGATGGTGATCGCGGCGATGGTGACGGTCATCAGATCCAGCGGTATGCCGGTCCAGCCCATCAGGCCGAGTACCAGTGCCGCCGACAGCAGGTTGGGCAGGATGCCCAGCACGGAAAACCGCAGCGAACGGAACAGCAACAGGAACATCAGCATGATCGCGCCGAACACCACGCCAAGCGTCAGGATCTGCGAGCGGAACAACCCCTGCAGCATGTTGTTGTACAGCACCATCATGCCCGAGAGATGGACGCGGTCTGCTCCGTAGCCGAGATCCTCGGCCAGGTGACGATGGATCTCCTCGAGCAGGGCATTGCGCCGCAGATCCGGTGCGGACTCGTAGATGCGGACGCTCAGGCGCAGCTGCTGGCCGTCCGCCGAAAGGTACGGGTGGAACAGCGCTGATTTCACCGCGTCTGGCAGGCGGCGATAGAACACCGACAGGTAGAAGTCGTCGTTGACCACTCGCGGCTCCAGAGCCGCGAACATCTCCATCGCGGTGGCCACCGACAGCACCTTGCCGATGCCCGGCAGCGACTCCAGGTACTCGTGGATGCGCTGCACCTCGGGCAGGCGGGCGCGATTCAGCCAGTAGCTGGTGCTGGCAATGCCGGCGTCTGACTCCGGCTCGTCGAGGAACTCGAGCTCGTCCAGTTCGTCGAACGCCTCCTCGGGCTCCGGCGGCGGCGCATCGACCAGCACGTCGAGCGGTGTGGTGCCGCCGAGCCGCTCATCGATCAGGCGCATCCCCTCGTTGATCTCTGTGCCGGCCTTGAAATAGTCGATGAAGCGGTTCTCGATCGACAATTGCAGCGCTCCGGCAAGGCCTATCAGGGCGAGCGCGGCCGACAACGCGAGGGTGGCACGCGGCGCGGCGGTGATGCGCCGTGCCAGCACAGCGGTGATTGCGCCGGTGATGTCGCGACGCTTGGCCGGCGTGCCGGGCTTGAAGAGCAGCAGCACCGCCGGGAACATCGTGAAAGACAGCAGGAATGCTACGCCAAGCCCGATGACCATCATCCAGCCGAAGTCGATGACCGGCCGGATGCCGCTGACCAGCAGTGAGCCGAACGCCACCATGGTGGTCAGCGCGGTGTACAGGCAGGGCACGAACTTGCTGTGCACGGTCGCGCGGACCAGTGCCTGCTGGCTGGCCTGCGGGCGCAGTGCATGCAGCTCGCGGTAGCGCACGATCAGGTGCACGACCAGTGCGAGGTTGAGTATCAAAAGCAGCGAGATGAAATTCGACGAGACCACTGTGACCGGCCAGCCGAGCAGGCCGAGCAGGCCGATCATCGATTGCACGGTTGCCGCACAGGTGAGCAGCGGCAGCAACACCCAGCGTGGCCGGCGGAATGCGATGAACAGGATCAGCACGATGAACGCCGTGACCGCAGCGCCGAAATTGACCAGGTCGGCGCGGATGTAGGCGATCGAGTCCACCGCGATCATCGGTACGCCGCCGAGGTGGATTCGCGCCTCTTTGCGGAACGGTTTGAGCACCGCGCGAATCTCAGCGATCGCCTCGGCCCCCTGCGTGCGAAGCATTGCCCCCCGCTCCGCGATCCGTCGATCCAGGTCTGCCAGCTCGCGGCGGTCGGCGCGCCTCAAGCCTTCCCGCTGGTCCTTGATCCTCAGGAGGTCGCGGGCTTCGAGCAGCTCGCGGAGCCGGGGATCATGCCTGAGGTCCACGCGGATTCCCGTGGTGTCGCCCTCCGGGCTGATCAGCAGGTTGAGGTACAGCGGGCTGTCCAGCGCGCGCCTGCAGTCCTCGACGCGATCGGGCCCGTCGCAGTTCAGCTCATCCGGGTCCCTGGGCAGCTCCGTGAGGCTCAGCTCGAGGCCCTCGAGAATGGGCACGTCGAGCAATGTGGTAACCGAGGCGACCAGTTCGATCTCCGCCAACGCGTCACGCAGCTCCGCCAGCTGCGAAAGCGCGGATTCGGTGAACAGCCCGTCGGGCGGGGTGTAGGTCACGACCAGGTAGCTGTCCGACTCGTACTGCGCGCGCACCGCTCGATAGAAGCGCAATGCCTCGTCGTGTTCCATCACCAGGGACTCCGACGACGCGTCGAGCTCGAAACGCGGCGTGAACGCGCCGAGCAGCGTGACCAGCACAATGATCAGCGCCAGCGTGCTCACCGGGTGTCGAATCACGGTCCGGTCGTAGGCCGCAATCAGATGGCGCTCGAAGCGCCCGAGGCGAGTCATGACTTGTGCCCGCCTCTCAGTCTTCGGGCCCGGCCCCGGGCGTGTCGGAAAGCCTGCCGAGGGCCGTGCGAAGTTCGACCAGCTTCGCGCGAATCGTGGCGGCGTGATCGGGACCGATGCGTATCATCACCTTCTGCCCGGCGGACAGCGACTCGAGCTTCGGGTCGGCAAAGCGGTACAGCACGTGTGGCTGCTCGAGGCGGATCGGACCCTGCACGTTCGGCGTGTCCAGCAGGTGATCGATCACTTCGAGGGCGCGGTTGTGAAACTGCCGGCCCGGGTAGCCGAGTTCCTCATAAGCCTGCTGCAGCAGCGGATAGTAACGGCGGTACACGCCGACCACCGCGGCCACGTCGATTGCATCAACCAGGCCGACGACGGCCGCATAGCGCGCGAAGTTGGCCTCTGCCAGGACCGGCGCATCCTCGGACCCGGTCACCCGCAGTCGGCCGTCGATCGCCGGCACGACCCGGACTTTCATCCACAGGGCCTCGCCGGACAGGCTGTCGACCGTGGTCACCAGCTTGCGTATGAGCGAATCCGGCACCAGATGGCGTTCGACCAGGGCTTCGCCTGCGGCCTCTGCCAGCGCCGCAAGCGCCTCCGGGTCGCTGTCGTCGAGCGCCGGCAACGGCGGCAGCGGCTCGGGCGGAATCTCGGCCACGAAGGCCGGCACCGGCTCCGGTGCAGCCTCGAACGATGGCGTCGGCGCCACGCTGGGGGGCGGTTCGGGGAGTTCCAGCGGCACCGGCGGCTCGGTGGCCTGGCGCGGGTAGAAAATTGCCACCAGCCCGATGACGAACGCCGCCACGACCGACAGCCAGAGTGTCCTGTTCATAGTGCTGGGTCCGTTTCCAGCAATGGGCCTGGCGATAGTTTACCGGTTGTCGGCTGGGCCCGTTTTCAGCGCACTGTCCAGTGGCGGCGGTGGCCGCACCGAAACCGGCCTCGCCCCAATCTCCGCGCGGGATGCTCAGCCGGCCGCTACCAGCAGCCGCGAGTCGAAACTTCGGGTCGTGCCATCCTTGGCCTCCAGGCTGATTTCCCAGAGGTCTTCGTCGGGAATGCTGGTCCGCTCCAGGCCGGGCAGCGCCCGCTCGTCGTCCACCTGCAGACCCCAGACCCGCACATGCCGGATGTTGCGGACAGGAATGCGCCGCGGGTCGAATTTCTCCCGCAGGGCGGGTGTAACCGACTCTCCCGCCCAGGTCGCAAAGCCGGCGTCGCGGATCGCCGCCACCGCGGCCGGCATCTCCACCGCACTGCTGTTGTCGCTCAACATGGGCTCCTCCCACTGCCGGTCAAAGCCTGACTATTCAGCCAGTTGCCCCGGGTTTCGCCCGGGTCACAGAAAGGTCAGGCAATAGTCAGGAGCCAGTCAGGACTCTTGGGGAGTGTAGGTCGAGACTGCGCGCCAGGCTACGGGCAGCCGGCCGAAAGCGCCGGCACATCTATCCCAGGGAGGACCAGCAGCGGTCTATCGCGTGGAGGGTGTCACACCGGGCCTGTTTGCTAACCAACTGGAGGATGTCGAAATGTTCAAGCGCGCCCTTGCCCTGGCCTACGGGCTCGGCAGCTACGCCGTATTCTTTTCCGTGTTCCTGTATGCCATCGGCTTCATTGGCAACCTGTGGGTGCCGAAGTCGCTCGATTCCGCGCCCGAGATTTCGTTCGGGACGGCCATCCTGGTCAATCTCGGGCTCCTCAGCCTGTTCGCCGTGCAGCACAGCGGCATGGCCCGCCCGGCCTTCAAGCGCTGGTGGACGCGGATCGTTCCGCGGCCGCTCGAGCGCAGCACCTATGTGCTCCTGTCCAGCCTTGCGCTGGTCGCGCTGTTTGTTTTCTGGCAGCCGATGGGCGGTGTGGTCTGGCAGGTCGAGGGAGACCTCGCCCGTGGGCTGATCTACGGCCTGTACTTCGCCGGCTGGGGGATCGTGCTGCTGGCCACCTTCCTGATCAACCATTTCGACCTGTTCGGCGTCCGCCAGGTGTGGTTGCACTTCAGGGGCCGGGAGTACACGCGCCTGAAGCTGGAGGAGCCCTTCCTTTACCGCTATGTGCGTCACCCGCTGTACGTCGGCTGGCTGACGGTGTTCTGGGCCGCGCCGACCATGACCGTCGCCCACCTGGTGTTCGCGCTGGTCACCACCGCCTACATCCTGGTTGCCATCCAGTGGGAGGAGCGCGACCTGGTGGACGAGCATGGCCGCGCCTACGAGGACTATCGCCGTCGCGTACCAATGCTGATCCCGCGACTGGGCCGCCGCCGTGCAGTGGTTGCCGGTGAGTCGGCTTGAGGTGGCGCCGGTCATGACAAGGTCAGTGCATGGTCACGGGCCGGTCAAGACCGGCGCGCCGCCGCTCGCGAAACTGTTGCCAAGCCGATCGCACTCCTTGGCAACACGATCGGGAGGAGGAGAGATGAACAGGACTGCAATGCGAAAGATAGCCGAAGCCGGAGCGCTGGTCGTCACCACACTGGTGCTGTTCGCGACCCCGGTCGTGACGATGTTCCTGGCGCTGGGCCGGGCGACGATGGCGATTTGAGACTTGCATACCCCTGCGGGACCCCGCGCCGGAGGCTTGGCCTCCGGCGTTTTTTTTTGGCCGTCATGACAAACATCGGCCGTTCAGCTTGTATTCAGGGCCCGGCCGGCATCCTCGAGCCGCAATCTGCAGGCAAACAGGAGGCGACGGCCATGTTCAAGTATCTTGCAGTCGCGACGATCGGTGTGGCGCTGAGCCTTGGCAGCACGACCGCCAGGGCGCACGACGAGGCGGCCTACTTCGTGCTCGGCACGCTGGTGGGCGCAACGCTGACGACACACTCGAGCAGGCACGCGCATGTCGTGGCGCATTACCCTGCGCCTCGTTATGTCTACGCCGCGCCTGCGCGCCACGTGGTGGTGTACCAGCCCAGGCCCTACCATGCCAGGCACTACTATGCCGCGCCGCCACCCAGGGATCACTGGAAGGCGCATCATGGCCACCGACACCACGGGCCGCCCGGCCAGCGCCCGTACCACCGGGGTCGCTGAGTGCCGCCGGAAGCAGCCTTCGGTGCCGCAGGCGTCCCTGCGGCGCCGCGTCTTTCTCAGCAGGGCCGTTCTGGCCTATGCTGGCCACCGGCCCTGTGGGGAGTTGCGTTGTTGAACCGAAACCGTTTCAAGCCCCGGTCCCGCCAAGCGCTGCCTGCGGCGCTGGCCGGCTGTGCCTTGCTGCTTGCGGCCTGCGCCAGCGCGCCCAAGCTGTACGTGGACCGGGCGGATGAGCCGATTCGTTGCCAGAACATTGCCTGGCTGGAGAGTCCGGAGCGTCCGATGTCGATTGCCGAGCAAAGGGTGCGCACTGAGACCCTGCGCGTCCTCCGGGAAAAAGGCTACACGGAGCAGGAGGAGGGCGCGGACTGCCTGGTGTCGGGCGTCATCTACACCGGCGCGAGGCCGAGTTCACCGGTCAACGTCGGGCTGGGCGCCGGGCGATGGGGCGGGCGGATGGGCGGCAGCGTCGGGGTCAGCATGCCGGTCGGCGGCGGCAGCCGCACGGTCGGCAACCTTGCGATCGACGTGATCGACGTTGACCTCAATGCCGAAGTCTGGCGCGGCACGCTGGAGGCGGCCTTCCGGACCCCCGATCCGGGCTCGGAGCAGGTTGGCGAGGCGGTCCGGACCATCCTCGCCGGTTTTCCGAATCGTCCGTAGGAGCGGCTTCAGCCGCGAAAGTCGCGGCCGAGACCGCTGCCACGGTCGCGGCTGAAGCCGCTCCTACAGTCGCGGCTGAAGCCGCTCCTACGGGGAACCGCGCCTGCTGCGGTCAGCCGGTGTTCTGCAGGCCATGGGCAATGCCGTTGACCGACAACAGCAGCGCCCGGAACAGCGCCTCGTCTTCGCGGTCCCCTTCCCGCCAGCGGCGCAGCAGGTCGACCTGCAGCAGGCTCATCGGGTCCACGTAGGGATTGCGCAGGCGAATCGCCCGACTCAGCGTGGGATCGGACTCGAGCAGCTCGGCGGCGCCTTTCAGCCGCAATACGACGTCCACGGTCCTGTGAAACTCTTCATCGATCAGCGCGTGGTAGCGTCTCAGCGGACGCTCAGCAAGTTCGGCGTAGCGCCGCGCGGTGTCCATGTCGCACTTCGCAAGCACCATCTCGAGGTCCTCGAGCATCGCACGCATGAACATCCAGTTGTCGAACATCTCCTTGAGCGGGGCCTCGCCATGGCGTCGGATCGCCGCCTCCAGGCCCGTGCCGACGCCGTACCAGCCGGGCAGGATGGCGCGCGCCTGAGTCCAGGCGAACACCCACGGGATGGCACGCAGGTCACGGATGCCCTGCATCTGGCGTCGCGAGGCCGGTCGCGAGCCGATGTTCATCCGCTCGATGACGTCGATCGGCGTGGCCTGGCGGAAATAGGGGTAGAAGCCCGGGTCCTCGTGCACCAGGGCGCGGTAGGCGGCGCGGCTTTCCCCGGCGATGCAGTCCATGATCTCGCGCCACGGCGGCGGCGGCGTGTCGCCGTCTTTCAGGGTCGCCTCCGCCACCGAACTGGCGGCCTGTTCGAGGGTGCGGATCGCGATGCCACGCAGGCCGTACTTGGCATTGATGATCTCGCCTTGCTCGGTGACTCGCAGCCGGCCGCGGACCGCGCCGCGGGGCGCCGCCAGCGCCGCGGTGTGAGTGCGCCC
>CAZOSZ010000050.1:3852-14352 GCA_964582505.1 uncultured Ectothiorhodospiraceae bacterium | reverse complement strand
AACATGGTCGAGGAACCCGCGATGACCGGATGACTGCGCGGCGCGGCCGCGGCTGCGGCAGGCAGGGCCGCAAGCAGCGCAATGCCCAGCACCCGCAGCGCGCGCATCTCAGCCGAAGCGTCCGGTGACATAGTCGCTCGTGCGCTTCGCCTTCGGGTTGGTGAACACCGTGTCGGTATTGCCGTACTCGATCAGCCTGCCGAGGTACATGAACGCGGTGTTGTCGGAGACGCGCGCCGCCTGCTGCATGTTGTGGGTGACAATGACAATGCTGTAGTGGCCCTTCAGCTCGTCGATCAGCTCCTCGATCCTTGCAGTGGCGATCGGGTCGAGCGCCGAGCACGGCTCGTCCATCAGCAGGATCTCGGGATCCGAGGCGATCGCGCGGGCGATGCACAGGCGCTGCTGCTGGCCGCCGGAGAGGCTCAGCGCCGATTCCTGCAGCCGGTCCCTGGCTTCGTTCCACAATGCCGCGCCCTTCAGCGCGCGCTCGCAGGTTTCGTCGAGCACCTTGCGATTGCGGACCCCGTCGACCCGCAATGGGTAGACCACGTTCTCATAGATCGACATGGCAAACGGATTGGGCTTCTGGAACACCATGCCCATGCGTTTTCTCAATGCAATTACATCGATCGCCGGCTTGCAGATGTTTTCGCCGTTGACGATGATCTCGCCGGAGATCTTCAATTCGTCGACCAGGTCGTTCATCCGGTTGAGGCTGCGCAGCAGCGTCGATTTGCCACAGCCCGAGGGGCCGATCAGCGCGGTGACCAGGCCTTTCTGGATCTGCATGTTGATGTCGAACAGCGCCTGCACCTCGCCATACCAGAGGTTGAAGCTGCGCAGATCGAGTGCCACGCCGTCCTGCGATCCGGTGACATGGTAGCGGGTTGGCTCGATGCCGGCGGCGGACTGGGCCAGGGGCCGGGTGTCAGCGATTGCGTTCATCCAGAAGGCTCCAGAGCTCGAATCAGAACTGGCCGACGGCGAACTTGCGCTTCAGCCGGTTGCGGATGTAGATCGCCGAGGAGTTCATCGCGACGATCAGGAACAGTAGCAGCATGGTGGTGACGAACACCATCGGCTTGCCGGCCTCCGAATTGCGCGACTGGAAGCCGACGTCGAAGATGTGGAAACCGAGGTGCATGAAGCTGCGCTCGAGGTGGACGAAGGGATAGTAACTGTCGATCGGCAGGGTCGGCGCAAGCTTCACCACGCCGACGAGCATCAGCGGCGCAACCTCGCCCGCGCCGCGCGCCATGGCCAGGATGAGCCCCGTCATGATGCCCGGCATGGCGCGCGGCAACACCACCCTGCGGATGGTCTGCCACTTCGAGGCGCCGCAAGCCAGGGAACCCTCGCGCATCGAGCGCGGCACGGCGGCCAGTGCCTCCTCCGCCGCGACGATCACCACCGGCACGGTCAGCAAAGCGAGGGTCAGCGAGGCCCACAGGATGCCGCCTGTGCCGAAGGTCGGATTCGGCAGGCGTTCCGCGTAGAACAACTGGTCGACCGTGGTGCCCAGCGTGTAGGCGAAGAAGCCCAGCCCGAACACGCCATAGACGATCGACGGCACGCCTGCCAGGTTGTTCACCGACACCCGTACGATGGAGACGATCCGGCCCTGCCGCGCGTACTCGCGCAGGTACAGTGCGGTCACCACGCCGAAGGGCGCGACGAACACCACCATGATCAGCGTCATCGCGACCGTGCCGAAGATGGCGGGCAGCACGCCGCCCTCCATGTTGGCCTCGCGGGGCTCGGAGCCCAGGAACTCGGCCCAGCGCGACAGATAGATCTCGATCTTCTGCAACAGGCCAAGGTCGTTGGCCGGATACAGGCGCACGACCTCGGAGAGCAGCTGGTCCTTGGTCCGGCCACCGACCTCCTCGAGCAGCACGCGGTCGAGGCGGTCCCGCTGCCGGATCTCGGCGATGCGGGCCTGGTGGCCGGCAAATTCCGCCTCCAGCCCTGCGATCCGAGCGCTGACTCGCGCCGCTTCCGCCTGGTACTGCGACGACTCCGTGCCATGGCGGAGCTCTGCGCGCCGAAGTGCGAGCCGCTCGCGCTCGATGTGGTAGTTGACCGCACCGATCTCCTTCTGCTCGATCCGCCGGATCTGGCGGAACCTCTCCCGGGCCCGCTGCTGGTGCTGCTGCAGCTCACGGTAGTTGAGCCGCTCTGCCGCGACCTCCCGGCCTTCGACCTGCAACCTGAGAATCCGCCCGACGAAAGGACCCCACTCCTGGCGCTCCAGCAGGTAGAAATCACGCGGCGTCTCGACGCCGGTCTTCTCGTAGTCCGAGACCCAGCGGAAATCGTCGCCGTACAGGTCGAAATTCGCGGAGCGGTACAGCACGCGGTGTGCGAAGCCCTCGCTCGAGTCGATCATTGCGATGGCCTCCGCGGACAGCTGTGCGCGGAGGCCCTCTCCGACCCGGTAGCTGCCGGAGCGGGTCGGTTCGCCCGCAACGACCGAGCCGTCGGCCAGACTGACGACATGAATCGGCTTCGGCCAGAAGGTGCTTGCGCCGTTCCAGAAGATCATGGTCAGAAACCCGGCAATCAGGATGATGCCGAGCGCCAGTGCGCCACCCAGGGCCCAGAGCCAGGGCTCGCCGACCGCGGAGAGGTCCGCCGAGTACTTGCGTACGCCGTAACGCGCCGGCTCCGCCGTGCCTGCCGTGTCCCGGGATTCCGCCGTGGTCGCCATGCGAACGGTTCTCCCCGATCAGAGCTGGAAGGCGCGCTTGCGGAATCGCTGGCGCACCAGCTCGGCAAGCGTGTTGATGACGAAGGTCATGACGAACAGCGTGAGTGCCGCGAGGAACAGGGTGCGGTACAGCGTGCTGTCCTTGACGGCCTCCGGCAGCTCGACCGCGATGTTCGCCGACAAGGTCCGCAGGCCGGAGAACACGTTCCAGTCCAGCACCGGGGTATTGCCCGCGGCCATCACCACGATCATGGTCTCGCCCACCGCGCGGCCCATGCCGATCATCACGGCCGAGAACACTCCGGAAGCCGCCACCGGCAGGATCACCCAGATCGCCGTCTGCCACGGCGTGGCGCCTGCCGCGAGCGAGGCCGCGCGCAGGTGCGACGGCACCGAGTTGAGCGCGTCCTCCGCCAGCGTGTAGATGTTCGGAATGACGGCAAATCCCATGACGAAGCCGACCACCAGCGCATTGCGCTGCGAGTAGGTGTCGACGAAGCCGCCGCGTGGATCGTAGCCCGCCATCGTCAGCAGCCCGGCAATCAGCCAGGACAGCGCTGCGGCGCCTGCCAGGAATGCCGCCCAGCGCGCAAAGTCGAGGCCACCGGCCAGCTGCCTGGAGCAGCCACGCAGCTTGATGCGCCAGACGTGGCCGTACCAGCGGCCAAAGCCCCAGGCGACCAGCACGAATGACAACGGCAGGCCAAGCAGAAAGAGGAAGGGCTGCCCGGTGCCGACGTCGCCATTCACCCAGGCCTTGAAGTCGCCATGAAAAAGCACCCGCTCGAAGCCTGGGCCCAGCCGGTAAGCGATGTAGCCGAACAGCAGGATCGCCGCAAACATGAACAGGAACTTCGGCATGCCGCCGAGCCGGAGCGCGACGGTCGCCGGCAGGGCCTGCCAGGAAAAGGCGCCGAGCATCAGTCCCATCGGCACGGAGACGAAGGCCAGCAGCACGGCGGCGATCCACTCCTCGACGATCGGTGCGAGCACCAGTGCGGCGACGAATCCGAGCACCACGGTAGGCAATGACTCCATCATTTCCATCACCGGCTTGACCGACGCCCGCACCTTGCGGTGCAGGAACTCGGAGGTGTAGATCGCACCCATCAGTGCGATCGGCACCGCGAACAGCAGGGCGTAGAAGGTCGCCTTCAAGGTGCCGAATATGAGCGGGATGAGCGAGTACTTCGGCTCGAACACGTCGGTGCCCGAGGACGATTGCCAGGTGTAGGTCGGCTCCGCATAGCCTTCATACCAGAGCTTGCCGAACACGCCACGCAGCGTGGTCTCGGGATGCGGGAAATCGTGGCTCCAGGCATCGACCTGGCCGTTGCTGTCGACCAGCAGCACGCCGTCCATGCGCGGCATGAGCATCAGCGCGGCCTCGGTGGCCGGGTCGCTTTCGCGCTGGAACTTGAACAGCGTGCGCTCGGAGGTCGAGTGGCGCACCCAGATGCTGCCGTCCGCGCCCAGTGTCGCCAGGGATTTCCTGCGTTGCGCCGCCGAGATGCCGATGATCGGCGTGCCCTGGTTCTCGTGGCTGCGGGCACGCACCAGGCGATAGCCGTCGGTGGTCCCTGCATCCGGCCGCTCGAGCCTGAAGAACACCTCCACCGCGCCGTTCGAGCCGCCTGCCACCATGGCATGTTCGGCATTCAGGAAGGCAAGGTAGGTGATGGCGGTCCCGCCGTCGAAGGCACGCGTGGTCTCGGCCAGCAAGGGACTGCTGAAGTCGCGCACGTCATAGCGGTATAGCGTACCGTCGGCCGTGGCAACGATGACGCGGTCGGCTGCGCTGTTCATCAGCACGCGCGTCACCTGGGTGCCGGCCGGCAGCGTCGGCAGGGTGCTGGAGGTCAGCCTCACGGTCTCCGCCCCGGTCATCAGGTTGCGCTGCACGACCGCACGCGAGATGCGTGCCACGCCGGCAGCGTCTACCGTCACGAAAGATCGCGTCGGCCGCTCCACCGTGCCACCCACGCGATAGTCCAGGGCGACGATTGCGAAGGCCGATATCTGCTGCGGCGGATCGATCCGCCAGGCAGGCGTGACGGTGCGAAAGTCGCCGGTCGGCATCTCGCGATAAACGGTGGCGCCCCCGAGGCTGTCGCGTTCGGTGAGCTGGACGCGGCCGGCCGGCAGTTGCGCCGCTCTGACGACGCCGACGTCGAAGCCGAAATATCCGAAGCGTACGCTGCCGTCAGCGAAGCCGAAGGCCACCTGGTCGCGCGTCACGACACCGGCCACGGCCGTGGCGCGCTCCGCGAAATCGAGCTGGTCCGACGCAAGAAAAGTGCCGGTGGGCACGTGAAAGGCGCTTACCGCGCCGTCCGCGGCCACGCGGATCGCCGTCGTGGTGTACTCATCGGCATTAAGCCAGGCGACCCTTTTCGCTGTCGCAAGGGTATAGACGCGGTGCTCCCGGACCTCGCCACTGCCGGCCAGGGGGAGCGTCACGGACACCAGGAACAGCATGATGGTGACCACGGCGACGATCACCAGCAGGCCGCCAACGGTGATCAGCCAGTTCGCCACCTTGTCGCCGAGCAGTACCGACTTCTTCGTGGTCTTTTCGCGACGATGCACGACGAACGCGTGCGCGTCGCTGTCGCTGCCCGATTTCCGTTCACTCATCGGCAATGGTCTCCGCAGGAGATCATGGGCCCCTGAATCGCGCAGCGGTGCGGGAATCCCGCACCGCTGCAGCGCCAGGCCGGAGGACCGAGGCTAGTCGAGGCCGAAAGCTGTCAGGTCCTGATCGGCAAGGGACTTCTGCACGGGGAAGTAGCCATCCCGGACCACTGCCTCCTGGCCTTGCCTCGAGTATACGAAGCGAATGAACTCGCCACGCAGCGGATCCAGTTTCTCGTTCGGGTTCCTGTTGACATAAATGTACAAAAACCGGGCGATCGGGTAGTCGCCCGAGACAGCGTGTTCGGCCGTGGCGTCGTAGCAGGGGCTGTCTGCGTCGGCCCTGAGCGGCACGGAGCGCACGTCCGCAGTCCTGTAGCCGACGCCGGAATAACCGATGCCGCCAATGTCGGATGCGACGCCCTGCACGACCGTGGACGATCCCGGCTGTTCCTTGACCTCGTCCTTGTAGTCGCCGTTGAACAGCGCGACTTCCTTGAAGTAGCCGTAGGTGCCCGACGCCGAATTGCGGCCGTAGATCGAGATCGGACGGCTCGCCCACGGCCCGGTCAGGCCGACCTGGCCCCAGGTGGTGATGTCGCGGGCATGGCCACCGTTGCGGGTCTTGGAGAAGATCGCGTCCACCTGCTGCAGCGACAGGCATTCGATCGGGTTGTCCTTGTGCACGTAGACGGCCAATGCGTCGACTGCGCCGCGGATGGCGTTCGGCGCGTAGCCGTAACGCTTCTCGAACTCCTGGATCTCGGCAGATT
Organism: uncultured Ectothiorhodospiraceae bacterium; assembly: GCA_964582505.1. GTDB lineage: Bacteria > Pseudomonadota > Gammaproteobacteria > Steroidobacterales > XN24 > XN24. Next base: position 8,232 of record CAZOSZ010000050.1, on the reverse strand, counting down.
TCATGGGCCGCGACATCGGGCCGAACTGGGCGGTGCCCTGGATCAGCGCTGGCGGCGCCGTGCCGGATCCCGCGCCCTCGATCTCGATCTGCACGTTCGGGTATACCGTGCGAAAGCCCTCGGCCCACAGCGTCATGAGATTGTTCAGCGTGTCCGATCCGATGGACTTCAGGCTGCCGGAAACACCGGAGGCAGCGGCGTAGTCCGGCAGGGCCGGATCCACCGTCACGGCCTGGCCGAAGGCCGAGCCAGACAGGACCAGGCCGGCGCCAATCGCGAGTAGCTTGCGAATCATGCGGAGACTCCTTGGGATGCGTCGGGAGGTGTCACGAATCCAACGGCCAGGCCGGGAATGCCGCATACCCTAAGCGCTTGCTGTTACACGAAGATTACAGGCCGCCGTCGGCTGTCACATTGGCTCGCGAGGCCCCATAATCGGGCCCGCTGCGTGCCGCGCCAGATCGAGAAAAAGGATTAATTTGTTGTCGCAAGTGTTGGAGTTGACAAAATTACTTGTGGAGCGCGCCTCGATCACTCCGGAGGATGCCGGCTGCCAGGCGCTGCTGATCGACCGGCTCGCGCCGCTGGGCTTCCGCATCGAGCGGATGCGCTTTGGCGAGGTCGAGAATTTCTGGGCGCGCTATGGCGAGCGCGGCCCGCTGCTGTGCTTCGCCGGTCACACCGACGTCGTGCCGAGCGGCGCGCACGAGGCGTGGAGTTCGCCACCGTTCGAGCCGGTGGAACGCGATGGCTTCCTGTGGGGCCGCGGCACGGCCGACATGAAGGCCGGCCTGGCGGCAATGGTGGTGGCCTGCGAGGAGTATCTCGGCAGCGGCGCCGAACCGGCCGGCTCGATCGCCTTTCTGATCACCGCCGACGAAGAGGGGCCCGCCGACGACGGCACGCGCGCCGTGATCGAGGTGCTGGAAGCGCGTGGCGAGAAGATCGACTGGTGCCTGGTGGGTGAGCCGTCGAGCCGTGAGCGGCTTGGCGACATGCTGCGCGTCGGCCGGCGCGGCTCGCTGTCCTGCGACCTGGTGGTGAGCGGCATACAAGGCCACGTGGCCTATCCCGAGCTGGCGGCGAACCCGCTGCACAAGCTCGCACCGCTGCTGGCGGAGCTGGTGTCGATCGAGTGGGACGCGGGCAACGATGCCTTTCCGCCCACCAGCCTCCAGCTCACCAACCTCCATGCCGGCACCGGCTTTCGCAACGTCACGCCCGGCTTGGCGGAGCTGAAATTCAACATCCGTTATTCGACCGAGCAGACCATGGAGGGGCTCAAGACAAAGCTCCATGCGCTGCTGGACCAACACGGGCTCGACTACCAGGTTTCCTGGCGCGATGCCGGCCGGCCGTTCCTGACGCCTCACGGCGACTTCCTCGAGGCCGTGCGCGAAGTGGTGCGCGAAGTCACCGACGTGGAGCCCGAGCTGTCCACCGGCGGCGGCACGTCCGACGGCCGGTTCATCGCCCCCACCGGCGCCACCGTGGTCGAGCTCGGCCCGGTCAATGCCAGCATCCACAAGGTCGACGAGCACGTGCGCATCGCCGACCTCGAGCCGCTGAAGAACCTCTACCTTCGACTTTTGCAGCGACTCCTGTAGGAGCGGCTTCAGCCGCGACACACCACGGCCGGTCGCGGCTGAAGCCGCTCCTACCACACCGCCTGCCACACGGTTGCTAGAAGTGGAACATTGCCCGGCCGATGAGGATGTTCGGCTTGTCGTCGCCGACCATCACGCCACCCACCGTGGCGGTGCTGTCGCTCACGTCCACCATGATGTAATTCAGCATGAAGCGGACGTTGGCGCTGGCGTAATAGTTGACGCCCAAGCTGAGATTCTTCTGCTCGCCGCCCTGGAAGCCGGAGTCGATCAGGTCCACGTTGCTGTAGCGGGCGGCCAGTTCCCAGGCGCCCCGGCTGTTGTCGCCCGGCGCGATGCCGCGGAACACGCCGCCGCGGTAGCCGCGTTTTTCGCCGGTCAGCACATAACTGGCCTGCACGTGGTAGCCGCTGAAGGTCGGCTCCGCGCCGGCATCACGGCTGAGGTCCACTGAAAAGTACTCGGCCTCGGCTGAGAACGGGCCCGACTGGAACGCCGCCTCGAGACCGAACTTGGTGGTCGAGGAGACGTCGGCGATGTTACCGGTATCGATCAACCGGTTGCCGTCGGCGCGGGCTTCCGGGCGCTCCCGATAACGTTGCGTCGAAAAGTCGCCGACGTCCTCGTAGGCCACCGAGGCGGCCAGATGGTACAGGCCGTTGTCGAAGGTCGGCGCATAGATCAGCCGCGCCCCGGCACCGAAAGGCTCGTCCCCCGTCGCATCGGTACCGATGCGACGGCCGAACAGCATGCCCTGGAAGCCGAAGGTGCCGCCAAACCAGTCGTAGCCGATGCCGAGGCGCCGCGCGTCGACGAAGGAGTTGCTGGCTGAAGAGCGCTCGATGAAAGTGATGGCATTCGAACTGGTAAGCTCGTTCAGGCCCATCGGCACCTTGAACTGACCGATTTTCAGCGTGCCGGTTCCAAGCCTGCGATTGATCATCACGTCATTGGCGGCGCTGCCGTTCTCGGCAAAGTCGTACTCGATGATGCCCGACCAGTTGTCGTCGATCTTGCCGGTCATGCCGAGGCGCGCGCGGCGGTTCAGGAAGCCGTCGCCGAGCGGCACGTCGTCTTCGTCGTGGACGCCGTAGTCCACATGGACGCGACCGCGGATCTTGAATTCCGGGTCCGCGAGTGCCGGAGCTGCGGCCGTCATGGCGGCGCCCCCGATCAGCATGGCGAGACCCAGTGAGGTCAACGTTCTGGTCAACATTGCGTGGTGTACTCCCAGGAATGAAACAGTAGTGGGCTGCGTCTTGCGTCCTGCGGCACTGCCGGAGGCGCCGTCGCTCCCCGGACGGCTGTCAAAGCCTAAGGTCGGAATGTGACAGTTGATTGTCAGTTTCGTGATGTTGTCGCGTTGCAATGCCGCCCGGGGAATCCACTGCTGAAAGTTCCTGCCGGTGCGGCACGCCGGCATGCGGTCCAGGCTTCGCCTGCGGCTTGTCGGCGCCCCTGCACAGGTGCGACGATGGAACCGCCGCCATGCGGGCCGGTCAGACTGCAGCGATGGAACATCAGGACCTCAGCCACCACTGGTCACGTCAGTTCAACGCCGAACTCGAGGCGGTGCGAAGCAACGTGATGGCGATGGGCGGGCTGGTCGAGGAGCAATTGCGCAGTGCCGTCGAAGCGCTGGTATGCGGCGACAGTGAGCTGGGCGAGCGGGTGGCTCGCGGCGACCGCAAGGTCAATCGCTACGAGGTATCGATAGACGAGGACTGCAGCCGGATCATCGCGCGCCGCCAACCGACAGCGGGCGATCTGCGGCTGATCATGGCCGTGGTCAAGACCATCACCGACCTTGAGCGCATCGGCGACGAGGCTGCCAAGGTCGGTCACCTCGCCACCCGGCTGGCAGCCCAGGAACGCCCGGTCGACAGCTACCGGAGCCTCCAGCATCTCGCCGAGCTGGTCGGCGGCATGCTCAACAGGGCGCTGGATGCCTTCGCGCGAATGGATCCCGGGGAAGCGATGGGCATTGTCCGCCAGGACCAGGTGGTGGACCGCGAGTATGAGGCGGTATCACGCCAGGGCATCACCTTGATGATGGAGGATCCGCGCTGCATCCGCCGGGTGCTCGACACGCTGTGGGCTGCGCGCGCGCTGGAGCGGATCGGCGATCATGCCAAGAACATCTCCGAGTACATCGTCTACATGGTGCATGGCAAAGACATCCGCCACACGGGACTGGACGACACGAGGAAGCAGGACGGCAATGACTGAGATTAGGCAGAACAACGGGCTGAGTCGCCGCATGCTGAATCTCTACGGCGCACTCGCCTGCGGCGGACTGCTCGGCTACGCGCTTTACGCGCAGCATGGCCTTGGGCTCGAGCCCTGCCCGCTGTGCGTGTTCCAGCGGGTCGCGGTGCTGGCGCTGGGCTTCGTTTTCCTGGCCGCCTACCTGCATAATCCCCGGCGACCCGGCGCAGGCGTGTACGGCGTCCTCGCCGCACTCGCCGCCGGCGGCGGCATGGCCTTCGCCGGGCGGCAGCTCTGGCTGCAGAGCCTGCCGGCCGATGCGCAACCGGCCTGTGGCCCCGGGCTCGACTACATCATGGGCGTGTTTCCGCTGCGCGAGGCGGTGGCGATGGTGTTCGAGGGTTCCGGCGATTGCGCCAAGGTCGACTGGACCTTCCTCGGCCTGAGCATGGCCGGCTGGGTGCTGATCAGCCTCACCACACTTGCCGCCTTCGCCCTCTGGAACAATTTCCGCAGGCCGTAGGAGCGGCTTCAGCCGCGATGGTACGAGCGGCTTCAGCCGCGA
>CAZOSZ010000050.1:0-3752 GCA_964582505.1 uncultured Ectothiorhodospiraceae bacterium | reverse complement strand
GGTACGAGCGGCTTCAGCCGCGATCCGGATCGCGGCTGAAGCCGCTCCTACGACTGGTGGGCGCAGCCGCTCCCACACGGTCGGCCGGAAAGCGACAGCAAAAGACACTGCCCTCGCCAAGCTTGCTGGCGATCTCCAGGCGGGCACCGTGACGCTGCAGGACGTGCTTGACGATGGCGAGCCCCAGACCGGTGCCGCCGGTGGCCCGGTCGCGGCTCCGGTCCACCCGGTAGAAGCGCTCGGTGAGCCGCGGAATGGCCTCGGCGGGGATGCCAATGCCGGTGTCCGCCACTTCCAGGCACAGACCGGCACCATCCCGGTACCAGCGGATGCGCACGCTACCTTCCGCCGGGGTGTAATTCAGCGCATTGCCGATGAGGTTCGCGAACGCCGAATAGATCTCCGAGTCCATGCCCAGCAAGCCGTCGGGGGTCTCGATGGAAAGCTCCAGCGTGGCCGGCCGCGCGGGACGCGCCAGCGCTTCCTTGCGCAGCACCGCCAGCATTCCGCCCACGTCGACGAACCCGCGCTCGGCCTCCGGCGCGGAGGACTCCAGCCGCGACAGCGTCAACAGGTCCTCGATGATCCGTCGCATGCGGTCCGATTGCCGGCCCATTTCAGCCACCGGCCCGCGCCAGTGCTCCGCCAGTTCCTCGTCCTCGGCCAGTGCGTCGAGGTAACCGCTGATCACGGTCAGCGGCGAGCGCAACTCGTGCGAGGCATTGGCCACGAAGGTCCTGCGCACGGTTTCCAGCCGCATCTCGTGAGTGATGTCCTTGGCAAGCAGCAGGCGCTGCGTTTCACCGTAGGGCACGACCTGCAGCGAGAGTTTTAACCCATCATCCACCGGCGAGACCATCCGCAGCGTCCGGCCCGGTCCCACGCACTTCAGGAACCCGGCGAATTCCGGCGCACGCAGCAGGTTTTCAATCCGCTGGCCGCGATCCTCGGGGCGCAATCCCAGCAGCCTGCCCGCCGCATCGTTGAGCCAGACGATGTCGTGCCCCGCATTGAGCACCACGCCGGCATCTGGCAACGCCTGAGTCGACTTGCGGAACTCCTTGAGCACGCCCGCCAGCCGCTTTTTGCGTGCCCGGCTCTGTATCCTGAGCCGGTGCAGTTGCGCGAACACCCCGCCCCACAGCCCCGGTGCATCGCGCGGCGGCTCGCCGGCCTTGCGCCGCAGCCAGGACTCGAGTTGCCAGAGCTGGTACAGGTGCCAGCCCAGGTAGCCGAGCAGCGCGGCGCACAGCCAGGCGAGCGTGTCGCCGAACAGCCAGCCAAGCAGCAGTGCCGTACCGGCAAGCGCGGCCAAGCGTGCCATCACATAGGACCACGGGCCTGGCCTCACCCGTTCACCTGCTCCGAGAAGCGATAGCCCGCGCCGCGCACGGTCTGGATCAGCCGGTCGCAACGCGAGGCCTCGAGCGCCTTGCGCAGCCGGCGGATATGCACGTCCACCGTGCGCTCCTCGACGTAGACGTTGCCGCCCCAGACGCGATCGAGCAACTGGCCGCGGCTGTAGACCCGGTCCGGATGCCCCATGAAGAACTTCAGCAGGCGATACTCGGTCGGCCCGAGCCCGACCGGCTCGCCGCCGGCCGTGACCCGGTGGCTTGCGGTATTCAGCTCGATGCCACCGGCACACAACAGTTCGTCATCCTCGCCCTGGCCGCCGCGACGGAGCACCGCCTTGATCCTCGCCAACAGTTCGCGAGGTGAAAACGGCTTGGTGATGTAGTCGTCCGCGCCGCCTTCCAGGCCACGGATCTTGTCCTCTTCCTCGGCACGCGCGGTCAGCATGATGACCGGAACATCCCGGGTGGCGTCGTCCTTTTTCAGCAGCCGTGTCAGTTCCAGGCCGCTCATGTCGGGCAGCATCCAGTCCACCAGCACCAGGTCCGGCAGCCGGTCGGCGAGCCGGGCGCGCGCCGCTCGGCAGTCCTCCGCCTCGCAGATCTCGAATCCGGCCCGCTTCAGCCCGAAGGCGATCATTTCGCGGATCGGCTTTTCGTCCTCGACGATCAGAATCTGTTTCCCGGTCATGGCCCCGTCCGGCATTGTGACGGCGAAATTACAGCAAGGCGCTGTTACAGATTCGTGAATCCTGCGCCATGCGGCTGATTCCTCAGGGCTGGCGGCCGCTCTTCCAGGCAACCTGCTCGCGCAGGTAGACCGGCAGTGCCTGCTCGGCCGGCAGCGCTTCGCCACGGGCCAGCGCCGCCGTCGCCAGCCCGAGCAGGTCGCGGGCCAGCGGCTCGATGGCCGCATCGGTCGCAACCAGGCCAAGCCTCGCGGCCAGCTCCGGCCAGGCTGCGAAGGCTGATCCCGCGCCGTGCCAGCCCTCGCCGGCGGGCAAAACGAGTGCCTCCGGACCGAGCAGCAACTCTTCACCATCGAGTTGCGGCAGATCCTCCGCACCTGCTCGGTAGGCCGCGGTGTAGAGCTCGTTCATGCGCGCATCCAGCGCCACCAGCACCCGCCGCCAGCCATGCATGCGCAGGGCCGCCACGGCCGTCGCCGCAAGATTGGACACCGGCACCACCGGCAGCCGTGCGCCGAAGCCGATGCCCTGCGCCACGCCGGTGGCGATGCGCAACCCGGTGAAGCTGCCTGGCCCCCGGCCGAACGCGACCGCGTCGAGTTGCGCCACCTCGACACCCGCCTCCGCGAGGCAGGCCTCAGCCATCGGCAACAGGGTCGCCGCGTGGCGGCGCGGCGCAAGCTCCTGCCGCTCGATGATCCGGCCGTCCACGCCGAGCGCCACCGAGCCGCCCCGCCCCGCGGTGTCCAGCGCGAGGATCCTCAAGCCGTGTGCTCCAGCGAGGTCAGGCCCAGCGACACGAGGAAATCCACAGCCTCCTCTTCCCGCCGCACCAAGGGCATCGGCGGCAGGCTGGTGAGGAAGGCCCCGCCATAACTGCGGCCCAGCAGCCGCGGATCACACACCACCGCCAGCCCCGCATCGCCGTCGTCGCGGATCAGCCGGCCGATGCCCTGCTTGAGGCTCAGCACCGCCTGCGGCAACTGCACGTCGCGGAACGGCTCGCGCCCCGCCTCACGGGCTGCGTCGAGTCGCGCCTTCAGCAGCGGGTCGTCCGGCGCGGCAAACGGCAGCTTGTCGATCAGCACCACCGACAGCGCCGGACCCTTGACGTCGACGCCTTCCCAGAAACTCTGCGTGCCGAGCAGCACGGCGTTGCCGAGCCGCCGGAAAGCCGCCAGCAGCTGCGCGCGCGGCTCGTCGCCCTGCACCAGCACCGGAAAGCCGAGCATCTCGCGCGGCCGCAACAGCTTGGCCGCGAGTTGCAGCGCGCGATGGCTGGTGAACAGCAGGAAGGCGCGCCCGCCGCTGGCCTCGAGCAGCGGCAAGGCTGCTTCGACGACGCGCCGCGTGTGATCCGGATCGGCCGGCGGGGGCATGCCCTCCGGCACGTACAGCCGGGTGCGCGCACGGAAATCGAAGGGGCTGTCCAGCCTGAGCGTATCGGCCTGTTCAAGACCGAGCCGGTCGAGGAAGGCGCTGAAGTCCTCGCCGACCGCGAGTGTCGCCGAGGTGAACACCCAGGCGCAGTCCCGCGCGGTGAGCTGCTCGGCCAGCGCGCGGCCGGTATCCACCGGCGCAGCGTGAAAGCTGGCGCTGCGCTGGCCGGTCTCGGCCCAGCGCAGCTCGTGGCCCTCGCCACCGCTGCGGATGATCGCCAGCCGCTCGGCTATCAGGCGCGCGCGGCGCGTGACCGCGTCAAGCCCGG
>CAZOSZ010000049.1:0-14409 GCA_964582505.1 uncultured Ectothiorhodospiraceae bacterium | reverse complement strand
CCGGGCTCGGCCCGCGCGCCGTCCGCCGACGCCGTGTCGCCGCCTTCCTCGGCGGCCGCGGCCTTCTCAAGTTGCGCGCGCAGCAGTCGCTCGGCGTGGTACTTCATATCCGTGGTGATGGTGCTGCCGAGCGCGGTGAATGCCGCGAAGTCGGCCCGAAAGGGATCGAGCGGATCGACCACGTGATACTTCGGGTTGCGGAACATCTTGCGCAACGCCTGGCGCCGCAGCTCCGGGCTCACGCCCTCGGCCATGAAGGCGCCGAAGTCGGAATCCTCGGTGAGGGAATCCAGCGACGGCAGTTTCGCGGGCGACGTACCCGCCGGTGCCTCTTCGTCCGGCGGCGGATCGCCGTGAACCGGCGCTGCCTCGGCCGAGGCGGAAGACTCCGCCGACGGCTCGGTCGCCGTGCTGTCGCCCTCGCGGGCCGCGCGCTTCAGCCTGGCCCAGCGACTCAGGAACGGCTCATCGGGCGGCGCCGCGTCAGCTTGCTGCCGGCGATCGTCGCGCACACTCATTGATCCAGCTCCCCCGCCCACTTGTGCTGCTTGCGCTTGCGCGGCGACTCGGGGCGGTAATGCTCGAGTACCACGCGTTCCAGTTCGGCATGAATCGCCGGCGGAATCGCCACGGCGAACGCCGCGCCATTGTTCTCGACCGCCGCCTGCGCGACCTCGTGATCGGCGGTTACGTTGACAGGCGCCAGTTCCTCGCCAGCCTCCTTGTTGCACAGCACGAACAAGGACGGCCGTTCGCCCGTCAGGTTGAACCAGTAGGTTTCCACTGCGTCGCGAAAAAGCATCAGCTGGTAGCCGCGGTACATGAAGTGCTGCACGTCTTCAGCCTCGTGCACCAGCGTGCGGCTGCGGCGCTCATCGGCGAACTGCTCGCCGGTGACCACGCCGAGGGCATCCCAGTTGGGTAGCGACCAGCCGCCGCGGCGAATCACCTTGCGCTCCATCAGAATGGCGACCGGGAAACTGGCCAGGGGCGTGACTGCCATGACGTTTTCGAGTGTTGCAGAAAGTGACTATGTAATGAACTCATTGGCTAGGGTACCAGCACTGCCGGCACCTGGTGCGCGGGCCCGCCGGGCGGTCGTGCCGACCCGCATGTCACTGGGACATTCTGTCTCAGTCTGCCGGCGACCGGAATGCGCTACGGGTCGCAGTAGCAAGGAAATTTTCCTGTAATCAGGAATCGGAACGCTTCTTGCAGCGCACTGGCAGGCGGCGAGCCCGGCCCGCCGGCGACTCCGGAATTCGCGCAAATGGACGACAACCCGACACAGACCTTGACCGGCAGCCCCGCCGCGGTGCCGCGGCCCGGGGTCCCGGAACCGGAGCCGCCGCGGTTCATGACTGTCCGACAGGTGGCGCGCTACCTGCAGATTAACGAAAAAAAGATCTACACGCTGGTCAACGCAGGCGAGATCCCGGCGAGCAAGGCGACCGGCAAGTGGCTGTTTCCGCGCGACCTCGTGGACCAGTGGCTGCTGGAGTCGAGCCACGGCGGCCTGCTGGCGGACCGCATGCTGATCGCCGGCAGCGACGATCCCCTGATCTACCGGGCCATCATGCATGTGGCCAATGAGGTCCAGGCGCGAGCGCTGATCAGCTACACCTCCACGGGAACACAACTGGGACTGTCGCTGCTGTCGCGGCGCCGCGCGGACATCTGCGGCATCCACTGGGGGCCCGCTGAGGAAAGCTTCCAGCGGCATCCCGCCCTGCTCAGGCAGCATCCCCGGCACCACGAGTGGGTGCTGGTGCGGATCTTTTTGCGCGAGCAGGGCTTGATTGTCGCCAACGGGCTGGCCGGCAGCGATCCTGACCAGCTGTTCTCCCGCGAGATGCGCTGGGTGATGCGCCAGGAAGGGGCCGGGTCGAATCGCTTCCTGCAAGAGGTGATCTCCCGCCACGGATTGGATCCGGCGGCTCGCCACGTGGCTTCGCGCGCCTACTCGGAGCGTGACGCGGCCTCGACCATCGCGATGGGCTACGCAGACGTTGCCATCGGCGTCCGCGCCGCTGCCACCGAGTTCGGACTCGACTTCATGCCGATCGGCTGGGAGGCCTTCGACTTCGCGATGCACCGCGGGATGTTTTTCCGCACCCTGTTCCAGAAGCTGCTGGATTACCTGCGCGGTACCGAATGCCGGCGCCTGGCGCAAAAGTTCGGCGGCTATGATTTCGGCCAGACCGGCAATCTGGTCTGGCCGATCTGAATCAGGAAATCTTCAGTTCATCGCTGATCACGCGCTGCACGCCGAGCCCGGGCAGCTCGAGCGTTACTCGCGCCGCGACGCTGCTGCCCGGCTCCAGTCGCCCCGCCGCGACCGCGTCACGAACCGCGCGCTCGATCTCGCGTTGCGAGTTGATGCCGACGGCCTTGAGAAACTTGCGGATCTCGAGGTTGAACTTCTCCTCGTCCAGCGTTGCTGCGCCCATGTCGTTGCTCCCGGCAGGTTTTGGATCGTGGCTGCAATCCTGAATCACTCGGCCTCCGCCCGCAGTTGCTCGCCCTCCTCCGGCTCGAGCATCAGGCGCCTCTCCAGGGTCTTCCTCGAGATCCCGAGGCGACGCGCCGCGGCGGACTTGTTGCCGCCCATGGCGCGCAGGACCCGCGCCATGTGGTGTTCCTTGACCTCCTCGAGCGTCCAGTCGAGGGGATACTCCGCGACCTGAGCGCCGGCGTCGGCCGGCCGCTGCAAGAGTTCCTCCAGCGCCAGTCTCCCGAGCATCAGGCTGCGTTCGATGAGATTCTTCAGCTCCCGCACGTTGCCCGGCCAGTCGTGCTCGCGCAGCCGGGCCATGGTCCCGACGTCCAGCGGCAGCGGCTCCACGCCCAGATCTGCCGACAACTGGTCCATGAAATGTCGCGCCAGCACCGGGATGTCCTCGACGCGATCCCGCAGAGGCGGCAGGTTGACCTGTGCCACATTGAGGCGGAAATAGAGGTCTTCGCGAAACTTGCGCTCGCGTACCAGGGCGTAAAGATCGTGCTGGGTGGAAGCGAGGATACGCACGTCGACAGGCAGCTCGTGGTCCGCGCCCACCGGCCGGATCATCCCGTCCTCGAGGGCCCGCAACAACTTGACCTCCAGCGTCAACGGCATCTCGCTGATTTCATCGAGGTACAAGGTGCCGCCGCGCGCGGCGACGAACAGTCCTTCGCGACCCTGGTGAGCATTGGTGAAGGCGCCCTTGGTGTGGCCGAACAACTCGCTCTCGAGCAGTTCCGGCGCGATCGCACCGCAGTTGACGGCGACGAATGCGCCGCGCCGGGAACTCAGGGCGTGCAGCCAGCGGGCGACCAGCTCCTTGCCCGTGCCGGTTTCTCCCTCGATCAGCACCGTCCCCGGCAACGGCGCGATGCGCCGGATCAGCTCGCGGACCTGGCGCATGTGCGCGCTCTCGCCGATCAGCTCCTTGCGCCGGGACGCGGCAGATGCGAGATCGGGAAGCCGGGTCGGCGCACGATCCGGCCGCAGCACGGCCGCGCTGCGCTGCAGTGCCGAGAGCAGATCGTCAATCTCGAACGGCCGCTCGAGCACGTCTGTCACGCCGCAACGCATGGCCTCGATCACCGTGGACGCATCCGGCCGATCGGTCGCCAGCACGACGCGCAAGCGGGCCTTGTCGCGTTGCAGTCCGGCGATCCAGTCCAGTGCGGGCGCGTCCTGGAGCCCGGCATCCACCACCAGAAACTCGAAATGGCACCGCGACATCAGCAGGCCGGCCTTGGCAGCCCCGTCGGCCGAGTCCACCAGCGCAACGTGCCGGCCGAGCCTGGCACGCAGCCGGCTCCGGTAGCCGGGGTCGCCCCCGACGATCAGCACCGAGGATGACCTCAGCGAAACCTGTCCCGAATCCAGGGGCCGTTTCAAGCCGCTTGCTCCCCGCAATATTGCAGCGTTCTCGCCCACGTCATGCCGACGCAGGGAAGGCGAGGGTACGCGCTGCGCCAAAAGGACGCAACCAACGGCGGAATTGGCGCCATTTTGTCGCGTTGCGTCAAAATTTCCGGATCTAACTCGGAAAATCGCAACAGTTGTTCCCCTTCAGCCCCGCGCGTCGCCTGGGTGGCACCCGAATTGCATGCCGGTGACTGCCCTGCCCGGGCGGCCGCGCCGGTACCGGGGGGGGCGAGGGATCCCATGAATGACTTCTCCGCCGCATTCGGCATGGCGGCCCGGCTGATCATCGGCCTCGACCCGGAGCTGGTCGGGATCGTGCTGCTGTCGCTGTTGGTCAGCATCTCCGCCGTGGCGCTGGCCACGGCGGTCGGCCTGCCGCTGGGCGCGGCGATCGGCATGTTCCGCTTCCCGGGCCGGCGAGTCGTGGTGATCCTGATGAACGCCCTGATGGGCCTGCCGCCGGTGGTCGTCGGCCTGCTGGTCTACATGCTGTTGTCGCGTTCCGGCCCGCTGGGCGAGTTCGGCCTGCTGTTCACGCCGACCGCGATGGTGATCGCGCAGTTCATCCTGGTGGTGCCGATCGTCGCGGCGCTGACCCGCCAGACCATCTCCGACCTCCATGAGGAGTACGACGAGCACCTCCGTTCGCTGGATGCGGGCTGGTTCGACGGCCTGGCAACGCTGCTCTGGGACGGGCGGTTCCGGCTGCTGACCGCCGTGCTGGCGGGCTTCGGCCGCGCCATCGCCGAGGTCGGCGCGGTGCTGATCGTGGGCGGCAACATCCTGCATCATACGCGCGTGATGACCACCGCCATCGCGCTCGAGACCAGCAAGGGCAACCTCGCCCTGGCACTCGGGCTCGGACTGATCCTGATCATTCTCGCGGCAGGCGTAAACGCTGCCGCCACGCTGCTGGGAGACGCCGCTCATCGCCGCTATGCCTGACTCGCTGGATCCCTCGACCGAGCCCGGTTCGCGGCCGCGCGCCGCGCACCCGCTGATGCCGCTGGTGGTTCGCGGGCTGAGCTATGCGGCTGGTGGCAAGCGGATCCTCGACGAGGTCTCGTTCGAGATTCGCGACGGCGCGCGGACCGTGATCCTGGGCCCGAACGGCGCCGGCAAGAGCATGCTGCTGCGAATCTGCCACGGCCTGCTGGCCCCCAGCTCCGGAGAAGTCCTCTGGGCGGGGCGCAAGCCGGCGGAAACCCGCCGGCGCCAGGGCATGGTGTTCCAGCGCCCGGTGTTGTTGCGCCGCTCGGTCGCCGGCAACCTGCTGCATGCGCTGCGGGTCAGGGGCGTGCCCAAGCGACTGCGCGACACGCTGGTGGACGAGGCGCTGCAGGCGTCCGGCCTGGCACCGATGGCGCGCCAGTCGGCGCGCACCTTGTCGGGTGGCGAGCAGCAGCGGCTGGCCGTCGCCCGCGCCTGGGTGCTGAAACCCGACGTGCTGCTGCTCGACGAGCCGAGCTCGAACCTCGACCCGGAGGCGACGCGGGCGATCGAGGAGCTGATCCTGGCGGTCGAGGCGGACGGCACCCGCATCGTGATGACCACGCACGACATCGGCCAGGCGCGCCGGCTTGCCAACGAGGTGCTGTTTCTCCACCGCGGCCGCCTGCTGGAGCATGCTCCGGCGGCGCGCTTTTTTACCGCGCCGGGCGATTCGGCCGCGGCGCGTTTCATCGCCGGCGCGTTGCTGGCTTGAAGCGGCATGGCCAGTCATATTCGTCGGCACGCCGTGGCGCGCGGCGCATGAGCGATACCTTCATTCCCGGGACTACTGCGATCGTGCTCGCCGGCGGGCGCGCCACGCGGATGGGCGGTATCGACAAGGGCCTGGTGGAGCTGGCCGGAAGGCCGATGATCGAGCACGTGCTGGCCGCGCTCGAGCCGCAGGTGGAACAGCTGCTGATCAACGCCAATCGCAATCTCGAGCGCTATGCCGCTTACGGCTGGCCGGTGGTGCCGGACGATGAGACAGGATACCTCGGCCCGCTGGCCGGCCTGGCCGCCGGCCTGCGCGCTGCCTCGACACCCCTGGTCCTGACCGCGCCCTGCGACTGCCCGCTGCTGGCCCCGGACCTCGTCGCGCGGCTATATTCCGCCTGCCAAGGACAGGGCGCCGAGATCGCCGTGCCCTTCGACGGCGAAAGGCTCCAGCCGGTGTTCGCGCTGCTCAAGCGCGAATTGCTGGGCAGCCTGGCGGCCTATCTCGCCGAAGGCGGTCGCAAGATCGATCGCTGGTTCGCACAACATCGGCTCGCGAGAGTGGACTTCAGCGACCGGCCGGAGACCTTCGTCAACGTCAACGATCCGGACGAGCGGGCCGCACTCGAGGCGCGGCTGGCCGGCACCGGCCAGGCCGAATGACCGGGCGGCCATGCTCACGGAACAGGAATCCAGAATGAAGCACCAGCAAGCAGGTTGCGGGGGACACGACGAGGCTGCGCAGCCCTTGCAGGAGGCGCTGGCCAGGATCCTCGCCGAAGTCCGCCCGGTGGACGGCTTCGAGACGGTCGCCACCCGCGACTCGCTGGATCGCGTGCTGCACGAGAGCATCCGCTCGGCGCTGGACGTGCCGGCGCACACCAACTCGGCGATGGACGGCTATGCGCTCGACGGCGGCGCGCTGCCGGCAGAAGGCGAGCAGGCATTTCGCATCATCGGCACCGCCTGGGCGGGCCGCCCGTTTGCAGGCACGGCGGCGCCCGGCGATTGCGTGCGCATCATGACCGGGGCGCCATTGCCGGACGGCGCCGACACCGTGGTGATGCAGGAGCAGGTGCGCCGTGACGGCGACACCGTGCTGATCGGCGCGGGCCATCGTCGCGGCCAGAATGTCCGGCCGGCCGGCGAGGATCTCAAGGCTGGCGAGATTGCGATCGAGGCCGGCGTGCGGCTGCGCCCGGCGCAACTCGGACTGATTGCCTCGCTCGGCATCTCCGAGCTGCGCGTGCGCCGCCGGCCGCGGGTCGCGTTCTTCTCCACCGGCGACGAGCTGGTGTCGATCGGCGGGACACTCGGTCACGGCCAGATCTACGACAGCAATCGTTACACCCTGTTCGGCATGCTGCGCAGGCTCGGACTCGAGGTGCTCGATTTCGGCGTGGTGCGCGACCGGCGCGAGGATCTCGAGCATGCGCTGCAAAGCGCCGCCGCGCAGGCGGACGCGGTGATCAGCTCGGGCGGCGTGTCGGTCGGCGAGGCCGACTTCGTCACCGAGACACTCGAGCGGATCGGCGAGGTCGGATTCTGGACCGTGGCGATCAAGCCGGGCCGGCCGATCGCCTTCGGCCGCATCGGCGGCTCGCTGTTCTTCGGCCTGCCCGGCAATCCCGTGTCGGTGATGGTGACCTTCTACCAGCTGGTGCAACCGGCCCTGCAATGCCTTGCGGGGCTCGCCGAGCCGGAGCTGCCGGTGCTTGTGACCGCCACCTCGGAGTCGCGGCTGAAAAAAAAGCCCGGCCGCCGCGAGTTCCAGCGCGGCGTGCTGAACCGCGGCGCGGACGGCGGCTACCGGGTGCGCGCCACCGGCCACCAGGGCTCGGGCGTGCTGCGCTCCATGGCTGCTGCGAACTGCTTCATCGTGCTGCCGGAAGACAGCGGCACCATCGAGCCGGGCGCCGAGGTCGAGGTCCAGCCCTTCTCGGCGCTGTGCTGAACTGGATGGGGTCCTGGCTGTTGCCGTGGGAGCGGCTGCAGCCGCGACGGGAATCGCGGCTGAAGCCGCTCCCACGGCAACAGCCGCGAGGCGACAGGCCCGCATGAGAATTCCACTGCCCGAGCCGGCTCGGGTATCCTGCCGCAATGCACTCCGCGCCGAGGATCTGTCATGACCGACCGGTCGTTCCGACCCCTGAACATCGCCGTGCTGACGGTCTCGGACAGCCGCAGCGAGGCGGATGACAAGTCGGGCCGGCTGCTGGTGGAGCGACTCACCAAGGCCGGCCATCATTGCGCCGAGAAACGCATCGTGCCCGACGACGTCTACCGGATCCGCGCGGTGGTGGCCGGCTGGATCGCGGATCCCGAGGTGCACGCGGTAATCACCACCGGCGGCACCGGCGTGACCGGCCGGGACGGCACCCCCGAGGCCGTCCAGCCGTTGCTCGACAAGCTGCTCGAGGGCTTCGGCGAGGTGTTCCGGACGATCTCCTACCAGCAGATCCGCACCTCGACCATCCAGTCGCGCGCCATCGCCGGCGTTGCCAACGGCACTTACGTGTTCTGCGTGCCGGGCTCCTCGGGCGCCTGCGCGACCGCCTGGGACGAGCTGATCGAGGCGCAGCTCGATCTGCGCACGCGGCCCTGCAACCTGGTGGAGCTGATGCCGCGGCTGCTGGAATCGTGAGTCGCGGCGGCGACGAGCCCGCGCTGTTGGTCGGTACCCAGAAAGGCCTGTTCATCGCCACCCCGGGGCCGACGGGCTGGCAGCTGGCCGGACCGCAGATCGCCGGCTACGAGATCATCCATGCCTGCGCGCCGCCTGACGAGCCGGGCGTGTTCTACGTGGCGACCCGGCACACCATCTGGGGCGCGCACATCTATCGCAGCGAGGACGGCGGCCGCTCCTGGGACTCGCTGCCGACCGCGCCACAGCATCCCTCCGGGCAACACCCCACCGCGCTGAAGGCCATCTGGTATCTCGCCGCCGCGCCGGGCGGCCGATTGTATGCCGGCATCGACCCGGCCGGGCTGTTCCTGAGCGAGGACCGTGCCGCCAGCTGGCAGCCCATCGAGGCGCTCAACCGCCACCCGACGCGTGACAGCTGGGAGCCTGCGCGCGGCGGCTTCTCGGTGCATTCCATCCAGCTCGATCCCGCGAATCCGCGGCGCATCTGGGTCGCGGTCTCGGCCGGCGGCGTATTCCGCAGCGAGGACGGCGGCGAAAGCTGGACCGCGGCCAACGCCGGCGTGCGCGCCGAGCACCTTCCGGATCCCTTCCCGGAAACCGGCCACAACGTCCACCGGCTGGTGATGCACCCGGCGCACCCGGAGCGTCTCTACCGGCAGTGCTACCACGGCGCCTGGCGCAGCGACGACGGCGGCCGTCGCTGGACCGAGATCACCGCGGGCCTGCCGGGCAACTTCGGCTACGCCATCGCGGTCGACCCGCACGATCCCGACACCGTGTTCCAGGTGCCGGAATCCGATTCGCACATGCGCACCGTGGTGGACGGCAGGCTGCGCGTGTATCGCAGCCGCGATGCCGGCGCGAGCTGGCAGTCCGCCAGCAGCGGCCTGCCTCAGGAACATGCCTGGGTCACGGTGCTGCGGGAAGCGATCGACACCGATGCCGCGCGCCCCTGCGGTGTCTACTTCGGCACTTCCGGCGGACACCTGTTCGCCAGCCGCGACGGCGCCGAGTCCTGGCAGATGGTCGCCGGCTTTCTGCCGCGCATCCTGTCGGTCAAGGCCGTCCGGGGTGTGGCGTGAGCGAGCTGCTCGAGCTGCTCGACGCGCGCGCCGGAATCGTTTGCGCCACCGGCGCCGGCGGCAAGAAAAGCGTGCTGTTCGCACTTATGGCACGACATCCGGGACGCGTCGCGTTCACCACCACGGTCCACAGCCTGCCGCCACCGGAGTCACTCGGCGCAACCCTGGTCATCGCGCCTGCCGGGCAGCTTGCCGCGGCGCTTGGCTCGCGCGGCGAGACGCGGCGGCTCGCCTACGCCTGCCCCGGCGACAAGCCGGGCAGGCTGGCCGCGGTGCCCGCCGCGCAGGTCGAAGCCCTGCACGTTGCGCTCGGGCTCGAGCTGAGCCTCGTCAAGGCCGATGGCGCGCGGATGCGCTGGATCAAGGCGCCGGCCGAGGACGAACCGGTGCTGCCACCCGGCATGACCACTCTGCTGCCGGTATTCTCGGCGCGCGCACTCGGCGAAGTCTTGACCGGCAGGATCGCGCATCGCCTCGAGCGGCTGGCGGACCTCACCGGTGCCACGCCGGGCGAGCCGTTGCAGCCGGAGCACGCGGCCCGCCTGCTGGCCAGTGAAGCCGGACTGCTGAAGGGCGCGGCGAACGCCAGGGTGGTGCCGGTGATCAACATGGTGGACGACCCCGCACGCAGGACCCTGGCCGAGGACGCCGCGCGGCGCGCGCTCGAGTTGACGGCACGCTTCGACCGCGTGTTGCTGACATGCTTCCGCGACCCTGATCCGGTGGTGGCGATCATTGAACGCTGACTCGCAGGGTGTCCCGGCACGCCGGCATGCCGGCGCGCCACCGCAGCGACTGGTGATCCGCCTGCCCGGCGCACTGCGCGAGGCCCTGCTGGCCCATTGCCTGGCGGAGCTGCCGAACGAGGGCTGCGGCCTGCTGCTCGGCCGGCGCGAGGGTGAGCTGGCGACGGTGTTCGAGGCCTGGCCGGCAAGCAATGCACGGGCCGCTGCAGATCGCTACCTGATCGAGCCGGAGGCCGTGCTGGCCGCGGATCGCGCGGCGCGTGGCCGCGGCGGGCTGTTGCTCGGCGCATGGCATTCCCATCCCGGCGGCCCCGCCACGCCGTCCGCGACCGACCGTGCCGAGGCATGGCCCGACTGGTGCTACCTGATCGCCGCACTGGACCGGCCGGGCGAGCCCGAGTTGCGCGCCTGGAGATTGCTCGGCGAGGATTTCGTCGAGGACTGGCTGGAGATCACATGAGCCGGGTGACAATGCGAATCCCGCCGCCGCTGCGCGCCTTCGCCGACGGCGCCGCGGAACTCGAACTCGAGGCGGCCGACCTCGGCGAAGCGCTGTCCCGGCTGGGAAGCGGGCGCGCGGCCCTGCTCAGCCGGGTGCTCACGCCCGAGGGCGAACTGCGGCCCTACGTGAACGTGTACGTCGGCGAGCGCGACGCCCGGCGCCTGGAAGGGCTGCGCACGCCACTGGCAGATGGCGAGGTCGTGTCGATCATCCCGGCGGTCGCAGGGGGCTGAATCCATCCCCCCAGGAGTACTGGCAATCTGCACGCTTGGAAAATCATGGCGTTGGCGTTATGTTATCAACCCGTTTCCTAGCCGGGTCGCCTAACATGCTGCAAGCAACAGGCCCGCAGGCCCCGCGCAAACTCGTCGTGCTGAACGCGAAGGGAGGCGCAGGCAAGACGACGCTGGCCACCCAGCTTGCCGCCTGGTTCGCGGCGCGTGGCGCGCCCGTCGCGCTGATGGACCACGACCCGCAGGGTTGCTCGACGCGCTGGCTGGCAAACCGGCCCGCAGACCGGCCGTTCATCCACGGCATCGCGGCCTTTCGCATCAACCTGCAGATGACGCGCAGTTGGCAGCTGCGCACGCCGCCCGGCACGCGTTATCTGGTGGTCGACACGCCGGCCGCCATTCCGGCGTCGCGGATCGCCGAATTCACCGCCGGCGCGGACGCGCTGATCATCCCCGTCGGCGCCACCGACATCGACATCCACGCCGCGGCGGGTTTCATCTCCGACCTGCTGCTGGTGGCCAAGGAGGATCGCCGGCAGGGCCGCGTCGCCGTGGTCGCGAACCGCGTGCGTGCAGGGACGGTGGCACAACGCAGATTGCTGCGCTTTCTCGACACGCTCTGCATTCCCTGCCTCACCATGCTGCGCGACAGCCAGGTGTATGCGCATGCAGCGCAACAGGGGCTGGGCCTGCATGAATTCAAGCAGCACCTGGTTCGCCGCGACCTGGAGCAATGGGACCCGCTGCTCCGCTGGGTCGAGCGGCGCTGTGGCCCCCAGGAGGACCTGCGTGTTACGGCGTCAGAGCCGCAGGCGCCGGTGTGCGCCACCTTCTGACACGGACTAAACTTCGCAGCAGGCTCCGGGGCCGCACGCCGGCCCGGCCCTCGACGTGGCACCCAGGGGAGAGACCATGGCCGATCTCGATATGGTGCTGCTGTCCCGACTGCAGTTCGCCTTCACCATCGCCTTCCACATCATCTTCCCGTCCTTCACCATCGGGCTGGCCAGCTACCTCGCCGTCATCGAGGCGCAGTGGCTGCGCACCGGCCAGTCGATCTACCGCGAGCTCTACAAGTTCTGGGTCAAGATCTTCGCCGTGTCCTTCGGCATGGGCGTGGTGTCCGGGGTCGTGCTCAGCTTCCAGCTCGGAACCAACTGGAGCGTGTTCTCCGAGCTGACCGGCAACGTGCTCGGGCCGCTGCTCGGCTACGAAGTGCTGACCGCATTTTTCCTCGAGGCATCGTTCCTCGGCATCATGCTGTTCGGCTGGGACAAGGTCGGGCCAAAGCTGCATTTCGCGGCGACCGCGATCGTCGCGGTCGGCACGATGATCTCGGCGTTCTGGATCCTGGCGGCCAACAGCTGGATGCAGACGCCGGCCGGCTACGAGCTGCGCGACGGCGTGTTCTATGCCACCAGCTGGCTCGAGGTAATCTTCAATCCCTCGTTCCCATACCGTTTTGCGCACATGCTGCTGGCGGCTTTCCTGACCACCTCGGTGGTGGTCGCCTCGGTCGCCGCATTGCACCTGCTGCGCGGCATCCAGCGCGACCATGCCCGCAAGATGATGAAACACGCGATGGGTTTTCTCGCCATCGTCGTGCCGCTGCAGATCATCGCCGGCCATGAGCACGGCGTGCAGGTCCACCGCGACCAGCCGGTCAAGCTGGCGGCGATGGAGGGCCACTGGGAGACCTATGATCGCGACGCGCCGCTGGTGCTGTTCGGCTGGCCCAACCAGCGCGCCGAGCGGAACGATTTCTCGATTTCGGTGCCGAAGATTGGCAGCCTGCTGGTGACCGGTTCGTTCGCCGGAGAGATCAAAGGACTGAAGGAGTGGCCGCCGGAGGATCGTCCACCGGTGGCCTGGGTGTTCTGGTGCTTCCGGGTGATGTTCGCGATCGGCGTGCTGATGCTGTTCATCGGCTGGTTCGGCGCCTGGCAGGTGTGGCGCGGCGATCTCGAGCGGCACCGATGGTTCCTGAAGCTCTGTTTCCTCAGCGGGCCGACCGGATTCATCGCGGTGATCAGCGGCTGGATCGTCGCCGAAGTCGGCCGGCAGCCGTGGACCGTATACGGGCTGCTGCGCACGGTGGACTCAGCCTCCCCGGTCACCGCCGCCGCGGTCGGCACCTCGCTGATCGTCTTCGTGTTCGTCTACACCATCGTGTTCACGGCTGGCAGCTGGTACCTGTTCAAGCTCGCCTGGGCCGGTCCGACGACCGCAGAGCAACTTAAACCCGAGAAGCCGCGGCTGGCCTCGTGGATGCTGCCGGAGCCCGACCCGCGCGGCCGCGGCGAATCCGGGCCGGCAAGGGGGTAGCGCCATGGACCTGTTCAGCCTGCCGATGATCTGGGCCGCGCTGCTGGCCGTTGCCGTCTTCATGTACATCCTGCTGGACGGCTTCGACCTGGGGGTCGGCATCCTCTTCCCGTTCGCCGAGAAGGACGAGGACCGGGACGTCATGATGAATTCGGTGGCGCCTTTCTGGGACGGCAACGAGACCTGGCTGGTGCTGGGCGGCGGGGGACTGTTCGCGGCCTTCCCGATGGCCTACGCCGCGCTGATGCCGGCGATCTACATGCCGATCGGATTCATGCTGATTGCGCTGATATTCCGCGGCGTGGCCTTCGAGTTCCGCTTCAAGGCCTATGGCACCGGGCGGCGGATCTGGGACCAGGCGTTTCATTGGGGCTCGGTCGTGGCGACCTTCTCGCAGGGCCTGATACTCGGCGCGCTGGTGCAGGGCATCCCCCTGGAGGACAACCGCTTCGCCGGCGGGATGTTCGACTGGCTGACGCCTTTCAGTTTCGTGACCGGCTGTGCGCTGGTCTGGGGCTACATCCTGCTGGGCGCAGGCTGGCTGGTGATCAAGACCGAGGGGCGGCTGCTGGACTGGAGCCGGCGCGTGGGCCTGGTGTCGGCCGCGGTGGTGCTCTTGATGATGGTGGTCGTCAGCCTCTGGGTGCCGGCGCTGGAGGCTGGCGTGGCCGAGCGCTGGGGCCTCAATTATCCGGAAGTCGACTGGGGCCGGCTGATGGCCTGGAGTCCGATCCCGGTGCTGGTGGGCGTGGCCTTCTGGCAACTGGTCAAGGGCCTTCGCGGCGGCTCACATTACGGGCCTTACCTGTGGAGCGTCGCGCTGTTCGGGCTCGGCTACATCGGCCTGCTGGTCGGGATCTTCCCGTACCTCGTGCCCTACTCCCTGACCATCGAGCAGGCGGCGGCAGCGCCGAACGCCCAGGCGCTGCTGCTGGTCGGCGCGGTGATTTTCCTGCCGGTGATCCTCGGTTACACCGCCTACGTCTATTGGGTGTTCCGCGGCAAGGTCACGGTGGATGCCGGATATCACTGAGCCTCGGGGACGCAGGCCGGTGTCCGAGTCCTGGCGCCGCATGGGCTGGTTCGTGTTGCTTTACCTTGCCGGCCTGGCGGTGACCCTGGCGGTGGTCTACGGCATCAGGGCGCTGATCCCCGGCCTCCAGGGGTGGTAGGAGCGGCTTGTAGGAGCGGCTTCAGCCGCGACCAGGCGCATGGTCGCGGCTGAAGCCGCTCCTACAAGCCGCTCCT
>CAZOSZ010000048.1:0-14570 GCA_964582505.1 uncultured Ectothiorhodospiraceae bacterium | reverse complement strand
CCAGCGCTGGTCGCCCGGGGCGACTACCAGCACCACCGCCTCGATGCGCGCGCACTCCAGCAGCGGCGCCAGGGCATGCGCCAGCAACGGCCTGCCGCACAAGGGCAGGTAGAGCTTGGGGGTATCGCCGCCCATCCGGGTGCCACTGCCTGCCGCCGGCACCACCGCCCAGGCACGCGCCATCAGCGTGGCTCTCCCGCCGGGTCCGTCGGCTCGTCCTCGTCGTCGGCCACCTGGAACAGCGTCTCCCCCGCACGAATCATGCCGAGCTCGCTGCGCGCAATCTCCTCCACCGCGTCCTTGCCGCTCTTCAGGTCGCTGACCTCGGCGGCGAGCGTTCGATTGCGTTCCCGCAGGGCCTCGTTGTCCTCCTGCTGGGCGGCAATCTGCGCACCCAGCCGCCAGGCGGCCCGATAGCCGTCATCCGAGATCCAGATGCGGGCCTGCAGCAGCGCCAGCAGCACGACCAGGATGAAGAGGACCGCCCGCACCCCTGGCCTGCGCTCAGGCCACGACGCGCGGGAAGGCCGCCCGGCCGGGGTAACGCGCCGCGGCGCCGAGTTCTTCCTCGATGCGCAGCAGCTGGTTGTACTTGGCGACGCGATCGGAGCGCGACAGCGAGCCGGTCTTGATCTGCGTCGCCGCGGTGGCCACGGCGATGTCGGCGATGGTCGCATCCTCGGTTTCGCCGGAGCGGTGCGACACCACGGCGCTGTATCCCGCCTCGTCGGCCATGCGGATCGCCGCGAGCGTTTCGGTGAGCGTGCCGATCTGGTTGACCTTGATGAGGATCGAGTTGGCGATGCCCTGCTCGATGCCCTCGGCGAGGATCCGGGTATTGGTCACGAACAGGTCGTCGCCGACCAGTTGCACGCGCCTGCCGAGGCGTTCGGAAAGCAGTTTCCAGCCGCTCCAGTCGTCTTCCGCCATGCCATCCTCGACCGAGACGATCGGGTAGCGGGCCACCAGGTCCTCGAGAAAGTCGCAGAACCCGGCAGCGTCGAACTCGCGGTCCTCGGACTCGAGCCGGTAGACGCCACCGGAACAAAACTCGGAGCTCGCCACGTCGAGCGCCAGGGCGATGTCCGCCCCGGCACGGAAGCCTGCCTTTTCGATGGCGACGAGGATGGTCTCGAGTGCCGCTTCGTTGGACGGCAGGTCGGGCGCGAAGCCGCCCTCGTCGCCGACCGCGGTCGCCAGGCCGCGGGAGCGCAACACCGATTTCAGCGCATGGAAGATTTCCGCACCATATCGCAGGGCCTCGGAAAAGCTCGGCGCGCCGACCGGCATGATCATGAATTCCTGGATGTCGACGTTGTTGTCGGCATGCGAGCCACCGTTGATGATGTTCATCATCGGCACCGGCATCGAGAAATCACCGCCCGCGTGCAGGTGACGGAACAGCGACTGTCCGCTGGCCGCGGCAGCCGCCTTGGCGGCCGCCAGCGACACCGCGAGGATGGCGTTGGCGCCGAGCCTGCCCTTGTTTTCGCTGCCGTCGAGCTCGATCAGTCGCTGGTCCAGTGCGGACTGGTCGGCGGCGTCCATACTCTGCACTGCTGCGCGAATCTCCCCGTTGACGTTCGCCACCGCCTTGCGCACACCCTTGCCGAGGTAGCGCGAGTCATCGCCGTCGCGCAACTCCACGGCCTCCCGGGTGCCGGTCGATGCGCCCGAGGGCACGCCGGCGCGCCCGCTAAACCCGCCTTCCAGCAGCACGTCGGCCTCGACCGTGGGGTTGCCGCGCGAGTCAAGGATCTCGCGCGCGCGAACGTCTGCGATTCTTGCCATCTGAGTCTCCCTGTTGCCCCCCTCAGCGGTCCGTGCGGCTCATGGCTTCAGCAGCTCGGCCTCTTCGAACGGCTGCGACTTGACCGTGTCATCGAGCAGCCGGAGCATGCCGAGCAGCGCCTCGAGCCGGTCCAGCGGCCAGGCGTTCGGTCCGTCCGACAGCGCCTTGTCCGGATCGGGATGGGTCTCCATGAACAGGCCGGAGACGCCGGCGGCCACGGCGGCCCTCGCCAGGACCGGCACGAACTCCCGCTGTCCGCCCGAGGCCGAGCCCTTGCCTCCGGGGAGCTGCACCGAATGGGTGGCGTCGAACACCACCGGCGCGCCCGACTCGCGCATCACCGCCAGCGAGCGCATGTCGGAGACCAGGTTGTTGTAGCCGAAACTGAAGCCGCGTTCGCACACCATGACCTGCTGGTTGCCGGTGGAGCGCGCCTTGGTCACCACGTTGGCCATTTCCCAGGGCGACAGGAACTGGCCCTTCTTGATATTGACCGGCCTGCCCTGCGAGCAGGCCGCGACGATGAAGTTGGTCTGCCGGCAGAGGAAGGCGGGCGTTTGCAGCACGTCCACGACCGCGGCGACTTCGCCGAGCGGCGTGTCCTCGTGCACATCGGTCAGCACCGGCACGCCGACCTCGCGCTTGACCCGCTCGAGAATCCTGAGGCCCTCCTCCATGCCCGGCCCGCGGAAACTTCCGATCGAGGAGCGGTTGGCCTTGTCGAACGATGACTTGTAGATGAACGGCACGCCGACGCGCGCGGCAATCGCCTTGATCCGGCCGGCGGTCTCGATGGAAAACTCGGCGCCCTCGATGACGCACGGCCCGGCGATCAGGAACAGCGGCCGGTCCAGGCCGACTTCAAAGCCGCAGAGCCTCATGCGCGCACTGCCGCCGGCTCGGCGAACTGCCGCCGCGCTCGCGCCGCCTCGATGAAGCCGGTGAACAGCGGGTGGCCGTCACGCGGGTTGGAGGTGAACTCCGGATGGAACTGGCTGGCGATGAACCACAGGTGCTCCGGCAGCTCGATCATTTCGCACAGCCCGTCCAGCGACCAGCCGGAAATCACCAGGCCGGCGCCCTCGAGCAACCCGCGGTAATTGTTGTTGAACTCATAGCGATGGCGGTGCCGTTCCACGATCCGTTGACGCCCATAAATCGTCGCCACCCGGCTGCCCGGCGTGAGCAGGCAGTCCTGGCCGCCCAGACGCATGGTGCCGCCCAGGTCGGAAGCCTCGTCGCGCTGCTCGATGGCCCCGGTCCGATCGGTCCATTCGGTGATCAGCGCGATCACCGGGTGCGGCGTGTCGCGCTTGAACTCGGTGCTGTGCGCGCCTGCCAGCCCGGCGACGTGGCGCGCGAACTCGATCACCGCCACCTGCAGCCCGAGGCAGATGCCGAGATACGGCACGCCCTGCTCCCTGGCATGACGCGCGGCGGCGATCTTGCCCTCGATGCCGCGGTCGCCGAAGCCGCCCGGCACCAGGATCGCATCCATGCCCTCGAGGCAGCGCGTGCTGCCGTCGCGCTCGAGCTTCTCGGCCTCCACGAAATGGATCTTGACCTTGGTGCGGGTGTGCACCCCGGCATGGATCAGGGCCTCGTTGAGCGACATGTACGAGTCCTGGAAATCGACGTACTTGCCCACCATTGCGATGTCCACGCGGTGCAGCGGGCTGGCCTTGGCCTCCACCACCGCCTGCCATTCGGACAGGTCGGCGGGCGGCGCATCGATACGCAGTTTGTCGCAGATGATGTCGTCGAGGTGCTCGGCGTTGAGCAACAGCGGAATCTTGTAGATATCGTCGGCGTCCACCGCGGAGATCACCGCTTTCTCCTCGACATTGGTGAACAACGCAATCTTGCGCCGCTGGTCTGGCGGCAGCGGCCGGTCCGCCCGGCAGAGCAGGACGTCCGGCTGGATGCCGATACTGCGCAGCTCCTTCACCGAGTGCTGCGTCGGCTTGGTCTTGATCTCCCCGGAGGTCGCGATATAGGGAACCAGCGTGAGGTGCATGTAGGCGACGCGGTCGCGGCCGAGCTGGCTGCCCATCTGGCGGATCGCCTCGAGAAACGGCAGTGACTCGATGTCGCCGACCGTGCCGCCGATCTCGACCATGCATACGTCGGCGTCGCCGGCGCCTGCCAGCACACAGCGCTTGATCTCGTCGGTGATGTGCGGAATGACCTGTACGGTGGCGCCGAGATATTCGCCGCGGCGCTCCTTGGCGATCACGTTCTGGTAGATCCGCCCGGTGGTGTAGTTGCTGTGGCGGGAAGTCACGGTGCGCACGAAGCGCTCGTAATGGCCGAGATCCAGGTCGGTCTCGGTGCCGTCATGCGTGACGAACACCTCGCCGTGCTGGAACGGACTCATCGTGCCCGGATCCACGTTGATGTAGGGATCCAGCTTGATCATGCTGACGGTCAGGCCTCGCGCCTCGAGGATCGCGCCAAGCGACGCCGAGGCAATGCCCTTGCCAAGCGAGGAAACCACGCCACCGGTGACGAAGACGAAACGGGTCATCAGGAATACCGCCGTTTGAGGGGAAAGGCGCGCCGCCGGCGCGTGAAAAACGACGGGAAGTCAGAGTATCAGAAGGCCCGCCCGCCGACAACGAACGCCGCCGCCCCGGGCAGCCGGCAACCGCTCCATTCGAGCCGCCAGGCGGGCGTCCCGGGAGGCGCCCACCAGGCCTCGTCCACCCACCGTCCGCCCGCCGCGGCCAATGCCCCGCGGATTTCGAGCAGCGGCATGCGCATGCGCAGCCACGGCGGCACGCCGGCCTCGTGCAACAGTTTCTTCAGGGCCCGGCTGCCTGCCCGTCCAGGCAGGCGCAGGCGTTCGCCGCCGCTGCGGAACCGGACCCGCCATGGTCGGGCATCCAGCGCCGCGGAGCTCAGGCCGCCTTCCGTGCTCCGCTCGAGCCCGAGTTCGCCCAGCCCGGGGCCCAGCTCCAGGGAGGTATGCGGGTCGGGCCAGTCCCGTGGCGCCAGGGGCACCGCGAGCAGCGCCTCGGGGATCAGCCACAGCCGATCGGCATGGCGGGTCGCGACCACGCCCGGCCAGCGCACCTCGGGCGAGGCGTCGCCGCGCGCACCGAGGATCTGCGCAATCAGCGTCGCCAGCCGGCGCTCGTCGGGCACCGCCAGCCCCAGGCTGCGCGCCTGCCAGCGCACCAGGTTGCGACACCGCGCCCCGGACAGGTCACGCAACCCCGACAGCCGCAGTGCCTCGCCGTCCCCCCAGCGCTGCGCGTCGATCCGGGCCAGTTCATCCAGCAGCCGCGCGGCCTCGGCACAGTGCCGGGCCGAGCGCGCCACGGCGGCGGCGGCGCCACGCCAGTGCGCGTGAATGCCCGGCAGCACCGATTGACGCAGGTGACTGCGCGAAAAGCGCGCTGCCGCATTGGCCGGATCCTCGACCCAGCCCGACAGCCCGCGTCGCCGGGCCCACTCGCGCAGTGATTCGCGCGGAAACCCGAGCAACGGTCGCATGTGAGTGCCCTGCCCGAGCTTCGCCATGAGCGGCATTGCGGCCAGGCCGGCCACGCCGGCGCCGCGCAACAGCTGCAACAACACGGTCTCGAGCTGGTCATCGGCGTGGTGCGCGGTCAGCAACACCTCGGCCGGCGCAAGTCGCGCGCTCAGGGCAAGGTAACGCACCTCCCGTGCCCTGGCCTCGGGGCTCTCGCCCCGCCCCGGCGTCGCGTCCACGCGCAGCAGCTCGACCGGCACGCCGAGCTGTTCGCAGCGGCGGACGCACGCAGCAGCCCAGCCTTCCGAGTCCGGATGGAGGCCGTGCTCCACGTGCATCGCGCGCAGGGACCCGGTCGAGAGTCGCGGCGCAAGCTCGGCCATGGCCGCCAGCAACACCGTCGAGTCCAGGCCGCCGCTGAATGCCACGCAGTAGCGGCCGGCCGCGGCCCCGCCGGGCAGCTGCTCGAGCCGGGCCCACAACGCCTCCGCTTCAAAGACGGCCATGCGTGCTTGCCATGCGGCGCGCTCGACCATAGGCGGGCGATGGTGGGATCGCCTGCCGCGCCGGACCGCCCGGTGGCGCCGGGATGGCTCGCCCTCGCTTAATCCACCATGCGCTCGATCGAGCCATCCCGTCCCCGCCCCGCTGCTGCCAGGCCAATGCTAGCCGATGCCAGTCGATGCGTGCCGATGCGTGCTGCTGTGATCCTGCGAGACGCAATCCCTTGTCGCCCGCACCGGCGCGGACGCAGTGGTGGCGACTTGCCATGGATCACTCGAGGGCATTGTCGATTGACCGAGAGGGGCCCATGGCAAGCCGCCGCCGCGGGCCGCAACGGGATCGGGCAGCGGCTCAGCCCTCGCGGAACCGGCCGGCACTCACCAGTTTCTGGTAACGCGCCGCGAGCAACTGCTCCAGCGACAGGTCGTCGAGCCGCGCCAGCTCCTGTGCGATGGCCGCGCGCAGCGTCTCGGCGATGGCCGCCGGGTCGCGGTGCGCGCCGCCAAGCGGCTCGGGAATCACCACATCGATCAGGCCCTGCTCATGCAACTTGTCGGCGGTGATGCCCATCGCCTCGGCGGCATCGGCAGACTTTTCCCCGCTTTTCCACAGAATCGAAGCGCAGCCCTCGGGGGAGATCACCGAATAGATGCTGTACTGGAGCATCAGCACGCGATCGGCGACGCCGATCGCCAGTGCGCCTCCGGATCCGCCCTCGCCGATCACCACGGCGATGATCGGCGTCTTCAGCCCCGACATTTCCAGCAGGTTGCGGGCGATGGCCTCGCTCTGGCCGCGTTCCTCGGCGCCGATACCCGGATAGGCGCCCGGAGTGTCGATCAGGGTCAGCACCGGAAGCCCGAACTTCTGTGCCATGTGCATCAGTCGCAGCGCTTTGCGATAGCCCTCGGGACGCGGCATGCCGAAATTGCGAAACACCTTGGCCTTGGTGTCCCGGCCTTTCTGCTGGCCGATGACTGCCACCGGCCTGCCATCGAACCGCGCCAGGCCGCCGACGATCGCCGGATCGTCTGCGTACGTGCGGTCGCCGTGCAGCTCCTCGAACCCGGTGAACAGGCGCTCGATGTAGTCCTTGGCGTAGGGGCGCTGTGGATGGCGGGCGACCTGGGCCACCTGCCATGCGTTCAAGTTGGAGAAAATACTGCGGGTCAGCGCCTCGCTCTTTGCCTTGAGCCGGCGGATCTCCGAGGAAAGATTGACCTGCGAATCGTCGCCCACGAACCGCAGCTCGTCGATCTTCGCCTCGAGCTCGGCAATGGGCTGTTCGAAGTCGAGGAAATTCAGGTTCACAAGGCGGGCCGGTCTGCCGGTGAGGCCGACAAACTACACGCGAGCGCCGGTCCAGCACAAGCCGGGGGGACGTTGTTCCAAGGCAGCCCTGTCCCCCTACTGCTGACGGGGAGACTGCTCCCTTGCTGCAGCTTCGCCGTAGTCCATGTGGACATTGCCTGGCCCGACCAGACTGGCAAGGCGGTGCAGCAATTCCAGGCTCGGCCGGATGCGCCAGTGCTCGCCAAGCTGCAGCCGGGCGGCAGCGGCTGGGCTTCGATAGACCATCGTCACCGCGCAACGGCCGCCGCGAAAGGGCTCGAGCGCGTGCTTGAGTTCCGCTACGAAGCCGCCGCCGGCGGGGTTTTCGCAGCGCAGCAGGACGCGCCGCGCGCGTTCGGCCATTGCCTGGTCGAGGTCCACCACACGGCGCGCGGTCAGCCGCCAGTCATCGATGAAATCGTCGAACCGCAAGCTGCCCTCGGCAAGCACGATGGCGTCCTTCGCCACCAGGTGTCGGCACTGCTGGTAGGTCTCCTCGAACAGCGTGACTTCCAGACGGCCGCTTCGATCATCGAGCAGCAGCGAGACCCGGTTGCCGCGCCGGCGCATATCGACGATCAGTCCGCCGACCACTATGTCCCGCCGGCTCGCGCCGTAGCTGCGCTCGCCCTCCACCGGCCTGTCGGCCGCCAGCTCGCCGATCCGCGTGGTCGTCAGCGCCGCCAGGTCGGCCGCGACCTCGTCCACCGGGTGGCCGGTCAGAAACAGTCCGAGCGTATCCCGTTCGCCGGCCAGCCGCTCCGCCGCACTCCAGTCGGGCAGCTCATCGCCCTCGTCCTCGAGTCCCGCAACCGGGCTCGGTGTCACGCTGATGCCAAACAGGTCTTCCTGTCCCGCCGCCGCAGCGCGCGCGCTTTGCTCGGCCCGGCCAAGCGCCCGGCCCAGGCGCTGCAGCAGCGTGGCCCGATTCGGGCCGATGCTGTCGAGTGCCCCGGCGCGGATCAGCGCTTCGATGGTGCGCCGATTCACGCGCTGCAGGTCGAGCCGTGCACAAAGGCTGGTCAGCGAGGCGAAGCGCCCGCCGATCTGTCGCTCATGGATGATCGCCTGCACCGCGGCCTGGCCGACCCCCTTGATCGCGCCCAGTCCGTATCGCAGTCGCCCCGGGCCGGCGACATTGAAGGCGTGCTCCGACTCGTTGACGTCCGGCGGCTCGACCGTCAACCCAAGCTGGTGACACTCGTCGATCAGCGTGACGATCTTGTCGGTGTGGTCCATGTCGGTGGACAACACCGAGGCCATGAATGCCTCCGGATAGTGCGACTTCAGCCACCCGGTCTGATACGACAGCAGGGCATAGGCCGCCGAATGGCTCTTGTTGAAACCATAGCCGGCAAACTTTTCCATCAGGTCGAAGATCCAGCTTGCCGTACCGCGGTCCACACCCCGACCGACGGCGCCCTCGACGAACACGGCGCGCTGCTTGGCCATCTCCTCGGGTTTCTTCTTGCCCATCGCGCGCCGCAGCAGGTCGGCGGCACCCAGGCTGTACCCCGCCATCACCTGGGCGATCTGCATGACCTGCTCCTGGTAGAGGATCACGCCATAGGTGGGCTTGAGCACCGGCTCCAGGCTGGGGTGGAAGTAGTCGATCGACCCGGACTGGCGGCCGTGCTTGCGGTTGATGTAATCATCCACCATGCCCGATTGCAGCGGACCCGGGCGGAACAGCGCGACCAGCGCGACGATGTCGTCGAAACTGTCGGGCTGCAGCCGTTTTACCAGGTCCTTCATGCCGCGCGACTCGAGCTGGAACACCGCCGTGGTCCGGCACGCCCGCAAGAGCTCGAAGGTCCTGGGGTCGTCCAGCGCAATGGCCGCGATCTCCAGCGCCGGCTCACCGGTCTCCGCGCGCATCGCGTTCACGCGCTTCACCGCGCGATCGATGATGGTCAGGGTGCGCAGGCCGAGGAAGTCGAATTTCACCAGCCCGGCGGCTTCGACGTCGTCCTTGTCGAACTGCGTGACCGGCGCCTCGCCGCCCTCCTCGCAATACAGTGGCGTGAAGTCGGTCAATACGGTCGGCGCGATCACCACGCCGCCGGCGTGCCGCCCGGCGTTGCGCGCCAGTCCCTCGAGACCCCTGGCGAGATCGATCAGGGTGCGCACCTCGTCATCCGACTGGTAGAGGCGGCGCAGCTCGGGTTCCTGCGCGAGCGCCTTGTCGAGGGTCATTCCGACCTCAAAGGGGATCAGCTTGGCGATCCGGTCGGTCAAGCCGTAGGGATGACCGAGCACTCTCCCGACATCGCGCACCACCGCCTTGGCCGCCATGCTGCCGAAGGTGATGATCTGCGCGACGCTGTCGCGCCCGTAACGGCGCGCCACGTAGTCGATCACCCGGTCGCGGCCATTGATGCAGAAATCGATGTCGAAATCCGGCATCGAGACGCGCTCAGGATTTAGAAACCGCTCGAAGAGAAGGTCGTAACGTAATGGATTTAAATCAGTTACTCCAAGGACAAAGGCAACCAGCGAACCGGCGCCCGAACCCCTGCCGGGCCCGACCGGGATATCGTTGTGCTTCGCCCAGCGGATGAAGTCGGCGACAATCAGGAAGTAGCCCGGGAAGCCCATGTTGCAGATCACGTCGAGTTCCCGCGCCAGCCGCGCACGGTAATCGGCGGCCGTGCAGGCAGGCGTTTCCTTGATCAGCACGGGCAGCCGCGCGTCGAGCGCGGCGTTGGCCAGGGCGCGCAGATGGCTGTCCGCGGTCTCGCCCTCGGGCACCGGGAAATCCGGCAGGAAGCTCTCGCCAAGCTTCAGCTCCAGGCTGCAGCGGCGCGCAATCTCGACACTGTTTTCCAGCGCCTCGGGCAGGTCGGCGAACAACGCCTCCATCTCCGCAGCGCTCTTCAGATACTGCTCTTCGCTGTAATCGCGCGGGCGGCGCGGGTCGCTGAGCGTCTGCCCCTGGTGGATGCAGACCCGCGCCTCGTGCGCATCGAAGTCGGCGGCCGCGAGAAACCGCACATCGTTGGTCGCGACCAGCGGCGTGCCGGTGGTGCTGGCCAAGGCCACCGCCTCCGTGAGGTGGATCTCCTCGGCGTCGCGGCCGGTGCGGTGCACCTCCAGGTAGAAGCTGTCGGGGAAGGATTCCCGCCAACCGGCCAGGCAGCGCGCCGCATCCTCCCTCCGGCCGGCCAGCAGCGCCCTGCCGATGTCGCCCTCGCGCCCTGCCGACAGGGCGATCAGCCCCGCGCAGGACGCCCGGTCCAGCCAGTCGCGCGCCACCAGCACCTGGCCGAGTCGCCGTCCCTCGAGGTGGGCGCGCGTCAACAGCCGGCAAAGATTGCGATAGCCTGCGTCGTTGCGGCACAGCACCGCGAGCCGGCTCGGGTGGCGCGCATCGCCCGGCTCGTCGATCCACAGGTCGGCGCCGACGATCGGCTTGATGCCGCGCCTGAGCGCCCCGCGGTAGAACTTCACCATGGCGAACAGGTTGACCTGGTCGGTGACGCCCACCGCGGGCATGCCGAGCGCCGCGACCCGATCGAGCAACGCCGGGATCCGGAGCACGCTGTCGGCCAGCGAGTACTCGGTGTGCAGGCGCAGGTGGACGAAACCCGTGCTCATGGCGCAGTCCGGCCGAGCAACTGCGCCACCGGAGCAAAGCTGCGGCGGTGGGCGCCGCAAGGTCCGAGCTGCGCCAGTGCGGCACGGTGTTCGGCGGTCGGATAGCCCTTGTGGCGCGCGAACCCGTAGCCCGGATAGCGGTGCTCCAGCCGCGTCATCCACGCATCGCGCCAGGTCTTGGCGAGAATCGATGCCGCGCTGACGGCCGGCACGCTGAGATCACCGCCGACGACCGCCTCCACGCTGCAGCCGCGCAGCAGCCGCGGGCATCGGTTGCCGTCGACCACCACGTGGTCGGGCGCGAGACCGAGCCGGTCAACGGCCCGGCGCATCGCGAGCATGCTGGCCGCGAGGATGTTCAGCGCATCGATCTCCGGGGCGTCGGCCCAGGCGATGGCCCAGGCGCGTGCACCGGACATGATGAGCCCCGCAAGCCGCGTTCGCGAGTCCGGGTTCAGCCGCTTGGAATCCGTCAGTCCGGCAATCTCGCAGGCCGGGTCCAGGATCACTGCGGCTGCGACCACCGGGCCGGCCAGCGGGCCGCGGCCGGCCTCATCCACGCCCGCGAGCCGGCTGACAAGAATTCCTGCCGGGGCGCTCATGCGAGCGGCTCCGGCAGTCGCTGCGTCAGGCGCAGCACCGCCTCGGCCGCCCGCCGATCCGCGTTGCGCCGCAGCAACTCGTGCAAGGCCGCAAAACGGGCCACCAGCCGGGCGCGACGCGGGGCATCGTCGAGCAGCGCGACGGCCTCCGCGGCCAGCCGTTCGGGCGTGACCTCATCCTGGATCAGCTCGGGCACCAGGTCCTCGCCCGCCAGCAGGTTGGGCAGCGCGAAGCGGCGGACCTTCATCAGCCGCATGGACCGGACCAACCGGAAGGTCGTCCCGGCCACGCGGTAGGCCACCACCATCGGCCGCTTCAGCAATGCCGCCTCGAGCGTGGCCGTGCCGGAGGCCAGCATCACCAGGTCGGCAGCCGCCATCACTTCCCTCGAGCGGCCGTCGTAGAGTCTCACCTCCAGGCCCGGAGCACGCTCGGACAACTGTGCGGCAAAGCGCTCGCGCAGCGTCGGCGAGGCCATCGCGGCGATGCATTGCATTCCCGGGCGCATGGCCGCCAG
This sequence comes from uncultured Ectothiorhodospiraceae bacterium, assembly GCA_964582505.1. Lineage (GTDB taxonomy): Bacteria > Pseudomonadota > Gammaproteobacteria > Steroidobacterales > XN24 > XN24. The sequence goes on along the minus strand of CAZOSZ010000048.1, from coordinate 2,747 downwards.
CCGCGCGGCGGCGGCGGCGAAATCACCCCCCAGCCTGGAAACTTCCCCGTGCCGGCTGCCGGGCAACAGGGCCAGCACCTCTCCGGTCCGGTCGCGATCCGGCGCCGACAGGCCAAGGGCCGCGCGGCTCGCATTCCGGTCCGGCACCAACGGGAGCGTGTCCGCCATCGGGTGCCCGACGAACTCGGCCGGGATGCCGTGGGCCTGGTAGATCGGCGGCTCGAAGGGCAGCAGGCAGAGCACCAGGTCGGCGGACCGCGCAATGCCGTGGATGCGCCCGGCGCGCCACGCCCAGACCGAGGGGCTGACATAGTGCACCGTGCGAATCCCCGCAGCGCGCAGCCGCCGTTCCACGGCCAGCGTAAAGTCCGGCGAGTCGATGCCGACCACCACGTCGGGGTGCCAGTCGAGCAGGCGGCCGGTCACCCTGCGACGGATCCGCAGCAGTTCCGGCAGGTGGCTCAGCACTTCCGCGAGGCCCATGACCGAAAGCCGCTCCATCGGCAGCCAGCCGTGCACGCCCTCCGCCAGCATCGCCGGGCCCGCCACGCCCTCGAACAAGGCATCGGGATAGATGCACCGCAGTTCCCGCACCAGCCCCGCGCCCAGCAGGTCGCCGGAGGCTTCCCCGGCGATCAAGCCGACCCGCAATCTGTCGCCTCGCGCCGGGCTTCGCTGCAGGGTGCTGCCTGGCATCGCCGCGCCCGGCTAGCGCACGATGCTGCGGGTGGAATCCCGGATCGACGCTGCGAGCAGCTCAAGTTCCGGCTGCGTGGCAGCGAGCCGCTCGATCTCGGCGAGCGCCTCGGCAAGCTTCATGCCGCTGCGGTAGAGGAGCCTGTAGGCATGGCGGATGTGACTGACTTGCGCGGCGCTGAAGCCCCGACGCTTCAGGCCCTCGGCATTGATTCCATGCGGCTGCGGCGGGTAGCCGCCGACCATGACATAGGCCGGAACGTCCTGGCTGACACCGGCGTACTTGCCAAGGAAACTGTGCGCGCCGGCGCGGCAGAACTGGTGCAGGCCGGAGAAGCCGCCAAAGATCACCCAGTCGCCGACCTGGCAATGGCCCGCGAGTGCCACGTTATTGGCCAGGATCACGTGGTCGCCGATGATGCAGTCGTGGGCGATGTGGGCGTAGGCCATGATCCAGTTGTCGTTGCCGATCTGAGTCAGGCCGCGGTCCTGTGCGGTGCCGCGGTTGATCGTGGCGCACTCGCGGATCGTGTTGCCGTCGCCGATCACCAGTCGTGTCGGTTCACCGCGGTACTTCTTGTCCTGCGGTGCGGCGCCGATCGAGGCGAACTGGAAGATCCGGTTGTCACGGCCGATCTGCGTCGCGCCCTCGATCACCACGTGCGGACCGATTACGGTGCCGGCGCTGATTTCCACGCCGTCGCCGATCACCGTGTAGGGCCCGACCGAGACGGTCTCGTGGATGCGCGCGGTGGCCGACACCACCGCCGTCGCGTGGATCACTGCCTGCCTCCCTCCGGCGCAACCATCATCTCGGCCGAGGCCACCACCTTGCCGTCCACGCTGGCCTCGGTCTGGAACCGCCAGATCGTGCGAATGCGGCGCTCGAAGCGGGCTTTCAGGAGCAACTGGTCGCCCGGCACGACCGGGGCGCGGAAGCGCGCGTTGTCAATGCCGACGAAATAGAAGGTCGAATGCTCGGTCGGCTCCACGCCGGCGGTGCGAAACGCCAGCACCCCGGCCGCCTGGGCCATCGCCTCGACGATCAGCACGCCCGGCATCACCGGGCGACCGGGGAAATGTCCCTGGAAGTACGGCTCGTTGCAGGTGACGTTCTTGATGGCGATAATCTCGCCGCCGGGAGTGTGTTCGAGTACGCGATCGATCAGCAGAAAGGGGTAGCGATGCGGCAGATAGACCTTGATCTGCTGCAGGTCCAGTGAGCTGTCCTCAGTCATCCTCGCCCTCCCCCGATTCTGCCGGCCCCGCGCCCGCCTTGTTATCCGCCACGTCCCCCTGCCGTTGCAGCCGTGCAAGGCGTTTGGCCAGCGCGTCGAGCTGGCGGAAGCGAGCCGCATTACGGCGCCAGCGCCCGGCCTCGTCCATTGGCAACGCGCCCGAGTATACGCCGCGCTCGCGAATCGAGCGGCTGACCATGGTGAGCCCGGTGATCACCGTGCCGTCGGCGATCTCCAGGTGCCCGGCAATCCCTACCGCGCCGGCGATCATGCAATTGCGCCCGATGGTGGTGCTTCCGGAAACGCCGGTGCAGCCGGCAATCACCGTGTGCGCGCCGATGCGCACGTTGTGGGCCACCTGGATCTGGTTGTCCAGCTTGACGCCCTCCTCGATGACCGTGTCCTCGATGGCGCCGCGGTCGATGGTGGTGTTGGCGCCGATCTCGACGTCATCGCCGATGCTCACGCTGCCGAGCTGGGGCACTTTGATCCAGCCCTCGGGCTCGCGCGCCAGCCCAAAGCCGTCCGCACCGATCACCGCACCGGGGTGCACCAGCACGCGCTGACCCAGCGTCACGCCGTGACACAGTGTGACACCGGCCTCCAGTCGGCTGCCAGCGCCGACCGTGGCGCCCTGGCCGACCACACAATTGGGACCGACGAATACGCCCGAGCCGATGCGCGCGCCCGCCTCGACGATCGCGCCGGCGGCGATCGAGGCGTCGGGCGCGACTTCGGCGGTCGGATCCACCACCGCGCGCGGATGCGCGCCGGGCACAAGCCCTGCAGGCGGGTGCAGGTCGGCCGCGATCC
>CAZOSZ010000047.1:8249-14592 GCA_964582505.1 uncultured Ectothiorhodospiraceae bacterium | reverse complement strand
GTCGACTTAATGCGAGCTGCATCTCGCCTGGGGATCCCAGTGAGAATTGCCAGTTGCGAGTCAGACATGTTGGAAGCGGTTACACCCCCGGAATGGAGGTCCATGGCACATTCAGCTATCGCCCTCCGAAGCGCCTCGACGAGCTCGTTATGAGCGAGCCCATGCCGCATCGCAGTACGCACCAAGGGCAAGAGCAGGTTGCGGAACGCCGCCAGGTAGACGGCCGTTGCATGGTCGCCCACAGAGTTCGTGAGCGAGTCGAAGTGCGACTGCGGCGAAAGTTCGTGGGTATTCATCCGATTCGGAGTGCGCTATCTAACGAGGCTTGTTCCGACGCCGTTTGACTATAACCACCGCCAATAACCGGTCAACGATTCAACATATTGTCGGTTGCTAAGCGGGGCCACGGCGGACCAATTGCCCCAACTTCGGGAATGGTGAGAGGCCAAAAATTAACCAAATTCAGGCAATAAGGCGCAGGTTCTCACAGCCAGGACAGATCAAAACCAGACAAAAGGCGGGTGGATTATGTCAAATAGACTTGATGAGCCAGCGGCCCGCGATTTTTATTCCCTGGCCAGGCGCCTCACAGGCCGATGGCCAATCACGCAGCGGCGCGAGATCGCCCCAAGAACTGGCAGACCGGGCCCAATATCCTGTCATTGAACATAACGCAGGCGCTTAGAGCTGCGGTCAGCGGGCGCGGAAACGGGCGGCCCGTGAAGCGCGGACCTCTGCGATGCGATGCGGCGATGCTGCCGGGGCGGGCACATCGGACCGTGGGACGACCGCGCTATACCCGGAGCACCAGGCCGGGTTCTGTGAAATAGCTCACAGTTCGAAATACAAGAGTCTGGATTCCATCACAGTTTTCGGGCCCCAAATCCTTGGCCCCAAATAGCGACTTGCCGCAGTTTTGCGTGCTGCTGCACCGCAGCATCCCGTTTTGCGCGGTGCACCCTAGAGCTCGGCAGGAGCGATTGCCTGGATCGTCAGGGCATGAATGTCGGTCTGCATCATCGGGCCGAGGGCCTCGTAGACGAGCCGGTGCCGGTGAAGCCGGGTCTGGCCCGCGAACGCGCTCGAGACGATCGTGACCCGAAAGTGTCCCCGGCCATCCCGGGCGCCAGCATGTCCGGAATGCAGATGACTCTCATCCGCGATATCGAGCAGCTCGGGATGGAGCGACACCTCCAATCGTTCGCGGATAGCGTCAAGGCGTGTCGGAGTCACTTTCAAGGCCCGCATTTGCTTGCGATGTGATCATTCTGGCTGATTCGAGCCCAGCCTTGAACCGGTCGGCGATACGCAATCCGCCAACCACCAGCCTGCACGACTGCGGAGAAGGCCTTCGGCAGGCCCGACAGGCTAGAATCGCGCGGATGGCCGACCTGATCGAAATTCATCCGCGTAATCCGCAGCCGCGGCTGATCCGCGATGTCGCCGCGCTCATCGAGAACGGCGGCGTGATCGCGTATCCGACAGATTCCTCGTACGCTTTCGGGTGGGCGATGGGCAACAAGGCGGCGCAGGAACGCATTCGCCGGCTGAAGAATCTCGACAAGCACCACCATTTCACCGTGGTCTGCGAGGGGCTCTCGGAACTCGCCACCTATGCGCGCGTCGACAATCGCGCATACCGGCTTCTCAAGGCCTTCACGCCCGGTCCATACACCTTCATACTGCCGGCCACCCGGCAGGTACCGAACAGGCTTCAGCATCCCAAGCGCAAGAGCATCGGCATCAGGGTGCCCGGGCATCCGATTGCCCGCGCCATGTTGGCCGAATTGCCGGAACCATTGATGAGCACGACGCTTCAATTACCTGGCCAGGAACAGCCAATGAACGAGCCTTGGGCTATCAAGGAGCGGCTTGATCACGAGCTGGCCGCCGTGGTCGATGGCGGCCCCTGCGCGCTGGAATCCACGACCGTCATCGACTTGACGGGCCCGGTGCCGGTGGTCGCCCGCAAGGGGCTCGGCGACATCACCCATCTCGAGTCGGCCTGACTCGGCAGCGTCCGGGTCTCTATAATAGGCCGATGCAGCAACTATCCTTGGTCCAGTTCCTGGCGGTTGCGGCGATTCCCGTGCTTTTTGCCATCACGCTTCACGAAGTCGCACACGGCTGGGTGGCGCGGCAGTTCGGGGATCGCACGGCCGAAATGCTGGGCCGCCTGACTCTAAACCCGCTCAAGCATATCGATCCCATTGGCACCGTCCTGGTGCCGATGCTGGCGTTCATGACGGCCGGGTTCCTGTTTGGCTGGGCCAAGCCCGTGCCGGTCGCAATGCGTAACCTGCGCAACCCGCGTCGCGACATGATGCTGGTGGCGGCGGCCGGGCCAACCGCCAATATCCTCATGGCGCTTTTCTGGGCGTTTCTCCTGAAACTGGTACCCGTCAGTGGCCTGGAGGGCACGACCGCGGCTTTCTTCCAGTCGATGGGGCAGATCGGCGTGCTCATCAATGTCGTGCTGGCGGTTTTCAACATGCTGCCGATTCCGCCCCTCGATGGCGGCCGGGTGCTGAGCGGCCTGTTGCCACCGCGAATGTCCAGCAAGCTTGATGCCATCGAGCCGTATGGATTGATCGTCGTGCTGCTGTTCATTTTCCTGGCATGGCGGTTTCTGTATCCGATCATCGTCGCGGTGGCCAACCTGATCTATGGCGTCGCAGGCTTATGAGTGGGATGCATTACGCATGGAGCGATCATTGAGCGGTACCGCGGGCCCCAATCGGCGCGTCTTGTCGGGTATGCGTCCGACCGGGCCCCTGCACCTGGGCCACTTGCACGGCGCACTGAAGAACTGGTTGCGCATGCAGTATGAGTACGACTGCTACTTCTTCGTCGCCGACTGGCACGCCCTGACGACGCATTACGAGGACACCTCGGTGATCGGGCCAAGCGTACGGACGATGCTGGTCGAGTGGCTCGCGGTCGGTGTCAATCCGGCGGCCGCAACGATCTTCGTCCAGTCCGACGTGCCGGAGCACGCGGAATTGCACTTGCTGCTCTCGATGATTACGCCGCTGGGGTGGCTGGAACGGGTGCCGAGCTACAAGGACCAGCAGGAGCAGCTCAAGGAGCGGGACCTCGGCACCTATGGGTTCCTGGGCTACCCGCTGTTGCAAAGCGCCGACATCCTGATGTACCGGGCTGGTTATGTACCGGTCGGCGAGGACCAGGTGGCGCATGTGGAGATCACCCGCGAGATTGCACGGCGTTTCAACCACCTCTATGGCCGCGAGGCGGATTTCGAGCAACGTGCAGAGCGTGCCGTGCGCCACCTGGGTGGCAAGCAGAGCAGGCTGTACCTTGACTACCGGAAGAGGTACCAGGAACGCGGCGATGAACAGGCGCTCGAGGCGGGCCGTGCCCTGGTCGAGAGCCACCCGAGGCTGACCATGGCAGACCGCGAGCGCCTGCTCGGCTACCTGGAGGGCGTCGGCCGCACGATCCTGGTCGAACCTGAGGCGCTGCTGACGCCGACGCCGCGTGTGCCCGGTCTGGATGGCCAGAAGATGTCGAAGTCCTACGGCAATACGATTGGCCTGGACGAGGAGCCGGAGGCAGTCGGGAAGAAGCTGCGGACGATGCCGACTGACCCCGCGCGGGTGCGGCGCACTGACCCAGGCGAGCCTGAGAAGTGCCCGGTCTGGCAGTTTCACAGGATGTATTCGGATGAAGCCACCCAGTCATGGGTACAGCAGGGCTGCCGCAGCGCAGGTATCGGCTGCCTCGATTGCAAGCAGCCGGTGATCGACGCGGTCATTGCGGAACTCAAGCCGATTCGCGAGCGGATTGCCGAGTACCGCGCCAGCCCGCAGTCCGTGGATATCATCCTGGCGGAGGGCCGGGAGCGCGCCCGCGATGCCGCGCGTGAAACCATGGACGACGTGCGCGAGGCAATGGGGCTGGATTACCGATGAGCAGTGCGAACGACAGCACCATGCATGAGACCGGGCGGGACGGAGCAGCGAGCCTCGAAGTTGCGCTCATGGGCGCCGGCCAGGGGGAAATGCCCTTTGCAATCGTCGACGGCGAGCCGTTGACGCAGCTGCCCATGGACTTGTACATCCCGCCGCATGCGCTGGAGGTCATCCTCGATGCCTTCGAGGGCCCGCTTGACCTGCTGCTGTACCTGATCAAGCGGCAGAACATCGACATCCTCAATATCCCGATCGCGCAGATCACCCACCAGTACATGCAATACATCGACGTGATGCGTGAGCTGCAGTTCGAACTCGCGGCCGAGTACCTGGTGATGGCGGCGATGCTCGCGGAGATCAAGTCGCGCATGTTGCTGCCGAGGGCCGCGTCGCAGGCCGAGGACGAGGAAGATCCGCGCGCCGAGCTGGTCCGCAGGCTGCAGGAGTACGAACGTTACAAGCAGGCGGCGCACGACATCGACGCGCTGCCGAGACTGGAGCGCGACGTCTTCCAGTCCAGCGCAGAGATGTGCGAGCGCAAGGTGGTGGAGATCCTGCCGGACGTCACCCTGCGGGAGCTGCTGCTGAGCTTCCAGGAGGTGCTGCTGCGGGCCGACATGTTTGCCCACCATCACGTGCAGCGCGAGCCGCTGTCGGTGCGCCAGCGCATGTCCGACGTGCTGGCACGCCTGCAGGACGGCGAGTTCATCGCGTTCACCAGCCTGTTCACGCCCGAGGAGGGCCGGACGGGGGCGGTGGTGACGTTCCTGGCGCTGCTCGAGCTGATCCGCGAGGCGCTGCTGGACCTGGTGCAGGCGGCGCCGTTTGCGCCGATCCATGTCAAGGCGCGCAAATCGGAGGCTGAGAAGATGATCGAGGTGCCCCAGCCGCTGGCCGGGCTCTGAGCGGTAACGAGTGATGGATCCGAGAAAGCTGCAACATATCGTCGAGGCCGCACTGCTGGCTGCGGGCCGCCCCTTGTCCATCGAGCAGCTCCAGGCGTTGTTCCTCGACCCGGAGCGGCCCGACCGGGCTGCAGTCAGGGAGGCCCTCGCGGCGCTCGAGGAGGACTACGCGGATCGCGGCATCCGGGTGTTCGAAGTGGCCAGTGGCTGGCGAATCCAGGTGCGCGCGGAAATGGCGGACTGGCTGTCGCGCCTCTGGCAGGAGCGCCCCGCACGTTATTCCAGGGCCCTGCTCGAGACCCTGTCTTTGATTGCCTACCGGCAGCCGATCACCCGTGGAGAAATCGAAAACATTCGCGGTGTCAGCGTCAGCTCGAACATCATGCGGACGCTGATGGAGCGCGGCTGGGTGCGGATCGTCGGGCATCGCGACGTGCCCGGCAGGCCGGGCATGTACGCGACGACCCGCGAGTTCCTCGACTACTTCGGCCTGAAAAGACTCGAGGATCTGCCGCCGCTCGCCGAGATCCGGGACCTGGACAGCATCAACGTGGAGCTCGACCTGGGCATCGAGGCACGGCCAGACGCATTTTCGCCCGAGGAAGCCGGCGACTCCCATGAAGAAGCGACCGACGCTGAAGCGCCGCAAGACGCCGGCCGCGGCTGAGGCGGAGCCAGTCCGGATCCACAAGCTGCTGGCGGACGCCGGAATCGGCTCACGTCGGGAAATCGAGCGCTGGATCGGCGAGGGCCGGATCACAGTGGACGGCCGACCGGCGGTGGTCGGCGAGCGACTGAGCGGCAGCGAAACCTTGGCCATTGACGGTCGCCCGCTGCGCATCAGGCAACCTGGCAAGCACCGTTACCTGGCGTACCACAAGCCTGCCGACGAGGTCTGCACCCGTCGCGACCCGGAGGGACGCGCCACTGTCTTCGACGCCCTCCCGAGTCTGCGCGGGCAACGCTGGATTGTGGTGGGCCGACTCGACGTCAGCACCACGGGCCTGCTGTTATTCACCACCGACGGCGCGCTCGCCAATGCACTGATGCATCCCTCCGGGGAGGTGTTGCGTGAGTACGCGGTGCGGGTGCTCGGCGAGCCTGACGACGAAGTGCTTGCGCAGCTTCGGGCGGGCGTGGAACTCGAGGACGGCCGGGCCGCATTCGAGTCGGTGGAGCCGGCCGGCGGCGAAGGACGCAATCGCTGGTTCCGGGTCAGCCTGCGCGAGGGCCGCAATCGCGAGGTGCGCAGGTTATGGGAGGCGGTGGGCCTCACTGTCAGCCGGCTGTCGCGAATCGCCTACGGCCCGGTGACACTCGATCGGCAGCTGCGCCGCGGCAGCTTCCGCGATCTCGATCCCGCCGAGGTGCGCGCGCTTTACGAGGTGGTCGGCCTGAAGCCGCCAGCCGTCGCCCCGGCGGATCGGCGCGCCCTCAAGCCCCGATCGCGATCGCGAGGTAGGAGCGGCTTCAGCCGCGAGCCGGATCGCGGCTGAAGCCGCTCCT
>CAZOSZ010000047.1:0-8149 GCA_964582505.1 uncultured Ectothiorhodospiraceae bacterium | reverse complement strand
TCGCGGCTGAAGCCGCTCCTACTGGGCGTCGAAGGTGCGGGCGGTAACGCCGTGGCTGTCGGGTCCGAGCAGGTAGAGATAGGGGCCGAGGACCTCCTCGGGGGTCTTGAGGCGCTCGGGATTCTCGGCGGGGTAGGCAGCGGCGCGCATGGCGGTGCGCGTCGGGCCGGGGTTGACGGCGTTCACGCGGATGCTGGCCCTGTTCTCCAGCTCGTCGGCCAGCACCTGGTTGAGGCCCTCCACGCCGAACTTGGACACCGAGTAGGCACCCCAGTAGGCCTTGCCGACGCGACCCACGCCACTGGATGTGAACACAATCGACGCGTCCGGGGACTTCAGCAGCAACGGCAACAGGCAGCGGCAGAGAATGAATGGCGCAGTCAGGTTGACATGCAGCACGCGTTGCCAGGAGGCAACGTCGTGGTGTTCGATCGGAGCCTTCGCGCCGAGGATGCCCGCGTTGTGGACCAATCCGTCGAGCCGCCCCCATTGCTCCTCGATCGCGCCGCTCAGCCGGTCGTAATCCTCGCCTGCGGCGCGTTCCAGGTCGAGTGGAAAGATCGCGGGCTCGGGCCCGCCAATCGCGGTGATCTCGTCGTAGAGGGCTTCCAGTTGGCTCACAGTCCGGCCGTGCAGGATCACGGTGGCGCCGAGCCGCGCCGTCGCGATCGCCAGTGCCCGGCCGATGCCGGCGCCTGCGCCGGTGACGAGAACAATACGCTCGGCCAGCAGTCCCGGCGCGGCGTCGTAATGCGTCAGCTTCTCGACTCTCATGAGGGCTTTCCTGTCTGCTGTTGCCGTCGGCCTGCGCGGCGTGCTGCGCGCCAGGCGGTCCACAGGTTGTCCAGGCTGCCGGGGCGCGATTGCGCCGTGAAGCCGCTGCGATGCAGTTTTGCAAGCTGGCGACGGTGCAGTGCCGCCAGCACCAGCCCGGTGCGCTGGCGCGACCGTTCCCCTTCGGGCAACTGCGCTTCCGCTTCGTCGAGCGCGAGCCGTGCCTCGCCGGCCAGCCGGTCGAGACACGCCACCAGCGCGCCATCCAGCTCACGACCGGCCGGCAGGGTTTCGCCTGCGCCGGTCTCGGCGATCCAATCGCGCGGCAACAGGCGACGCCCAGCCGCCAGGTCGGCCCGCAACGCGCCGATGATCTCGACCAGCCGGATGCCCGTGCCGAGTCGCTGTGCGTGGCGTCGCACGCCGCGCTCGTTGGCCGGCTCCTCGAGCCCGAGCAGGCCCGCGAGCATCTCGTGCAGCACGCCACTGCTGCGATAGCAATACAGGGACAGTTCCGAGTAGTTGCGACAGGGCGCTGCGCTGAGTTCTGATTCCGCGGCGTCGACCAGTTCCAGCAGGTATTCGGCCTGCACCACGCCTGGCGCCGTGCTCGCGCGCAGCGCACGCGTCGCAGGGTGCTGTTCCCTGCCCGTGCCGAAGGCGGACAGCTCCGCGCGCCACCATTGCAGGCGTGCCATCGCCACCGCCGGCTCGCTCGGCCGGCGAGCCGACTCGAATATCTCGGCCCGCAGTTCCAGCAGCGTGGCGATCGCCGGACGCCGCAACACCGGCGTGAACAGCAGCCCGTACCAGAGCGGCGAACCGGGCGGCGCGGCCTTGCTCATTGTCGGCAGCTCGGCAGTCACGGCTGTTCCGCCGCGTCGCGCCCTTCGGCCGCTTCGCCGTCCGCCGCATCGGCGCCGTGCGGCTGGCGCGGAATGATCTCCAGCTCGGACAGGCTCTCCATCTCCTTGCGGGCCTGCACGCCGAGTTCGGTGAAACGCCGCGCGCCCGGCAGCACCTGGCGTTCCAGCGAACCGACCGCGCTGTTGTAGGCCTCCACGCTGCCGGCCAGCGAACGGCCCAGCCGCCCAAGGTGTGCGGTGAAGTTTGCCAGCCGCCGGTGCAGCTCGGCCGCCAGGTCGCGCACCTCGCGGGCGTTCTCCGCCAGCGCCACCTGCCGCCAGCCGTAGGCCACGGCCTTGAGCAGGGCCACCAGGCTGGTAGGCGTCGCCAGAATGACGTGCTGTGCGAGAGCATCCTCCAGCAGGCCGGGGTCGAGCGCCAGCGCCGCGCTGAGGAACTGGTCGCCGGGGATGAACAGGATGACGAATTCAGGACTGCGTTCGAACTGGGCCCAGTAGGACTTGGCCGCCAGCTCGCGGACCCGCTCGCGGACCTTGCGCGCGTGCCGCTGCAGGGCCGCGTCGCGCGCCGCGTCGTCCGGCGCCTCGACCGCCGCGAGGTAGGCATCCAGCGGCGTCTTGACGTCGACCACCAGCTGCCGGCCCTCGGCCAGGTGCACGATCATGTCCGGACGGAGCGCCCCTTGCTCGCCCTGGGTGGACACCTGCTCGGTAAAATCGCAGTGCTCGACCATGCCGGCCAGCTCAACCAGCCGCCGCAAGGTCATCTCGCCCCACTGGCCGCGCACTTCCGGCCGGCGCAGCGCGGTGACCAGGTTGCGGGTCTCCGCGTTGAGGGTCTCCTGGCTGCGGCTGATCGACTCGAGCAGTGCGCGGATGTTGCCGAAGGCCTGCTGACGCTCCCTCTCGATCTCCGCGATCTGCAGCTCGGTGCGCCTGAGCGCGTCGCGAATCGGCGCGACCAGCGCCTCGACGGCCATTTCACGCTCCCGCAACTCGCCGCGCGCCTGTGCCTGGTGAACGCCGAAATTCTGGCGCGCCAACTCGAGAAAGCTCTGGGAGTTCTCCCGGAGCGAGCGGCGTGCCATTTCGTCGAATGCGCCTGAGAGCCTCTCCTCGGCGCGCCGCACGGCGCGCCGCTGGTTCACCAGCAGCGCCAGCACGATCCCGGCGGCCAATACGCCGAGCGCGATCAGCCACGGTGCCTGCGCAGTCCAGTCGATGGCCGTCACGCGACCCCCGGCAACAGGCCCAGGCCGGCAATCAGCGACTCGAGCTCCCCGGGCGCGGCGATCAGGCTGTCGGCGTGCCAGCCGGCCGGGTCAGCACCCGGCGGGATGTATCCCCAGGCGGCGGCCACGGTGTACATGCCGGCGGCGCGCCCCGCCTGGATATCGAGGACGCTGTCGCCAACGTAGATGCAGCTTGCCGGCGGCACGCCCAGTTCGCGGGCCGCGTGCAGCAACGGCATCGGGTGCGGCTTGGGGTGCGGCAGGGTGTCGCCGCTGATCACCGTGCCGGCCCACTCGGCAATCCCCAGCGCGGCGAGCAGCGGCTCAGTCAGCCATCCAGGCTTGTTGGTCACGATGCCCCAGGGCAGTGCCGCGGCCTCAAGAGACGCCAGCACTTCGGGCACGCCTGGATAGAGCCGCGAATGCCGGCACAGGCCAGCCTCGTAGTGGCTGAGGAAACGGCCGCGCAACTCGCCGATGCGCGCGTCATCGAGCGCCTCGCCATAACCGAGGCGGATCATTCGCAGGGCACCCCAGGAGACCCACGGACGAACCTGCTCGAAGGGCAGGGCGTCAAGCCCGTCGACGAGCATCATCGCCTCGAGCGCCGCCGCGAGGTCGGCGGCCGTGTCCGCGAGCGTTCCGTCGAGATCAAACAGGACTGCGGCACGCGCTGTCATCCGGCCTCCGGCCGGCGGCAATCCGCCAGATAATTGACGTGCACATTGCCGCCGAGGGTGCACTGGCGTGTCAGGGGGTTGAAGTGCATGCCGGTGAATCCGAGCAGCTCGAGTCCCGCGCCGCGAATCCACTCGGCCAGCTCGGATGGCCGGATCAGCTTGGCGTATTCGTGGGTGCCGCGCGGTAATAGCTTGAGCAGGTACTCTGCGCCGACAATGGCCATGGCCCAGGCCTTCGGATTGCGGTTGATGGTGGAGAACACCACCCGCCCACCCGGGCGGACCAGGCGGCAACAGGCGGCCACCACCTGCGAGGGATCGGGCACGTGCTCGAGCATTTCCAGGCAGGTGACCGCATCGTATGCGTCGGGGTGCCCGGCGGCGTGATTCTCGGCAGTGGATTTCAGGTACTCGACCTCCAGCCCGGACTCGCGCAGGTGGATACGTGCCACCGCCAGTGGCGCTTCGGCCATGTCGATGGCGGTCACCCGGGCACCGCGCGCGGCCATGGATTCCGCCAGGATTCCGCCGCCACAGCCGACGTCCAGCACGCGCTTGCCTTTCAGTCCGACGCGCTCCTCGATGTACTCCAGTCGCGCCGGATTGATGTCATGCAGTGGCCTGAAGTCGCCATCAGGATCCCACCAGCGGTCGGCGAGTGCCTCGAACCGGGCGATCTCGGCATCGTCCACGTTGGAGTGACCTGACGTGCTCACGTCGGCCCTACCCCGCCGATCCTGTTCCGCCACTCGGTCGCGCGCGCCACGATGGCTGCCTCATCCATGCGCGTCAGCTGTCGCTCGGCCACCAGCCTTCGACCCGCCACCCAGACGTCTTCGACCTGATCGCGGCCAGCGGCATACACCAGCTGGGCGATGGGGTCGTACACCGGCCAGCTGGCCGGCCGGGCGAGATCGACACAACACAGGTCGGCCCACTTGCCCGCCTCGATCGAGCCGGTTTCCTCGGCCAGGCCGAGCGCGCGTGCACCATTGAGGGTGGCCATCTCCAGCGCCTGCGCCGCTGACAGGGCATCGGCGCGGCCGGCAACCCCCTTGGCAAGCAACGCGGCACTGCGCATCTCGCCGAGCATGTCCAGGTCGTTGTTGCTGGCGGCGCCATCCGTGCCGATGCAGACATTGACGCCGGCCTCGAGCAGCTGGGCCACCGGGCAGAAGCCGCTGGCCAGCTTGAGGTTCGACTCCGGGCAATGCACCACGCTCGCGCCGGCCGCCGCGACCCGGGCGATCTCCTCTGGCTCGAGCTGCGTCATGTGCACCGCCATCAGCATCGGCGAGACCAGGCCCAGCCGGTCCAGGCGGGCAAGCGGCCTGCTACCGCAGTCGACCACGCTGCCGAGCACCTCGTCGGCGGTCTCGTGCACATGGGTGTGCACCGGCACCTCGAGTTCATCGGCCAGCCGGCGAATCGTCTCGAGCTGTTCGTCGTCCACCGTGTAGGGCGCGTGCGGGGCAAACGACGTGGTGATCAACGGATGACCCTTGTACTCGTCGCGCATTGCCAGGCCCTTGCGCAGGTACTCGGCCGGCTCGCTGGCCCACACCGTCGGGAACTTGATCATGATCATGCCCACGCAGGCCCGCATGCCGATGCGCGCCGCGACGCGCGCCACCACTTCCGGGAAGAAATACATGTCGTTGACGGTGGTCGTGCCCCCTAACAGCATCTCGGCGATGGCGAGCTCCGTGCCGTGCTCGACGAACTCGGCGCTCATCCAGCGCTGCTCGGCCGGCCAGATATGAAGTTGCAGCCAGTCCATCAGCGGCAGGTCGTCGGCCAGTCCGCGCAGCAGCGCCATGGCGGCGTGGGTATGCGCATTGACCAGCCCGGGGATCAGCAGGTGGCCCGGCCGATCCACGACCTCGTCGGCGCGAAATCGCGTCTCGGCCTCGGCGGCAGCCAGCACGCCGACGATGCGGCCCTGGCGGATCGCCACGGCGTGATCGGCGAGCACGGCCCCGCGGGGAATGACCGGCGCGACCCAGCGGGCCTTGATCAGCGTGTCAACTTTCTCCATGCTCGATTGCTCATGAGGCGGGTGACGCCGCGTCCCGGCGGCCTGCCGAAGCCCGACATTCTATCGCCCCGCGGGCGGGCGAACGAGTTTGCAGCCGTGTCCGATCCATCCAAGACCGTTCCTGAGCCGCACGACCCCAGTGGTATTCATGCCGTCACCTGGCGGGACGGGCGGCTTGACCTGCTCGACCAGCGGCGCCTGCCGACGGACTCGCGCCGCGTGGTGTGCGAGGACGTGGAAGCCGCCATTCACTGCATCCGCGACATGGTGGTGCGCGGCGCGCCGGCGATCGGCATCACCGCAGCCTATGCTGCCGTGCTCGCCGCGCGCTCGCGACTGGCCGAGGCCGGCGACGGTTGGCTGACGGGCCTTCGCAGTGACCTTGCGCGACTGCGCGAGGCGAGACCGACGGCCGTGAATCTCGGCCACGCCGTGGATCGCATGCTTGCGGCGGCGGAGCGGGCCGGTCACGACCCGGTGGAATCGCTGCTGGCCGAGGCGCGGCGGATCCATGCCGAGGACATCGCCATGAACCTGGAGATGGCAGGCCTCGGCGCCGACCTGCTGGAGGCGCGCTGCAGCGTCATCACGCATTGCAATGCCGGGGCCTTGGCGACTGGCGGGCTGGGTACCGCGCTGGGCGTGATCCGCGAGGCGTGGAAGCGCGGACGGGTGAGCCGGGTCTGGGTCGGCGAGACCCGGCCGTTGCTGCAGGGCGCGCGTCTCACCGCATGGGAACTGGCCCGTGACGGGATCCCGGTGACGGTGATCGCCGATGGCGCCGCAGCCCAGCTGATGCGTCGCGATCCGCCGGGCTGGGCGATCGTCGGTGCCGATCGGGTAGCCGCCAACGGCGACGTGGCCAACAAGATCGGTACCTATGCGCTGGCGGTTGCGGCGCGCTATCACGGAGTGCGTTTCATGGTGGTGGCGCCAAGCTCGACACTCGATCCAGCCACGCCTGATGGCGAGCAGATTCCGATCGAACGGCGCGAGCCGGGGGAGATCTGGGCGGCCGCCGGCGGTGCGCCTGACGGCGCAGAGGCCGACAATCCCGCTTTCGATGTCACGCCCGCCGGGCTGGTCGACGCACTGGTCACCGAGCGTGGCGTCGCCGCGCCGCCATCCGGGGCCGCGATTGCGGCCCTGCTGGAGTCCTGAAAGGGTCGTTTTACCCGGGTCCGCGCCAGGTCCCTGTGGTAACATTACACGCTTTGATCCGGGCCCCTCACCGCGCTGCAGCATAGGCGGCCCGCCAGCCTGCAACTCATTGTTTTAAAAGCACTGGTCACCGCATGCCCGAAGTCGCAAAAGAGCTGCTCCAGGTCAACCTGGAAGACGAGATGAGGCAGTCCTACCTCGATTACGCAATGAGCGTAATCGTTGGCCGTGCGCTGCCAGATGTTCGCGATGGTCTCAAGCCCGTTCACCGCCGCGTGCTGCACGCCATGCGCGAACTCGGCAACGACTGGAACAAGGCCTACAAAAAGTCCGCGCGCGTGGTTGGCGACGTCATCGGCAAGTACCACCCGCACGGTGATACCGCAGTCTACGACACCATCGTGCGCATGGCCCAGCCATTCTCGATGCGCTATGTGCTGGTGGACGGACAGGGCAACTTCGGTTCGGTGGACGGCGATTCGCCCGCCGCGATGCGGTACACCGAAGTGCGCATGGCGAAGATCGCCCACGAGTTGCTCGCCGACATCGACAAGGAAACGGTCGACCTCGTCGCCAATTACGACGAGTCGGAGCGCGAACCTTCGGTGCTGCCGACTCGAGTGCCGAACCTGCTGGTGAACGGTTCGGCTGGCATCGCGGTCGGCATGGCGACCAACATCCCGCCGCACAACCTGCGCGAGGTGGTCAATGCCTGCGTGGCCCTGATCGACGATCCTTCGCTCGGCGTGGACAGCCTGATGCGGCACGTGCCAGGGCCGGATTTCCCGACCGCCGCGCTGATCAATGGTGCCTCCGGCATCGTCGAGGCGTACCGCACTGGTCGCGGCCGCGTCCACATCCGGGCGCGCGCCCACTACGAAGAGCTGCGCGACGGCGGCCGCGAGGCCATCGTCGTCACCGAGCTGCCCTACCAGGTCAACAAGGCCCGGCTGATCGAGAAGATTGCCGAGCTGGTGCGCGAGAAGAAACTGGAGGGCATCAGCGAACTGCGTGACGAGTCTGACAAGGACGGCCTGCGCGTGGTGATCGAGCTGAAGCGCGGCGAAAACGCCGACGTCGTGCTGAACAATCTCTACAAGCACACGCCGCTGCAGTCGGTGTTCGGCATCAACATGGTGGCGCTGGTGGACGGCCAGCCGAAGCTGCTCGACCTGAAGGAAATTCTCGAGGCCTTCCTGCGGCACCGCCGCGAGGTCGTCACGCGGCGGACCCTGTTCGAACTGCGCAAGGCGCGCGAGCGCGCCCACGTGCTGGAAGGGCTGGCGGTGGCGCTGGCCAACATCGATGAGGTGATCGCGCTGATCAAGGCCTCGCCGTCGCCGGCCGAGGCGCGCGCCAGCCTGGTCGGGCGCGACTGGGCCCCCGGCGTGGTCACCA
>CAZOSZ010000046.1:0-14892 GCA_964582505.1 uncultured Ectothiorhodospiraceae bacterium | reverse complement strand
GCGCGCGGCGACCAGGCCGCGCGCAAGGCCATGATCGACGCCGCGCTCGAGCGCGTGCAGGCGCGCCGCAGCTCGGGCGAGGACGAGCCCGGAACTGGCGCATGAGATTCCAGTCGACCGCTCCGCCGCACCTGCGGCCGTCCACCAGCGTCACGCGCGTGATGGCCGAGGTGCTGCTGGCGCTGGTTCCGGCGACGATCGCCTGGGTGTGGTATTTCGGGCCCGGCATCCTCTACAACATGCTGGTCGCCTCCGCGGCCGCGCTGGCCTGCGAGGCCGCAGCACTTGCGCTGAGGCAGCGTCCGGTCGGGCCACAGCTGCTCGATCTCAGCGCGCTGGTGACCGCGGTGTTGCTGGCCTTCTGCCTGCCGCCGCTGACACCCTGGTGGATTACCGCCACCGGCGCCGCATTCGCCATCCTGTTTGCCAAGCAGCTTTACGGCGGGCTGGGCTTCAATCCCTTCAATCCCGCGATGGCGGGCTACGTGGTGCTGTTGATCTCGTTTCCGGAACCGATGACCCGCTGGCTGCCACCGCTCGGCGACGCGCTCGGTCTTGCAGCGACCTCACTGGACGCCCTGCAAACGCTGCGCTTCACGCTGACCGGCGCCCTGCCCGCGGGACTGGACTGGGACGCGGTCAGCGGCGCGACCCCGCTGGATGACCTCAAGACCCAGCTTTCGATGATGCACACGGTTGAAGAAGTCCGCGCCGGTCCGCTGTACGGCGACCTGGGCGCGCGTGGCTGGGAATGGACCGCCAACTTCATCGCGCTCGGCGGCGCCTGGCTGTTATGGCGCAGGGTCATCCGCTGGCAGATTCCGGTGGCGGTGATCCTGGGGGTGTGCGTGCCGGCGACCCTGTTCTGGCTGCTCGACCCCGGACTGCGTCCACCGCCGACCTTCCACCTGTTCAGCGGCGCGACGCTGCTGTGTGCCTTCTTCATTGCCACCGACCCGGTGTCGGCCGCCACCAGCCCCTCGGGAAGACTGGTATACGGCTTCGGCATCGGTGTGCTCACCTATGTGATCCGCAGTTGGGGCGGCTACCCGGACGGGGTCGCCTTCGCGGTGCTGTTGATGAACATGGCAGTGCCGGCGATTGACCACTTCACCCGCCCTCGTGTCTATGGTCATGCGGGCTGAAACGCCGCGCAGCATGCTGCGTGCCGCCGGCATCCTGGCAGGCTTCGCGGCCTTCGGCGCGCTGCTGGTGGCGCTCACCTGGGAGTCGACGGCCGAGCGAATCGCCGCCAACGAGCGCGCCTTCCTGTTGCGCTCGCTGACCGATGTGCTGCCTGAGGGCGGCTACGACAACGCCGTGCACGAAGACGCGATCACCGTCATCGATCCGCTGTTGCTCGGCACGCGGGCGCCGGTCACGGTCTATCGCGCGCGACAACGCCAGCAGCCGGTGGCCCTGGTGATGACGCCTGTGGCGCCGGGCGGCTACAGCGGGCCAATCAGGCTGCTGGTCGGCATACTCGCCGACGGCACAGTGTCCGGCGTGCGAGTGGTGGCGCATCGCGAGACCCCCGGGCTCGGGGACAAGATCGAGCTCGAGCGCGACGACTGGATTCTCGGCTTCGACGGCCGCAGCCTCGGCGATCCGCCGGTGGCGCGCTGGGCGGTGCGCCGCGACGAGGGTGTGTTCGACCAGTTTACTGGCGCGACCATCACGGCGCGCGCGGTGGTCCAGGCAGTGCGCGACGCGCTGATATACTTCCAGGCTCACCGAGAGCAACTGTTCACCGTGCCGGCGGGCGCCGAAGGGCTGTCCCTGGTGACGGCGGGCGACCGGGAGGTCGAATGAAGGGGCGCGCCAGCGAGGTACTCAAGACCGGCTTGTGGTCGAACAATGCCGGGCTCGTGCAGTTGCTCGGGCTTTGCCCGCTGCTGGCCGTCAGCACCAGCCTGGTCAATGGCCTCGGGCTCGGCATTGCCACCACGCTGGTGCTGCTTGCGTCCAACCTGACAGTGTCGATGATCCGCGATTTCGTGCGGCCGGAGATCCGCATTCCGGTGTTCGTGCTGGTCATCGCTTCGTTCGTCACGGCCGTGGAGCTGGCGATGAATGCCTGGTTCCACGAGTTGTTCCGGGTGCTTGGAATTTTCATCCCGCTGATCGTCACAAACTGCGCGATCATCGGCCGCGCCGAGGCCTTCGCCTCTCGCGAGCCGCCCGGCCTGGCGGCGCTGGACGGACTGGCGATGGGCGTCGGGTTCACGGGCGTGCTGGTCACGCTGGGCGCTGCCCGCGAACTGATCGGCCAGGGCACCTTGTTCGCCGGCGCGCACATGATGTTCGGCGAGGCGGCGCGGAGCATCGAGCTCAGCCTGACCGATGGCGGATTCCTGCTGGCATTGCTGCCGCCCGGCGCGTTCATCGGGCTCGGCTTGCTGGTCGCGGCCAAGAACCTGGTGGACGCCGGCATGAAGCGCCGCAGCGCGCCGGCAGTCGTCCCAGGCCCGGCCGGCGAAGCCGCCTGAGGCAGGGTCCGGCCATGAATGCCGCCAAACGACGCGAGTTCTACCAGCGCCTTAAGCAGGCCAACCCGACTCCCGGCACCGAGCTTGAACACCACACGCCCTTCGAGCTGCTGGTGGCGGTGGTGCTGTCGGCGCAGGCCACCGACAAGGGCGTCAACCGCGCCACCGCCAGGCTGTTCCGCGACGCGCACACGCCTGCGGCCATCCTTGCGCTGGGCGAAGAGGGGCTGAAGCCCTACATCAGCTCGATCGGACTGTACAACGCCAAGGCGAAAAACATCATCGCGCTGTGCCGGATGCTGCTGCAGCAGCACGGGGGTGCGGTGCCGCGCGATCGTGCCGCGCTCGAGGCGCTGCCGGGCGTCGGGCGCAAGACCGCCAACGTGGTGTTGAACACCGCCTTTGGCGAGCCGCTGATCGCGGTGGATACGCACATCTTCCGGGTCGCGAACCGCACCGGGCTGGCGCCCGGCAAGACCGTGCGCGCGGTGGAGGACCGGCTGATGAAGCTGACCCCCGCCGAGTACCTGCAGGACGCCCACCACTGGCTGATCCTGCACGGCCGCTACGTCTGCAAGGCGCGCAAGCCCGATTGTCCGGCCTGCATCCTGGCCGACCTTTGCGAATATCGCGACAAGACAGCCGGCGAGCCGCCGAGCCGGCCGCTGTCGCAACCCGCGTTCAAGCGGCGCAAGCGCCATGCTGTTGCCTGATGACCGCGAGGGATTGCGCAGCCTGTACTTTGAGGCCTGGCGCAAGCGGCGCGCGGGGCTGCCGGCCGATCCGCTCGAGCACCAGATCGCCGACGTCATCGCCGAGCATCCCGAGTACCATGCGCTGCTCGAGGGCGACGAGGCGGCACGCGGCGCACAATGGACGCCGGACGGCGGCGCGACCAATCCCTACCTGCACATGGGGCTTCACCTCGCTTTGCGCGAGCAGCTCGCCACCGACCGGCCAGCCGGGATCGCCGAGCTGCACGCCCGCCTGGCGGCAAAGCTCGGCCGGCACCCGGCGGAGCATCGCATGGCGGAGTGTCTCGCCGAGGCCTTGTGGGACGCGCAACGTAATAATCGGCTGCCCGACGAGGTCGCCTACATGGAAGCGTTGCAGCGCCTGTAGCCGCAACCGGCCGACCCCACCGAGGCCTAGCCAGTGAAGCACGAGCAGCGATTTCCGGTCAGCGGCGTCGGCCTTGGGCTGCGGCGCAGCATGCTGGACCCCTTGCTTGCCACGCCGCTCGCCGGCGTGGATTTCATGGAGGTCGCGCCCGAGAACTGGCTCGGCGTGGGCGGGGCGCTGGGGCGCAAATTCCGCGAGTGCATCGACCGCTACCCCTTCGTGCTGCACGGCTTGTCGTTGTCCTTGGGCGGGCCGGCACCGCTCGACGAACGGCTGCTCGAGCGCATTCGTGCCTTCATGGACCAGCATGGCATCCGCTACTACACCGAGCATTTGTCCTGGACCGCGGACGATGGCCAGCTCTACGACCTGATGCCGATTCCGTTCACCGGGCAGGCCGTGCGGCATGTCGCCAGCAGGATCCGGCGCGCGATGGAGATCCTCGAGCGACCGATCGCCGTGGAAAATGCGTCGTACTACGCTGCGCCCGGGCGCGAGCTCGAGGAGGGCGAGTTCCTGCGCGCGGTGCTGGAAGAGGCCGATTGCGGCCTGCTGCTCGACGTCAACAATGTCTATGTCAATGCCATCAATCACGACTATCAGGCCGAGTCCTTCCTGGCGGGGCTGCCGGCCGAGCGGATCGTCTATCTGCACGTCGCCGGACATTACGTCGAGGCAGAGGACCTGCGGGTCGACACCCACGGCGCAGCGGTTTGCGACCCGGTGTGGGATCTGCTCGACCAGACCTATGCCCGTTTCGGCGTGATCCCGACGCTGCTTGAACGGGACTTCAACATCCCGCCGCTGGCAGAGCTGCAACGCGAACTGGACATCATCCGGGCACTGCAGCTCAGGCACTCTGCCGCGCGGGAAGCCGGCGACCATGGCTGATTCGAATCGACTCGAGCGGCTGCAGCGCGAGTTCGCGGCGCACATCCGCGACCCGGAGCATATGCCGGCGCCGGAGGGCATCGAGGACCGCCGCATGGCGATCTATCGCGATCTGTTCTTCAACAACGTCAGCCAGCTGCTGGCGCAGGGCTTCCCGGTGCTGCACAGGATCCTCGGCCAACTGGCCTGGAAGGCCATGGTCCGCGACTGGTTCGTCCGGCACCGGGCGCAGACACCGCTGTTCCTGGAGCTGCCCCAGGAGTTCCTCGACTATCTGCAGCACGAACGGGTCCCGGCGCAGGGCGATCCGCCATTCCTGCTCGAGTTGGCGCATTACGAGTGGGTCGAGCTGGCGCTGGCGATCGACGAGCGCGACGCGGCATTGCCCGGCGTGGACCCTGATGCCGACCTGCTGGCCGGCCGGCCGGCGCTGTCGCCTTTGGCCTGGCCGCTGGCCTACGCTTGGCCGGTACACCGGATCTCGCCGGATTACCAGCCGGCGGAGCCTCCGCCTGAGCCGACTCGCCTGGTGGTCTACCGGGACCAGCGCGACCGGGTCGGCTTCCTGGAGATCAACCGGGTGACCGCGCGGCTGCTGGAGCTGCTTGGCGAGCAGGGCCGACCGGACAGCGGGCGTGCCTGCCTGATGCGCATCGCGGCCGAGCTCGACCATCCGGATCCGGCCGTGGTCGTCGAAGGCGGAGCCGCAATTCTTGCCGAGCTGCGCGCCCGGAGCGTGCTGCTCGGGGCCTGGCCCGCCTCGCACTGAGCCGCCTCTGGCAGAATCCCGGCCCATGAGGACGGCACCGCACGGCCCGGGACCGATCCGGGCGCTGTGGATCACCTGGCACGCGGACACGCACAACAGCGTGCGTCCCGAGGCTGAGCTCGCCCTCGGCCTGGCCCGGGCCGGCGTCCAGATGCACGTGATGACGCAGGGGGACTCGCCGTATGCCGCGGCGTTCCAGGCGGCCGGACTGCGTCTCACCGATTTCGCCCCTCGCGGCAGGTTCGACCCGGCGGGCGCGGCGGTGATCCGCGACTACTGCCTGCGGGAGGGCATCGAGCTCATGCACCTGCGCAACAATTACGCCATCGGCACCGGACTGATGGCAACGCGCGGGCTGCCGCTTCGGATCGTGAGCTGCCGCGACCGCAGCGGCCACGTGCACCGCTGGAACCCGCTCGACCGGCTCACCCACCTGAGTCCGCGCATCGACAAGATCGTCTGCCCGGCCGAGGCCGTGCGCGAGTATCTTTCCAGGCGACGCGATCCCGCGAGCCTGGCGACCATCTATCCGGGGCACGAACTCGCCTGGTACGACGTCGCCCCGGTAAAGCTGCACGAGCTTGGCGTGCCACCCGGCGGCTTCGTGGTGGCGGCGGTCGCCGACTACCGGCCCCACAAGGGCATCGAGTACCTCGTGGATGCCACGCAATGGCTGCCCCCGGATGCACCGATTCACCTGCTGCTGATCGGCGCCGGCCACGAAAACCGCTCGGTGCTCGAGAGGATCTCCCGCAGCCCGTATCGGAGTCACTTCCACCTGCTCCGCCGGCGCCACGATGTGCCTGCGCTGCTTGCGGCCTGCGCCGTCTCGGTGTTGCCATCGGTTCATTACGAGGGACTGCCCAGGGCGGTGATGGAGTCCATGGCCTGTGGGGTGCCGCCGATCGTCACCCGGGTCGGGGGCTTGCCGGAACTGGTCGTGCAGGGCGAGACGGGCATCATCGTGCGGCCGCGCAGGCCGCGCGAGCTCGGCGAGGCACTGCGCTGGCTGTACGAACATCCGGCCGAGCGCCTCGCCATGGGTTGGGCGGCGCGCGCGCGGATCGGGAGTGAGTTCAACATCGCGCGGACGATCGCACGCCACCTCGAGCTGTATCGGCAGCTCTGCCGGCCGGGCGAGGCGGATGTCAGCGCCGGCTGAGCGAAACTGCTCTATCATCCGGGACTTCGCAGCCCAAGCAGTCAGCCATGCCAGGCAAGAGCCGCCGGATTGCAGTCGGACTCAACGCCGTGATTATCTCGGTTCGCGATGACCGCCCACAGGTCCTGACGGTCGACGGCCCGCCGGGGCAGGAAGCAAGTCCCGCCCTGCCCTCCGGTCCGCTCGATCCGGAGCGCGACCGGACGCTCGAGCTTGGCCTGCGTGACTGGGTCCGCCGCCAGACAGGCCGCGATCTCGGCTATGTCGAGCAGCTCTACACTTTCGGCGACCAGGGTCGGGACTCCCGGGAAAGCGCCGGCGGGCCGAGAATGCTGTCGGTGGCCTACCTGGCATTGACCCAGGATCTGCCCGTCGACTCGGCCGGCGGGCGCTGGCTGGACTGCTACCGTTTCCTGCCCTGGGAGGACTGGCGAGCCGACCGACCGGCAGTGCTCGACCGCATCGGCGCCGCGCTGCGGGCCTGGGAATCGAGGACGCAGAGTGGCAGGGAAAGGGAACGGCGCCAGGAGCGCATCGCCATCTGTTTCGGGCTCGGCGGCGCCGGCTGGGACGGCTACCGCGTGCTGGAGCGCTACGAGTTGCTCTACGAGGCGGGGCTGACGGCAGAGTCCTGGTCGGATCGCGTCAAGCCGGTGCCGAAGTCCGCGAAGCTGTTCGGCTTGCCGATGGTTCATGATCACCGGCGCATCCTGGCCACCGGTCTTGCGCGACTGCGCGGCAAGCTGCGCTACCGTCCGCTGGTGTTCGAGCTGATCGACGAGCAATTCACGCTCGCCCAGTTGCAGCGCGTGGTCGAGGCGCTCTCCGGATTACGCCTGCACAAGCAGAACTTCCGGCGGCTGGTCGAAAGCGGCGGCCTGGTGGAGAAGACCGGGCGGATCGAGCCGCGCACCGGCGGCCGGCCGGCAGAACTGTTCCGCTTCCGGCGCGAGGTGCTGCGCGAGCGGCGCGCCCCCGGTGTCGGCGCGCTGTCCCCACTGAAATTCTGAGGGAATCCAGGCCCTTGCCTGGGTCCGGCAACAGGCCTCGTGATCGTGCTGGACACCGGATATGCTCGCGAGTAGCATAATTGCCGTGGCTGGCCGTATGGCCTTTTTTCATACGCCAGTATTACTCAAATTGAGCATAAGGTGCCGACGATGGAAGCACAGCTGCGATACACCCCCGAGGTCGCGCGCCTGACACACCCGATCTACCAGGGTCTGCGGCAGCTGATCCCGGATATCGAGTGGGGCGTGCACGCGCCGTACATCGCCGAGATCAACCGGCTGAAGGAGCAGCTCAATGCGGTGCTGCTGGTGCACAACTACCAGACGCCGGAAATCTTTCACGGGGTGGCCGATTTCACCGGCGACTCGCTCGGCCTCGCGCGACAGGCCGCCAGGACCGACGCCGAGATCATCGTGCAGTGCGGCGTCCACTTCATGGCCGAGACCTCGAAGATCCTCTGCCCGGACAAGACCGTGCTGATTCCCGACACCCAGGCCGGGTGTTCGCTGGCCGCCTCGATCACCGGCGAGGACGTGCGCCTGCTGAAGCAGCGCTACCCAGGCGTGCCGGTGGTGAGCTATGTCAACACCAGCGCCGAGGTGAAGGCCGAGTCCGACATCTGCTGCACCTCGGGCAATGCCGTGAAGATCGTCGAGGCACTGGGTACCGAGCGGGTGATCTTCCTGCCCGACAATTACCTCGGCCGCTATGTCGCCGGCCAGACGGGCGTGCAGCTGATCCTGTGGCACGGCACCTGCGAGGTGCATGAGCGTTTCACTGGCGCCGAACTGCGCGATTACCGCAGACAGTGGGACGGTATCAGCATCATCGCCCACCCGGAGTGCCCGCCCGATGTGCTGGCCGAAGCGGACTTCGTCGGTTCCACCAAGGGCATGATCGACTGGGTCGGCGCGAACCACCCCGCGCGGGTGGTGATGGTCACCGAATGCTCGATGAGCGACAACGTCGCGGTCGAACACCCCGGAACGGAATTCATCCGGCCTTGCAACCTCTGCCCGCACATGAAGCGGATCACCCTGCCAAAGATCTTGCGCAGCCTGCAGACGTGCCAGCACGAAGTGCGCGTCGACGGGGAAATCGCGGCGCGCGCGCGCCGGGCAGTCGAGGCGATGCTGGAGGTGGCATGAACGGCGCCTACGCGACCGCTGACGTGCTGGTGATCGGCGCAGGCATCGCGGGCGCCAGCGTCGCGCTGCGCCTCGCCGATGCAGGCCTGCACGTCATCGTGCTGGCCAGCATGCCGCTGGCGGCTTCGGCCAGCGGCCAGGCACTTGGCGGAATCGCTGCCGCGATCGGCCCGGACGACTCGCCGCCGCAGCACCTTGGGGACACGCTGGTCGCCGGGGCGGGCCTGTGCCGGGAATCAGTGGTCCGCCAGGTGGTTGAACAGGCGCCCGCCAGCATCGCCTGGCTGGTCGGCCAGGGTGTGGCCTTCGACGAGCAGGGCGGCATCTTGCACCTGACCCGGGAGGCCGGCCACAGCCGGCGGCGGATCGTGCACTCGGCTGATGCCACCGGACGGGCGGTGATGACCGCGCTCGGGCAACGGCTGGCCGCTCACCCGCGGATCACGCTGTTATTGCAGCACCGCGCGATCGATCTGATCACCGGACGTGATCCGGGCGCGCCCGGCGGGCGAGCCTGTTGCGGCGCCCGGGTGCTGGATGAGACCCGCGGCGCATTGCAGACCATCCGGGCCGCGCACGTGGTGCTCGCCACCGGGGGCGCCTCCGGGATCTACCGGACCTCTTCGAATGCCGCGCGACCGGTGGGAGACGGCATCGCGATGGCCTGGCGCGCCGGCTGTCGAGTCGCCAACCTGGAGATGGTGCAATTCCACCCCACCGCGCTGCGGCATCCCCAGGCCGAGGGCTGGCTGGTCACCGAGGCCGTGCGCGGCGAGGGCGGCCGCCTGCTGCTGCCGGACGGCGAGCGCTTCATGTGCCGCCATGATCCGCGCGGCGAACTCGCGCCGCGCGACATCGTGGCGCGCGCGATCCACGCCGAGATGACTGCCCGCGGCCTTGAATCAGTCTGGCTCGACATCAGCCATGCCGATCCGGACTTCGTGAGGCAGCGCTTCCCGAACACCTTCCAGCGATGCGCGGAGCTTGGCATCGACATCACCCGGCAGGCCATGCCGGTCGCTCCGGCGGCGCACTACAGCTGCGGCGGAGTGGTGACCGGAGACGGCGGCTCGACCGGCCTGCCCGGGCTGTACGCCCTGGGCGAGGCGGCCTGCACGGGATTGCACGGCGCCAATCGGCTGGCGAGCAATTCGCTGCTCGAGGGACTGGTGTACGGCGAGCGGGTGGCCCAGGCGATCCGGGCTGACGCGGCGCGCTCCGCGCCGGTGATGGCGCTGCCTGCCCCCGGATGGCCGCCGGGAGACGGGCTCGGCACGCCGCGAGTCGGCGAAGCAGAGACAGCCGGACTTGCGGCGGAGATCAGGGCGGTGATGTCGCACCATGTCGGCATCGTGCGCAACGACCAGGGCCTGCAGTCAGCCGTGTCCGCACTGGAGCGGCTGCGGGCTGCGAGCGAAGCACTTTACCAGCGAGGCGGTGTCACCGGCGCGCTGCTCGAACTGCGCAACCTGGCCTGCGTGGCCATATTGGTTGCACGCAGCGCCCTGCTGCGGCGTGAAAGTCGCGGCGCACATTTCAACTCCGATCATCCGCTCGCCGCACCGGACGCGGTCGACACCGTGCTGCTGCCCGACGGCGCCGTGTCGCCGTGTGACCGGGCCGTGGCCTGAACAGCGCCGCGCGCGGCATCCACAGTCGCTGCGCTTTGGGCTAGTCTCCGCTTCTGGCCTGCACGGAGACTGCCACGATGGGACTGCTGAACAAGGTTGAAGCTGTCGAGAACCGCGCCAAGAGCACTGCCGAGCGGATCGGCGACCGGCTGGTTGGCGGGTTCCAGCTGCTCGCGCTGTTCGTGATCGGTGCCGTGATCGTCTGGTCGGCCACCGCGTTCTTCCTCGGGATGCTGGCGCTGCAAAAGGCGACGCTGCACGACATCCTGCTGCTGTTCATCTATCTGGAACTTGGCGCGATGGTCGGCATCTATTTCCGCACCGACGAACTGCCGGTGGAGTTCCTCCTCTACATCACCATCACGGTGATGACCCGGAAGTTGATCAGCGCCGAGGAGCTGACCGAGATGCGGATCCTGGTGACCACCGGCGCGGTGCTGATCCTCGCAATCGCGGTGCTGCTGCTGCGCTATGGTGCACATCGCTTCAGGTCCAGCGTCCCGCCGCGCGAGCGCGCGCCCACCGACCTGGGGCAATAGCCGGCGGCAGCAGTGGCCGTAGGAGCGGCTTCAGCCGCGACGGGGCTTGTTTCGCGGCTGAAGCCGCTCCTACGGCCAGCCCCTGTGGGCCGTCCTAGGCCGGCAACAACCAGCGCAGCAACAGGTGCGTGGGCAGGAACACGAGCAGCGCGAAGCCGGCGTAAAGCAAGCCGAGGTAGACCACCGGCGGAAATTTGCGCTGGATCCTCGCCGGGCCGAACACCCAGTTGATGTTCTTGTCGAGCGGACTCAGCCAGTAACTCAGCAGCAGCACCGCAGCGCCGCTTGCCAGCGACCAGGGCAGCGACTCCGGAGGATAGCCGTAGTCCACGATCAGCCAGACCAGCACCAGCGGCAAGGGCACGTGAAACAGCGAGATCGACCTGAGCCAGAGGGGGATCGCCGGGTCGAACATGTACTCCGTCAGCCCGGTGATGCGACGACGCAATGCCAGCCGCAGCGCATAATCCACGTTCCAGAACAGCTCAGGCAGCAGCACCAGGCAGGCGAGCACGCCTGCCAGCAGCGCGCTCTCCAGCCACATGGCGGGTGCAGCGCCGATAAACGCGATGTCCGAGAACCACAGGAAGTTGCGCGGCCCGTAGCGTTGCCAGTAGATCAGGACAAACGCCAGCACGGTGAGCGTGTACGCGATCTTGAACCACTCCGGGATGGCGGGCATCTGCTGTCCGTGCCGGGCGCGATGGCTGGCCCCCTAAGCTAACATCCGAATGATCCGCTGGCACGCGCGCGGCACCCGCCGGCCCCCTCGCTATACTGGGCGGCAAACGAAGCAGGGAACAGCCACTTGCCCCCCAGCTCCAGCCGTCGCACGGCGCCCCGCATGTCCTGGCCGGCCTTGATGCTGGCGGCGCTGGCTTGCAACCACGCGGCGGCCGATGCCACGCTGCAGTTTCGCATCGCCGCGCTCGAGGGTGACGGCTGGCGCGCCGAGGGTCTCGAGTTCGAGTTGCACCGTGATGCTGCGGGCCGGTCGGTGGCGCGTGTCTCGATCGTCCGGCTGGAGCTGCCACCCCCGGTCGGCGCGATCTCGGGCGCGCGGGGCGAATGCCGACAGCTGGAGATCTCCACGCGGCTGATCGCCTGCGGCGGACTCGAATTGCATGGCGGTGATGCAGCCCTCCCCGTGCAGCATTTCGCCGGTCGCCTCGAGTACCGCCGGGACACCGGCGCACTTGCCTGGGACCTGGCCGCACAACAGGACGGAGGTCGGCTCAGGCTGCGCGGTGCGGTCCGCGACGGCGGCTGGCAGCTCGAGGTGGATGGCGAGGGCTGGCCCGCCGAGTCCCACGCTGCGCTGCCCCTGCCGCAGGACTTCCCCGAGATCACCGGCAGGCTCGACCTGTCAGTCGTCGCCCGCGGCCGGCAGGGCACGTTGCACCGCATGGTGTTCCAGCTCGGCGGCCGGCAGCTGGCGCTGAACAATGCCGCCGGCACGGTCGCGACCGAAGGCCTGGACTTCGAATTGCGCGGATCGGCGTGGCTGCAGGGCACGCAACTGGCCTGGGACGCCCGCGGCGCGTTCACCCGGGGTGAGGCCTATGTTGAACCGGTCTATGTCGACCTCGGCGAGCATCCCCTGTCCTGGCGGTCACGCGGGCAGGCGGGCGAAGGTCGCGTCAAGCTCGAGCATTTCGCTGTCGAGCAGCCGGGCGTTGCGCGTGCCAGCGGATCGGCTTCACTGCACCGGGTGGAGGACGGCGGCTGGCAGCTCGCCACGGCAAGTCTGCGGCTTATCGAGGCAACGCTTCCCGGCGCTTACGCCGTGCTGCTGCAGCCGATGCTTGCGACCACCAGCCTGGGTGACCTCGAGACCGCCGGAAGTTTTCACGGCGAGCTGACGCTCGCCGCTGGCGCGCCCGAGTCGGCCTGGCTGGAGCTGGGCTCGGTCGATCTGGACGACCGGCAGGGGCGGCTTGCCGTCTACGGGCTGTCCGGCGATTTCGCCTGGATGGCTGCCGCCGGAGGGCCGGCGAGCGCGGCGCTTCGGCCGATGGCACTGCGCTGGTCAGGGGGATTCGTTTACGGCATTCCGTTCGGCCCGGCCGAGCTGCGGATGGAGGCCGGCCCCGCACGCTGGGCGATGACCCACTCAGTGTCGGTCCCGGTGCTCGACGGCGCGCTGGAAATCGCCACGCTCGAGTTCAGCGACTTCGGCACCGGCGGAGATACGCTGCGCTTCGACGCTCGACTTACGCCGGTCAGCATGCGCGAACTGTCGCACGCGCTCGACTGGCCACCGTTGTCGGGCCAGCTGTCGGGCAGCCTGCCCAGCCTGAGCTACGCCGATGGTGTGCTGGCCCTGGGGGGCGAGCTGCGCGCCGAGCTGTTCGGCGGTTCGCTGGCGATCGATGGGCTGCAAGTCGACCAGCCTTTTGGTCCGCTGGCTCGACTGCAGGCAGAAATCACCTTCCGGGGCATCGACCTGGAGCGGCTCACCGAGGCCTTCTCCTTCGGCCTGATGACCGGCCCGCTCGACGGACACGTCCGCGGCCTGAAGCTGATCGACTGGGCGCCCGTGGCGTTCGACGCGAGGATCCACACGCCGGCCGGGGACCGGTCCCGCAAGCGCATCAGCCAGCGCGCCGTGGACAACATCGCCAGCCTCGGCGGCGGCGGCGCGGGTGCGCTGTCGACCGGCTTCCTGCAGTTTTTCGAGAATTTCTCGTACGATGCTTTTGCGCTCGGCTGCCGGCTGGAGCGCGACGTCTGCGAGATGTCCGGCCTGGAGCCGCGCGAACCGGGCTACCTGATCCTGCGAGGCCGCGGCCTGCCGCGCATCGACGTGGTGGGCTTTGCGACCCAGGTGAGCTGGTCGACGCTGATCGGGCAGCTCGCCAGCATGCTCGAGTCCGAGGGCCCGCAGGTTCGCTGAACCACTGAACCCGGGCAGGGTCGAAGCCGGAGCGCTATGCTTGCGGGACAGGGCCGAACTCGCCCGAAGGAGTACCCAGATGCGTCGTCTGACCGTGAAACTGCTGATTGCCACCACGTTGCTGGCGGCAGCCTGCGTCACCATCAATGTCTACTTCCCGGCCGCGCAGGCGGAACGCGCCGCCGACCGGATCATCAACGAAGTCTGGGGCACGGATGCGAAGCAGGACGAAGGCCAGCCCCAGGGTCGCCTGCACGAGCAGGACTGGGGTGAGGAGATCATCGAGGGCGTTCGGCACGCCTCGCTCGTGGTGCTGGACCTGCTGGTTCCGCAGGCCGCAGCGCAGGCGGACTTCGACATTGAGACGCCGGAGATCCGCGCGCTGACCGCCTCGATGAATGCACGTCACCGCCAGCTCAAGCCAAGCTTCGACTCCGGCGCAATCGGCCTGACCGCCGACGGCCTGGTGGACATTCGCGATCGCAATCTGGTGCCGCTGGCCGAGCGCAATACCATCCGCCAGCTGGTCGATGCGGAGAACCGCGACCGCAACGCGCTCTACCAGGCGATCGCCGTGGCCAATGGCCACCCGGAATGGGAACCGGAGATTCGCAAGACATTCGCGCAGCGCTGGGTCGGGCGCGCGGAGCAGGGATGGTGGCACCGCAGCGCCACCGGCAGCTGGGAACAGCAGTAGGAGCGGCTTCAGCCGCGACCGGCTCTTGTTGGAGCGGCTTCAGCCGCGACCAACTCTCGCAGAAGCGGCTTTAGCCGCGACCAACTCTTGTGGGAGCGGCTTTAGCCGCGATGAACAAGTCAGGGCGAAAGCCCCTCCTGCGACCTTGGCCGAAAGCGCCGTAGCCAAAAATGACATGAACGACTTCATCCGCATGCTGGCGACCTGGGCACTGGTCCACGAGGTCGCAGACGAAAGCTGGAAGGCCTCCGTGTCGCGCGGCCGCGCTCTGGCGCCGGACCAGCCCGGACACGGTCCCGAGGCATTCGTGGATGGCCTCGCCGCGCTGGTCGCGGAGGAAAAGGAGCGCCTGAAAGCGAGCCTCGACGCGGGCGCGATTCCGCCCTCCCGCAAGGGAGGCGAGCTGCAGGAGAAACTCGACGTGCTGGCCTTCGAACTGGCCGAGTTGCGCGGCCGGATCGAGAGTCTGCAAGCCTCGATAGACGCCCTCGCCGCGCGCGGCCGGGAGTAGCTGCGGATGCCGGCGCGCGGCCGTGT
>CAZOSZ010000045.1:0-15215 GCA_964582505.1 uncultured Ectothiorhodospiraceae bacterium | reverse complement strand
ATCGGCCGGATGTCTCCCTTGGGCCAGTAATCGACAAACTGGCAGCGATAGAAAAAATGAGCGAAGGACCGGAGAAGACTGAGGCCACGAAAGCCTTACGGGAGACTGCCGGCGCGGGTGTCGCCGACGAAGCCGCCGGCGGCCAGCGGCTCGGCACGTGCCGCCGGCGCACCGAAGTGGGCCGGTTGCGTGCCGTGGGGATCCAGCGGAATCGCCAGCGAAACGCCATGCGCCGCGTCCACCGCGAAGCGCCGGCCCTCGTGCTCCAGCCACAGCCGGGATTTCATGGACCCGGACCCGCTCACCGGAGGAAGCGCTCCTCATCCAGGCCGAGCCACTCCAGCGCCGTGCCGGCGAGCAGGCGGCGCCGGGTCGCCTGCGACAGCTCCTCCATGGTCTCGATCATCCGTCCCGGCACCGACTCGCCGAGCGGGAAGGGGTAGTCGCTGCCGAGCGCGATCCGCTCGACGCCCATCTGGCCGATCATGAAGCGCAGCATGTTCGGGTCGTGGACCAGCGAGTCCACGTAGAACCGGCCGACGTAGTCGCGCGGGTTCTTGTCGTTGTCCACGGCGACCAGGTCGGGCCGCACGCGGAATCCGTGCTCGATGCGTCCCAGCGTCGCCGGAAAGGCGCCCCCGCCGTGGGCGAACAGCACTCGCAGCCCGGGCAGCCGCTCGAACACACCGCCGAAGATCATCGAGCAGATCGACAGCGAGGTCTCGGCCGGCATCCCCACCAGCCAGGGCAGCCAGTACTTCGACATGCGGTCGCGGCCGAGCATCTCCCAGGGATGCACGAACACCGCGGCACCCAGGCCGCGCGCGGCTTCGAACACCGCGAACAGCTCGGGGTGATCGAGATTCATGCCGTTGACATGCGAGCCGATCTCGATCCCGGCCAGGCCGAGGTCCTGCACGCAGCGCTCCAGCTCGCGCGCCGCCAGCTCGGCCGACTGCATCGGCACCGTGCCCAGGCCGACGAAGCGCCCGGGACGCTCCGCCACCAGGCCGGCGATGTGGTCGTTGAGCAGCTTCGACAGGTCCAGCGTGTCGGCCGGTTTCGCCCAGTAGCTGAACATGATCGGCACGGTGGAGAGCACCTGCACGTGCACGCCGTGGGCGTCGCACTCGTCGATGCGCACCCCGGGATCCCAGCAGTTGGACTGCACCGCGCGGAAGAACTTGCCGTCAAGCATCATGTGGGCGCAACCGGGCCCGTGTTCCTCGAGCTGCACCCAGCCGCCGTAGCCGTAGCGTGCCTTGAGGTCCGGCCAGTCCGGCGGCAGTACGTGCGTGTGGATGTCGATCTTCAGCGGCGGCGTGGCGTCGGTCATGGGCGCGGCGTCAGCGTGGTGGCATCCGGTGACCGCAGCTCCCGCAATGCAAGTTGGCCGGATCACCGTAGAAGCGATCGAAGATCGGCGGCAGCTGCGCGACAATGTCGTGGACGTGCAGGTATTCCTCGTACAGCTTGTGGCCGCATTGCTCGCAGAACCACATGAAGCCGTCCTGCTCCTCGGGGCCGCGGCGCCGCTCGACCACCATTCCGACGGTGTTGGCGAAGCGCTGTGGCGAGTGCGGCACCTGCGGTGGCAGCAACAGCATTTCGCCCTCGCGGATCGGGATGTCGACGATCTGCCCGTGCTGCACGGTCTTGAGCAGCATCTCGCCCTCAAGCTGGTAGAACAGTTCTTCGCCCGGATCCCAGTGGTAGTCGGTCCGCGAGTTGGGCCCGCCGACGACCATCACGATGAACTCGCTGTCCTCGAACACCACCTGGTTGCATACCGGCGGCCTGAGGCGGTCGCGGTGCTGGTCGATCCAGTTGCGGAAATCAAAAGCGCGCAAGGTCTGCATCTCAGTCCTCCACGGTCGCGATGCACTTCAGCTCGATAGCGATCGGCGTCGGTAGCCGGCTGACCTCCACGGTGGTGCGGCAGGGCGGATCCTGCGGGAAGTGCTCCGCCCACAACCGGTTGAAGGTCGCGAAATCGCGCTCCATGTCCGTCAGGTACACGGTCACGTCGACCAGCCGCTCCCAGCTCGAGCCGGCGGCCTCGAGCACCCGCCGAACGTTGGCAAACACGCTGC
Source organism: uncultured Ectothiorhodospiraceae bacterium (assembly GCA_964582505.1). GTDB lineage: Bacteria > Pseudomonadota > Gammaproteobacteria > Steroidobacterales > XN24 > XN24. The sequence continues at coordinate 13,122 of CAZOSZ010000045.1, read as the reverse complement.
GGCACTGGGCCTCGATGTCGTGCTCCGCGACTCGCCCGGCGGCATCCAATGTAAGGCCCGGGATCGGTCCGCCGGCGGGCGATCGGGGGCCGAGCCCGGACAGGAACAGCAGTCCGCCGACCCGGCGGGCGTGCGGGTAACGGCCGACGGGTGCGGGGGCGTCGCGGGTGGTCGTGCTGTGGCTCATCTCAGTCGTAACTTATGCAAACGTTTTTCGGCTCAGTGAAAAATCGCATTGCCTCGAAGCCGCCTTCGCGACCGAGACCGGACTGCTTGGTGCCGCCGAGCGGTGTGCGCAAGTCTCTCAACATCCAGCAGTTGATCCACACCAGCCCGGCTTCGACGCGCGCGGCCACGCGGTGACAGCGGCCGATGTCCCGGCCCCAGATCGACGCCGCCAGGCCGTAGGGCACGCCGTTGGCGATCGCCACGGCCTCGTCATCGTCGGCAAACGGCAGCAGCGTGGCCACCGGCCCGAAAATCTCCTCCTGGTTGGTGCGGCAGCCTGGCGGAAGGTTCTCGACCAGCGCCGGGGCCACGAACCAGCCCTCGAGGCAGCGCTCGCCGTCAGGCACCACCGGCTCGCCGCCGCACAGCAGCGTGCCACCCTCGGCGCGCGCCAGCGCAAGGTAGTCGAGCACCTTGCGGCGGTGCGCGGCTGACACCAGCGCGCCCTGGTCGGTCTGCGGATCGAGCGGATCGCCGACCTTCAGCGCACGCACCCGCGCCAGCAACGCGTCGCGAAAGCGCTCGTAGATCGGCGCCTCGACCAGGATCCGCGAGCCGCACATGCACACCTGGCCCTGGTTGGTGTAGGCGGCGCGCAGCACACCCTCGAGGGTGCGCTCGAAATCGCAGTCGGCGAACACCACCGTAGGGTTCTTGCCGCCGAGTTCGAGCGACAGCTTCTTGAACACCGGCCCGGCCTCGGCGGCGATCGCCGCCCCGGTCAGCGTGCCCCCTGTGAAGGAGATCGCGCGGATCCGCGGATGGTTGACGATCAGCCGGCCGATGCCGGGCCCGCGGCCATGCAGGATGTTCAGCACCCCTGGCGGCAGGCCGGCCTCGATGCACAGCCCGGCAAACAGGCCGGCCGACAGCGGAGTCAGCTCGGAGGGCTTGGCGATCACGCAATTGCCGGCGGCAAGCGCCGGCGCCACCTTCCAGGTCATCAGGTAGAGCGGCAGGTTCCATGGCGAGATGCAGGCCACCACGCCGTGCGGCTCGCGCAGCGTGTAGTTAATTCCGGCGTCACCCATGGCATGCGATTCGCTGGCGAACTGGGTGGCGGCCGCGGCGAAAAAACGCAGGTTGGCGACCACCCGCGGAATGTCGACGCGGCGCGCCAGCGACAGCGGCTTGCCGGTATCCATGGACTCCGCGCGCGCCAGTTCGTCGATGCGCAGTTCGACCCGATCGGCGAGCGCGTGCAGCCAGCGCGCCCGTGCCTCGGCGCCGGCGCGCCGCCAGTCGGGCTGTGCCTGCTGCGCAGCCGCGACGGCCTGCTCGAGATCTGCTTCGCCGGCGTCGGCGACCCGCCCGCAGAGCTGGCCGGTCGCAGGTTCGTGGACCTCCAGCCAGGCATCGGCGGCCGGCGGCTGCTGCCGGCCGCCGATGTAGTTCAGGACTTCGACGGCCGGGCTCACAGGCTCGCCGTGCGGCCGCCGTCCACCGGGACGTTGATGCCGTTGATGTAGCCGGCCTGCAGCGAGGCGAGGAAGCCGACCGCCCAGCCGATCTCCTCGGGCCGGGCGAAACGGCCCGCCGGGACCTGCGCCAGGGCGGCGCGCTCCATCTCCTCGATGGTGCCGCCGGCCTTCTCGGCACGTTGGCGGAACAGGTAGTCGAGCCGCTCGGTGCTGGTGAATCCGGGCAGCACATTGTTGACCGTAATGCCGAAGGGCGCGAGTTCGCGGGACAGCGTCTTCGCCCAGCCCGCCACCGCGGCACGGATGGTGTTCGAAACGCCGAGGCCCGGGATCGGTTCCTTCACCGAGGTCGAGATGATATTGACGATCCGGCCGTAGCCGGCCTTGCACATGCCCGGGACCAGCGACTGCACGGCGATCTGGCTGGCCACCAGGTGCTGGCGAAAAGCATCGACGAACTCCGCGGGCCTGGCCTCGAAGGCGGTGCCGGCGGCGGGGCCGCCGGTATTGTTGACCAGCACGTGCACCGGGCCCTGGGCCGCAATGGCCGTGAATGCGGTCTCCACCGCCGCGCTGTCGGAGAAGTCCACGGCGCAGACCGCGTGCCGGTTCTGACCGCCGGCCAGCTTGCTTCCGACCGAGACCAGCGTGTCCGCGTCGCGCGCCACCAGTACCAGGTCGGCGCCCATCTCGGCCAGTACCGTCGCCACCGCGCGGCCGATTCCCCGACTTGCGCCGCAAACCACGGCGCGTTGTCCATGCAGGCTCAGTTGCATCGCTCGTCTCCCGGCGCTGCGCCGATTCTAACCGGATGCGGCCGGCAACAGGCCGGGCCCGCATTCGACCGCAATTCGCGTCGCGTCGTCGAGCCGCAACGCCGACAGCCGTCCCCCCCAGACGCATCCGGCATCCAGGCCGTACGTGCCCTGCTCGCTGAGATCGCCGAGCGTCGACCAGTGACCGAAGACCAGCCGCAGGCCGGCGCTGCGCCGGCCCGGGAACCTGAACCAGGGAATCAGTCCGGGCGGCGCGTGTTCCGGCGCGCACTTCTCCTCAAGTTCGAGGCTGCCGTCGGGGCGGCAGTAGCGCATCCGCGTGAAGGCATTGACGATGAAGCGCAGGCGGTCCGTGCCGGCCAGTTCCGGCGTCCAGAGATCCGGCAGGTTGCCGTACATCTGCCTGAGGAAATCCACAAAACGGTCTCCGCCGAGGACCGCCTCGAGTTCGGCAGCTGCCGCCTGCGCGGTTTCGAGGCGCCACTGCGGCGGCAGTCCGGCATGCACCAGCGTGAAGCGGAGCGTCTCGTCATGGTGCAGCATTGGCCGGCGCCTCAGCCACTCGAGCAGTTCATCGCGGTCCGGCGCCGTCAGCACCTCGGCCATGGTGTCGCGGCGCTTGAGCGGGCGGTCGCCACCGTATGCGGCGGCCAGCAGGTGCAGGTCGTGATTGCCGAGCACGCTCACCGCCGACTCGCCCAGTGCATGGACGAAGCGCAGCGTGGCGAGCGAGGCGGGACCACGGTTCACAAGGTCGCCGCAGAACCACAGCCGGTCACGGCCAGGGTCGAATCCGATCTTCTCGAGCAGGCGCCTCAAGGGATCAAGGCAGCCTTGCAGGTCGCCGACGGCGTAGACCGCCATCAGTGCAAGGTGCCGGGCCGAGCAAGCGTGAAGGCGGCAATCGGCGCCTCGAAGCGCTGACCGGATTCGTCCATCATCTGGTAGGCGCCGCGCATCGAGCCGACGGGTGTGGGCAGGATCGCCCCGCTGGAGTAGCGAAAGCCCTCGCCGGGCTGGATCAGGGGCTGCTCGCCGACCACGCCTTCGCCGCGCACTTCCTGTACGCCGCCGTCGGCGTCGGTGATGATCCAGTGGCGCGAAACCAGGCGAGCCGCGACCGGCCCTTCGTTGCGGATGGTGACGGTGTAGGCAAATGCAAAGCGCTTCTCGTCGGGGTCGGACTGGTGGTCAAGATAGGCCGTCTCGACATCGATCCTGATCGGGTGCGAGTTCATCGGGTTCATCCAGGCAGCCGCACGGCCAGCACATCGCAGGGCGCGGCATGCAGCACCGCGTCCTCCGTCAGGTTGACGATCAGCGCCAGGCCGTGACGCTCGCGGCTGCCGAGCACCACCAGGTCCGCCGGCCATTCACGCGCCTCGCGCAACAGCTCGCTCTTGATGGTGCCGGCGATCACCTTGTGGTCGGCATCGCCGAGGCCGGCTCTTTCGACCAGCTCGGCAAGCCGGGTCCGCGCCCCGGCCACCAGCTCTTCCTCGATACTCACCGCCGGCAGAAGTGCCTCGCCCATCGGCTCGACGGGCACGTACTCCACGACGTGCATGATCCTGAGCTGCGCTCCCTTGACGCCGGCCACGGCCTTGGCGCGCGACAGTACGAGCCCGCTGTGCTCGCTCAAATCCACGGCCGTCAGAATCCGTTCGTAGTCCATGACCACTCTCCGTTGTCTGCCCTTGGCCAAAGTATAGCGACCTGCGCTGCAGGAGGGGCTTTGGTTGTAGGAGGGGCTTTAGCCCCGATCAAGCTCTGGATCGCGGCTGAAGCCGCTCCTACGGAGGCGTCGCGGCTGAAGCCGCTCCTACGGAGGCCTTTGCCAAAGTAGCGGCGAGGCGGGCGAAGGCCTCCGGAGGGAGGGTTTCCGCACGGGCGCCGGGGTCGCAGCCGGCAGCCCGGATGGCGGCCACGTCAAGCAGCCCGGCCAGTGCGTTTCGCAGCGTCTTGCGGCGCTGGCCGAAGGCCCTTCGGACCACCTCGGCGAATTGCATCGGGTCGGGAATCGGAAACGGCGGCTCCGACCAGGGCACCAGCCGCACCATCGAGGACCAGACCCTTGGAGGCGGGCGGAAGGCCCCGGGACCGATGTCGAACAGTGCCTCGACCCGGCAGGTCGCCGCCAGCATGACGGTCAGCCGCCCGTAGACCTTCGAGCCGGGCCCGGCGGCCATTCTGGCAACAACCTCACGCTGCAGCATGAAGTGCATATCGCGCAGGCAGCCAGCCTGGGCGATTAAACGAAACAGCAAGGGTGTCGAGATGTTGTAGGGGAGATTGCCGACCAGTCGCAGGCGCTCGCCGGGACGGGTCAATGTCGCCAATTCGAGCTCGAGAGCATCGGCCTGGATCACGGTCAGCGTGTGGCCGGCCTCGGGGCGGGCCGCGAGTCGGGCGGCAAGGTCCCGGTCGAGCTCGACCACGGTCAGCTCGACGCCGTGCTTGAGCAGTGGCAGCGTGAGCGCGCCCTCGCCCGGACCGATTTCGACCAGCCGCTCGCCGGCTGCGGGACTGATTGCGGCGATGATTTTCGCGATCACCGCCGGGTCGTGCAGGAAGTGCTGGCCGAATCGTTTGCGCGGCCGGTGAATCATCAGGCCGCCGCAACTCGCCCGGCGATTTCGAGCGCCATTTCCAGCGCCGCGGCCAGGCTGCCGGGATCGGCCCGCCCGGTGCCGGCGATGTCCAATGCCGTGCCGTGGTCCACCGAGGTGCGCACCAGCGGCAGGCCGAGCGTGACGTTCACGGCGCGCCCAAAGCCCGCATATTTCAAGACTGGCAGGCCCTGGTCGTGGTACATCGCCAGCACCGCGTCGGCGCGGGCCAGTCGCTCGGGCGTGAACAGTGTGTCCGCGGGCAGCGGCCCCTCGAGCGCCATCCCGGCGCTGCGCAGCCGCTCCAGCGTCGGCGTGATCACCCGGATTTCCTCGTCGCCGAGATGGCCGCCCTCGCCGGCGTGCGGGTTCAGCCCGGCCACCAGGATGCGCGGCGCGGCGATGCCGAAGCGCCCGATGAGATCGTGGTGCAGCACCTTGAGGACCGTTTCCAGCCGCTCGGTCGTGATGGATGCGGCCACGCGCGACAACGGCAGGTGGGTGGTGGCCAGGGCAACCCGCAGCTCGCCGGCGACAAGCATCATCACCGGGTGGCCGCCGGACAGGCCGGCGAGCCACTCGGTGTGGCCCGAGAACGGGAAGCCGGCCTCGTTGATCACCGCCTTGTGCACCGGTGCCGTCACCATGGCCGCGAACTCGCCACCGAGGCAACCGGAGGCTGCCCGCCGCAGCGTCTCGAGTACCGCGCCGGCATTGCGCGGATCGGGCCGGCCGGGATGCACGACAGCGGGTAGCGGCACGTCGATGACCTGCAGCTCGCCGGCGCAGTGCGTCCGAGGAGCGTCCACGGCGCGTGCCGCGACCCGCAGTTCGAGTCGCGTGGCGGTGTCCTGCAGATGGGCCAGCGAGCCGACGGCCACCAGCCGGGCGTCCCACGGCCGCGCGGCCATGGCAAGGCACAGTTCCGGACCGACGCCCGCCGGCTCGCCGACGGTCAGCGCTATGGCCGGATGCGGGCGCATCGTTGCGGCTCAGGTCAGCCGCCGCGGATGTCGACCCAGGACTCGTCGCGCAGCCGCCTCAGCCAGAGCTCGGTTTCCTGCTCCTGCTTGCTGGCACGAATCGCCTGCACGGCCTGCATCCGCCGTATCTCTTCAGTGGTGTCGCGCTCGCCACGCTCCAGCAGCTGGATGATGTGCCAGCCGAATGGCGATTCGAAAGGCTCGCTGATCTCGCCTGGATCGAGCGCCGCCAGCTGTGCCTCGAACTGCGGCACGAAAGTGCCCGGCGGATTCCAGCCGAGGTCGCCGCCACGGGTCGCACTGGCAGGGTCGTCGGATTCGAGCATCGCAATGTCCGCAAAGGACTCGCCGTCGAGCACGCGCTGGCGTATCGCCTCGAGGCGGGTGCGAATGGCCGCATCGTCCAGCACCTCGTTCGGCATCAGCAGAATGTGGCGAGCCTTGGTCTGGAACTGCACCACCCGCTCATCGCCGCCACGCGTGGCATTGAGGCGGAAGATGTGAAAACCGCTGCTGCTGCGCACCGGGTCGCTGAACTGCCCTGGCTGGAGCGCCAGGATCACCCCGGCGAACTGCTGTGGAAGTTGCGAACCGCGTCGCCAGCCGAGGTTGCCCCCGGCCAGCGCCTGCTGGCCATCGGACTCGGCCACTGCCATCTCTGCGAAGTCGACGCCCGCCTGCAGCCGGGCATGCATATCGCGGATCCGCGCCTCGGCCGCCTCGATCTGCTCGGCCGTCGGGTCCTGTGGCAAGGCAACCAGCAGCTGCGAGATGTCGTAATCCAGCTGGCTGCCGCGGCTCGCCTCCTGCTGCTCGATCCAGCGCCGGATTTCCCGCTCGCTCACGGCGATCCGCGGGACCACGTCGCGCTGCCGCAGGGTGTCCATCACCAGTTCCTCGCGCACCTGTTCGCGGAACACCGGGTAATTCACGCCGTCGGCTGCCAGCGCACGGGGCAGCTCGGACAATGTGACGTCGTTGCGTGCCGCAATCTGCTGCAGGGCCAGGTTGAGTTGCTCGTCGGTGATGCGAACGCCGATCCGGGCGGCACGCTGCAGTTGCACCTGCCTGATGATCAGGCTCTCAAGCACCTGCTGGCGCAGCACCCCCCGCGGCGGAATGCGGGTGCCCTGCTCGGCGAGTTGTCGCGCGACCAGCTCCATCTGGGCGTCGAGCTCCGACTGGAGCACAACGCCGTCGTCGACCACCGCGATGATCCGGTCCAGCATTTCACCAGGCACGTCAGCGGGTTGGGCAACCGGCCCGGCAGCAGGCAGCAGCGCGGTGAGGGTCAGCATCAGCAGGGCGAGAGGCAGGCGTGCGGGATTCGATCGCATGGGACTCGGTTCAATCGTCTACGGAGTAGCCAAGGATAGCATTCTCGAATCTCGACCTCGCGCTGCCAATACCCGCGAGTCCCTTGAATTCCACCTGCAGGCGGATCGAGCTGTCGGTGCTGCCGTCCCGGCGGCTCACCTGCTCGGTCGACGCCAGGCGGAGCGCCCAGCAGCAGCTTTCGTATTGCACGCCCAGCAGCCTGTCGACGGTGCTGTTGTCCCGCAGCGAGTATTCCAGGGCGCTGACCAGGCTCCAGCGCCGGGCCACCGGCCAGCCGAAAGACACCGCCAGGTCCTCCAGCAGCTCAGGCCGGTAGCGATACGAGAGGTTCATCACCTTGTTGGGCGCCGGCTGGTACTGGACGCGGAACTGCGCAAGATCGGTGTTGCGCGCGGAACTGTCCCACTGGTAACCGATGTCGGCATTCCAGCTCTTGTACAGGCCGAGGCCCAGCTCCAGCACGATCGGCGAACTGCCCGCACCCTCCGGTCCTTCGTCAGGCAGGGAGACATCAGGGTCCTCGAAATACCATGCCTTGCCCAGCGAGGCCGTCAGCAACTCGCGGCCGGATTCCGCGTGCAGCAGTCGGCTGGTGAGGCCCACGCTCAGCTGATTGGTGTCGCCGAGGCGATCAAAACCGAGGTAGCGGTTCGGCCGGAACAGCTGCACGTAATTGAAGTCGGGTCGCCCGGTGTCGAATACCGGCAGACTTGCCTGGTCGCGGTGCGGGATGTAGGCGTACAAGATTCGCGGCTCGAGGGTGTGAACGTAGCCTCCGCCCGCCACGCTGCGGTCGAACAGCAGGCCGGTATCGACGCTCAGGATCGGCGCCGCATAGGAGGGCGAGCGCTCGGCGCCGGGGTCCAGGCTGGTCAGGTGATACTGGACGAACCGCAATGTGGCGCTTGGCGTCAGGAAGAATCCCGGCGTCTCCAGCGGCAGGCTGACACCCGGTTCGACCACGGCGCGTCCACCCTCCGGGCCGACGTCCCGCGTGAAGCCTGCGGCCTCGGCCCGCAACCGCCAGTCGAGGCCGAGCGGACCCTCACGCAGCAGTCCGTTCGCCATGATCTGGGGCAGGCGCGCATAGGGGCGTTCGTCTTCCGGGATCTCCAGGTCGAGCATGCGGAAGTTCTGCATGCGGGCCGTGATGCGCCAGAACTCGCCGGTGTAATCCGCCTGCAGGCGGCGCTCCAGGTGGGTCAGGCTGGTGATCTGGGGGCTGCTGCCGAGATCCTGGAAATAATCGGTGTCCGAGACATCCTCGAGGGCCGCGGTCAATCGCCAGCCATTGTCGAAGCGGGTGACATGGGTCAGATTGACATGGGTGCGCGCGTCATTTCCCGGCAGCAGGTCATCGCGATAGAGATAGTCCAGCTCCAGGGCGCCGTCGCTGCGCGGCGTCAGGTAGCGGAGTTCGTTGCCGAGTTGCAGGCCGCGCCGGGAAAGCAAGGCCGGTGTCAGCAGGTAGTCATAGTTGGGCGCCAGGTTGAAATAGTACGGAGTCTTGACCTCCACGCCGCTGCGGGTGGATTGGCCGAACTCGGGAACCAGAAAGCCGGACTTGCGGCGATCCGAGATCGGAAACGAGAGATACGGCCAGTAGATCACGGGCTTGTCGAAAAATCGCAGCGTGACGCGCTCTGCCTCGCCGACTTCGCGCTCCGCGTCGAGCCGCAAACTGCCGATCCGCAGCAGCCAGTCCGGGTCGTCGCCCGGGCAGGTCGTGAAGGTTACGCCGGTCATCCGGATACGACCGCTCTGTGCTGCCTCGATGCGCTCGGCGCCGCCGCTGGCGGGACGGCGGGGCAGGCGATAACGGCTGTCGACCATCACCGCCCGGCCTTCGGCGGGCAGGTATTCGACGGACCCGGCCAGTACCTCGAAGCCGGGCTGCAGGTAGCGCGCCCCCGTGAGCGCGGTGACCCTGCCGGCGTCGCGATCCCAGGTGGCGCCCTCGGTTTCCAGGCGCTGCGAGCCGCGTTGCAGGACGACGTTGCCGCTGAACTCGGAATCACCTTCCGCCGTCACCTCGGCGCGGTCGGCCGAGATGGTGATCCTGCCGCTGTCGTCGATCGGGCCGAGGTCCAGCTCTTCGGGCACCGGACAGAGTTCCGCGGCATGCGTGCCGGCGCCCGCGCACAGCAGGGTGAAGGCGAGCGACAGGGTGTGCAGGCGAGACATCAGGCTTCCCGACGGCCGGCGGCTAACATGGCATACTTTCGCGCCGGTCATCAATCGCGACGCCGCAGCGGCGGGCGGAGGACGAGCCTTGAAAGCAATGGTGCTGGCGGCAGGCCGCGGCGAGCGGCTCAGGCCGCTGACCGACCGGCTCCCCAAGCCGCTGTTGCCGGTGGCGGGCGAACCGCTGATCGGACACCAGCTCCGGGTACTTGCCGCGGCCGGCATTCGCGAAGTCGTAATGAACTGTTCCTGGCTGGCTGAGACATTGCAGACCGGACTCGGCGATGGCCGGAGCTGGGGCGTGCGGATCGTTTATTCGACGGAGCCCTGGCCGCCGCTGGACACTGGCGGCGGCATCTTCCAGGCACTGCCGCTGCTCGGCCCCGGGCCGTTCCTGCTGGTCAATGGCGATGTCTGGTGCGACTTCCCGCCGCAGGCGTTGCGCCTGCCGGCCGGCATGCTCGGCCACCTGCTGATGGTGCCGAACCCGGCGCACCATCCGCAGGGCGATTTCGGCCTCGTGGAGGGCAGGATCCTCGCCGACGACGGGCCGCGGTACACCTATGGAGGCATGGCGCTGCTGACCCCCGAACTGTTCGCCGGCTGCGAAGCCGGGCGATTCCCGCTCGCGCCCCTGCTCCGGGAGGCTGCGCGGCAGGGAAGGATCAGCGGCCAGCTGCATGAGGGGGGGTGGCTCGACGTCGGGACGCCCGAGCGACTTTATGCGCTGCGCTCGAGGCTGGAAGGTGCATAGCCGAATTCGATGCGCAAGGCGGCCTCCAGGTCGTCTGCCACCCGCTCCGGGCCGTGCCGCACGCCGAGTGCCGACAGCTGGGTCACCTCCAGGCCACGGTATCCGCAGGGGTTGATGCGTGCAAAGGGCTCGAGGTCCATGTCGACATTCAATGCCAGGCCGTGGTAGCTGCAATGGCGCCGGATCCTCAGGCCGATGCTGGCGAGCTTGCGGCCGTCGACGTAGACGCCCGGGGCCTGGCGGTTGCCCGCCGCCGTGATGCCGTATCCCGCGACGCAGCGGATCACCGCCTTTTCCAGCGCACAGACGAGCTGGCGGATGCCAAGCCCGGCCCGCTCCAGGTCGAGCAGCGGGTAGACCACCAGCTGCCCGGGGCCGTGGTAGGTCACCTGGCCGCCGCGGTCGACCTTCACGACCGGGATCCCGCCCGGCGCCAGCAAATGCTCCGGACTGCCGTTCAGGCCGAGCGTGTAAACCGGGGGGTGCTGCAGGAACCAGATCTCGTCGGGCTGGCCGGGGCCGCGGGACTCGGTAAAGGTCTGCATGCTGCGCCAGGTCGGCTCGTAGGGCACTTCGCCGAGGTGCCTGATCCGTGGCGGGTCCATCAGAGCACCATCAGGACGCGTTCGTGTTCGCACAGCGCGCCGTAGATGTCATCGAGCTGCGCGCGGTTCTCGACCCGCACTGTCAGGGTCACCGAAACGAAATTGCCGTCCCGACTTGGGCGCTCGCGCACCCGGTCGGCCGTCAGCGGTCCGGCATGGGGCTCCACCAGCGAGACGACCAGTTCGCTGAACCCGTCGCCGCTTCGGCCCATCACCTTGAGCGGAAAATCGCAGGGAAACTCGAGCAGGCTTTCGCTCATTCGAACCACAGCAGTACGCTGTGCAGCGCGCGCCGCGCGAAGCCGCCCTCGGATGCGCTGTCGAGCGGCAGCAGCAGGCGCTCGGCCAAAAGGCGATCGTCCAGGTTGATGCGCAACTGGCCGACCGACTGGTCGCCGGCAAGTGGCGCAACCAGGGGGGTCTGCAATTCGACCGTCGCCTGCATGCGATCGTAGCGGCCGCGCGGCAGGGTCACCCAGAGATCCCCTGCGAGGCCGAGCTCGATCTCGTCCAGGTCGCCTTTCCACAGCCGCGCGGTGGTCACCGGCTCACCCGCGCCGTACAGCCGGTGAGTCTCGTAGAAGCGGAATGCCCAGTTGAAAAGGGCCTGGGTGGAGTCGATCCGGGCTTTGGCGCTGCCGGCGCCCAGCAAAACCGAGATCAGCCGCATGTCGTCGCGTTGTGCCGACGACACCAGGCAATAGCCCGCCGCGTCGGTCATGCCGGTTTTCACTCCGTCGACGCTCGGGTCGCGCCACAGCATCCCGTTGCGGTTGCGCTGCGTGATGTTGTTGTAGGTGAACTCCCGCTCCGAGTAGTAACGGTAGTAGTCGGGGAAATCGCGGATGATCGCGCTGGCCAGGATCGCGATGTCCCGCGCAGAGCTGTAGTGCTGCTCGCTCGGCAGGCCGGTCGAGTTCCGGAAACGGGTGTTGGCCATCCCGAGTCGCCGGGCGTACTCGTTCATCAGCTCCGCAAAGGCGTCTTCCGATCCGGCCGTGTGCTCGGCCAGGGCGACCGACGCGTCGTTGCCGGACTGGATGATCATTCCGCGCAACAGGTCCTCGACCCTGACCAGCGCGCCGACCTCTATAAAAGTTCGCGAGCCTTGGGTTCGCCAGGCGCGCTCGCTGACCATCACGAGGTCGTCGAGCGTCATCTGGCCCTTGCCCAGTTCGCTGAACACGGCGTAGGCCGTCATCAGCTTGGTGATGCTGGCCGGATCCAAGCGTGTGTCGGCTTCCCGCTCGGCCAGGATTTCACCGGAATTGAAATCCAGCAGGATATAGCCGCGGGCTGGAACCGACGGCGCCGCCGGTACCGGCGGCAGCGAAGCCGCGGGCTGCTGTGCGTGGACCGTCAGCGGCGCGAGCAGGAGGGCAAGAAAAAGTCGGGCGATGGATGTAGCTCGCATGGCTCCCTGGGGCCTCGAATGCCGTTCAGATTGGGGGATTGGACGGAGCCCGAAATGTTACACGCTCGGCCTCTTCGCTGCGACTCAGTCCATCGCCAGGTGCGCGTCGTGGATCTCCATCGCCCGCACGCGCCCCAACATCTCCTCGATGGCCTCGACCTCGAACAGCGGCCCGATCCTGACCCGGTACAGGTTGCGCAACCCGAGATGTTCCGGCTGCAGCACGACTCCGTCGATCCCCTCGGCGGCAAGTCTTGCCCTCAGCCGCTCTGCATTGCTCCCCTCGGTGAAGGCGCCGACCTGCAGCCAGACCGCCTGCGACTCGGCCAGCGGTTCTTCCGCGACCGCCACCACCGGAATCTCGGGCAGCGCACCTGGCTTGAGGGCCTCGACATCCACCAGGGCGGTGCCGTCGTTGTGCATGCCAAGGCGGACGGCCGCTGCGTACGACAGGTCGATGATGCGTTCCCCTACGAAAGGCCCGCGGTCGTTGACACGGACGATGATGCTGCGCCCATTGCCGCGGTGCGTGACGCGCACGTAGGTCGGCAAAGGCAGGGTCTTGTGGGCCGCCGTCATGGCGTACATGTCATAAGGCTCGCCGCTGGAAGTGCTGCGGCCGTGGAACTTGGTGCCATACCAGCTGGCGATACCGCGCTCGCGGTAGCCGGTGGCATCGCTCATGACGTAGTAGCGGCGCCCCAGGACCTCATAGAAAGGGGGGTTGCCGCGGCTGCTGCGGGGCTCGGCGCGCGGCACGGGGTCCGGAATCCGGGAAACATCGGGCGGGCGCGCCGGTGCGCCGTCGCC
>CAZOSZ010000044.1:0-15423 GCA_964582505.1 uncultured Ectothiorhodospiraceae bacterium | reverse complement strand
CCGCTGGTGGCCATCGTCGGCGGCTCCAAGGTCTCCACCAAGCTGAGCGTGCTGGACACGCTGCTCGATCGCGTCGAAAAGCTGATCGTCGGCGGCGGCATCGCCAACAACTTCATCGCCGAGGCCGGATACTCCGTCGGCAGGTCGTTGTACGAGCCCGGTCTGCTCGTGGCGACCAGGCGACTGCGTGCCAAGGCCGAGGCGCGCGGTGCGGCGATTCCCTTGCCGAGCGACGTGGTGGTGGCTGCCGGCCTGGAGCCCGGCCACGCCGCGGCCGTCAGGCAGGTGGGCGAGGTCGGCGCGGACGAGATGATCCTCGACGTCGGGCCGGCGACTTCGGCGACCTATGCCGGCATCCTGGCCCGCGCCGGGACGATCGTCTGGAACGGTCCGGTCGGCGTGTTCGAGGATCCGCGATTCGCCGCCGGCACGCGCGCGCTGGCACAGGCCGTAGCGGCCAGCGACGCCTTCTCGATTGCCGGCGGCGGCGACACGCTCGCGGCGCTGGACGCCTTCGGCTTAAGCGACCGGCTGTCCTATGTCTCGACCGGTGGCGGCGCTTTCCTGGAGTTTCTCGAGGGGCGCACCCTGCCGGCGGTTGCCATGCTCGAGGCGCGCGCGAGAGACTGACGCTCGGCCATGGCGAAGCGCACCAAGATCGTCGCGACACTGGGCCCGGCCACCGACCGTGCGGGCGTGCTGGAGGAGATCCTGCGTGCCGGCGCCGACGTGCTGCGTGTCAATTTCTCCCACGGCTCGCCGGAGGATCGCCGCCGCCGGGTCCGCGAGGCGCGGGCGGCAGCGGCTCGACTGGGTCGCGACATCGGCGTGCTCGGCGACCTGCAGGGTCCGAAAATCCGCATCGAGCACTTTGCCGCCGGCCCGGTCGAGCTGCGCGAAGGAGAGCGTTTTTCCCTGGATCCCTCGTTGCCCGCGGACGCCGGCGACTCCCGCGCGGTCGGCGTGACCTACAAGGCGCTGCCACAGGACGTGCGGCGCGGCGATGTGCTGTTGCTCGCCGATGGGCTGGTCGTGCTCGAGGTCGAGAAGGTCAGCGGCCAGCGGGTCGATTGCGTGGTGCGGGTCGGCGGCATGCTGTCCGACGGCAAGGGCATCAACCGCCAGGGCGGAGGCCTGTCGGCGGGCGCGCTGATCGACAAGGACCGGGAGGATATCCGCACGGCGGCGGAACTCGAACTCGATTTCCTGGCAGTCTCGCTGCCGCGTTCGGCGGCCGATATCAATACGGCCCGCGGCCTGCTGCAGGAGGCTGGCGGACGCGCGCTGGTGGTGGCCAAAATCGAGCGCGCTGAGGCGCTCGACCGGATCGAGGAGATTGCCGAGGCCAGCGACGCCGTGATGGTGGCGCGCGGCGACCTAGGGGTGGAGATCGGCTACGCCGAGGTCCCGGGCGTGCAGAAAAGAATCATCCGCATTGCACGCAGCATGAACCGGGTGGTGATCACCGCCACGCAGATGATGGAGTCGATGGTCCACGAGCCGATTCCGACCCGTGCCGAGGTTTCGGACGTCGCCAACGCGGTCATCGACGGCACCGACGCGGTAATGCTGTCGGCGGAGACCGCCGTCGGCCGCCACCCGGTCAGAGCCGTCGAGGCGATGGCGAGCGCTTGCGTGGCCGCCGAAAAGGAGCGCGTCACCTCGCGTTCGCGACACCGGATGGACAAGACTTTCTGCCACACGGACGAGGCCATCGCCATGGCCACCATGTACACGGCCAATCACATGGACGTGAGAGCCATCGTCGCGCTGACCGAGTCGGGCAGCACGGTGCTGTGGATGTCGCGAATCCGCTCCGGCATCCCGATCTACGCCTTCAGCCGCAACCAGGCCTCGCGCCGCCGCGTTTCACTCTATCGCGGAGTCTACCCGGTGCCCTTCGACGTGCTCGGCGAGCCGGACCTTGCCGGCTTCAGCGCCATCAGCCGGGTGCTGCTCGAGCGCGGGCTGGCCGCGGACGGGGACCGGATCCTGTTCACCGAGGGGCATGCTGCAGGCGTGTCAGGTGGCACCAACACCATGAGGATCCTCACTGTAGGAGCGGATTCATCCGCGACCGGTCGCGGCTGAAGCCGCTCCTGCACGGTCGCGGCTGAAGCCGCTCCTGCACGGTCGCGGCTGAAGCCGCTCCTACAGAGGGATCAGCTCCTTCTCTCGTTCGGCGGCGCGGGTCAGGGCGGTGACGGCGAGCTGCGGGGTGGGGAATACCTGGCCCGGCGCGATCTGCTCGAACACCTTGGTGCGCCGCAGCCGGTCCATCACCGGCCCCTTGACGTCGGCGAGGTGGATCATCACCCCGGCCTCGCGCAGCGTCTCGACCGCCAGCTGAAGCACCTTCAGTGCGCTCGAGTCGACGAATCCGACGCCGCTCATCACCAGCACCAGGTGCTTGATCTTCGGTCGCTTCTGGAACTCTCGTGTGATGATGTCCTGGACGTGTCCGATATTGGCGAAATACAGGTTCTCGTCCACGCGGACCAGCAGGATCTCCGGCCAGGTCTCGACCTTGTGGCGCTCGATGCTGCGAAACTCGGAGGAATGTGGCAGCCGGCCGACGATGGCGATATTCGGATGGCCGGTGCGCCATAGGTAGAGCAGGACCGAAAGCAACACCCCCATCACCAGGCCGGCCTCGACGCCGTAGGCCAGCACGCCGAGGAAGGTCACCAGGTTCGAGGCGCCGTCGGCCTTGCTGTAGCTCCAGGTCTCGGGGATCGAGCGCAGGTCCACCAGGCTGGCGACCGCGACGATGATCACCGCCGCCAGCACCGCCTTCGGCAGGCCGCTGAAGGCCGGCGCGAAGGCCAGCAGCGTGACGGCCGTGAACAGCGCGAGAAATACCGAGGCAAGCTGGCTGCGCGCGCCCGAGTTGAAGTGCACCATGCTGCGGCTGAAGCTGCCGGCGACCGGCATCGCGCCGGACAGCGCCGAGCTCAGGTTTGCCGCACCGAGCGCAACCAGTTCCTGGTCGGCGTCCACCGGCTGCCGGCGGCGCCCGGCAAGGTACTTGGCAATGCTGACGCTTTCCACGAACACGATGATGCTGATCAGCGCCGCCGAGGGCAGCAGGGCGATCCACGCGGCGACGCCGGGCATGGCGATGTCCAGCACCGGCGGGCGGGCGCTGATCGAACCGACCAGCGGCACGCGCTCGAGGTCGATCAGGGCGACCGCGATCGTGCCGAGCACCAGCGCCAGCACCGGCGCCAGTCTCGCCATCCACGCCCGCCGGCCGCCGGCAGCGGGCACGCCGCCGGCGAATATCATCAGGAACGCGAGCGCCACGCCGCCGAGCACGAGCGTCTGTGGATTGAGGATTGAAACGCGGCCGCCCACGTAGGCGAGCATCTCGTGCGGCTGCAGGCCCGCCGGCAGCTCGATGCCGGCGAAATGCCGCAACTGGTCTGCCATGATGACGATCGCCGCACCGCTGGAGAAGCCGGTCAGCACCGGCTGGCTCAGCAGGTTGGCGAACACACCGAGCCTGAGGATGCCCATGGCGAGCAGGATCAGGCCGGACAGCGCCGACAGGATCACGGCACAGGCCAGCGGGTCGATGCCGGCGCCTGCGCCGGAAATTACCGCGGCGACCATGATCGCCGCAATCGAAGTCGGCCCGACCGACAGGTCCCGGCAGGTGCCGAAGATCGCATAGAGCACCGCCGGCACCATCGCCGCATAAAGGCCGACCACCGGGGGCAGACCGGCCACCATTGCGTAAGCGAGGCCCTGCGGCACCAGCAGCAGGGTGAGGATCGCGCCGGCCGCGACGTCCTCGGCCAGGCTCCGGCGGGTGGTCAGCCTGATCCAGCGGAGGATGGGAAGAAATTTGATGGCTCGCGAAGGCACCGGCGCCACCTTGAATGCGCGGGATTGCACGATAGTGAACCGCCGCGCCGAGGGTCAAGCGAGACGGGCCGGCGCAGGGTCACAGCCGGCGCGGCAACCCGGCGGTGCCGCGGGGGCAGGGGGGGTCGCGGCTGAAGCCGCTCCTACAAGCCGCTCCTGCAAGCCGCTCCGACAGCCGGTCCGACAGCCGCGCTTGCGGCGCGTTCAGCTGCCGCCCTGCAGCGCCTGCAGATCCTCGAGCACCTCGGCGGAGTGCGTGCTGACGTCGACCGTCTCGTAATGTCGGGCGATCTGGCCATCAGGCGAAATCAGGAAAGTCTCGCGCCTGGCCAGCTGCGCCGCGCCGAAATCGCGCAGCACGCCGTACTGCTGCGCCACAGTGCCACCGTCGTCGGCCAGCAGGGTGAACGGCAGGCCGTGCTTTTCGGCGAACGCACGGTGAGAATCGACGTCATCGACGCTGATGCCGACGATGACCGCGCCGAGCTTGCGGAACGCAAAAATGTTGTCGCGAAACTCACAGGCCTGGGTGGTGCAGCCGGGCGTGTCGTCCTTGGGGTAGAAATACAGCACCAGCCACTTGCCGTCGTAATCGGCAAGCCGGTGCAGCTCACCCTTCTGGTCGGGGAGCTCGAACGCCGGGGCCGGAGCACCGACCGGCGGCGAGGCCGACAGCGGATTGACGGCGAGCAAGGCTGCCCCGAACAGGGCGATGGCGAGGGTCGTGATTGCGGATTTCATGGTCAGCTCCTGCCAGCAAGGATGCCTGCGTCCGGATCCGGCCGGGCGCAGGCTATGGATTCGCGTGCGGTTGCGAGCCGGTGTCCGCGAATTGCTCGAGGCCCGCATGCCGCACCGTTACGCCGGGAAAGGCGTCATGGAATCGGGACGCGAGCTGTTGGGCGAGGTATACGGAACGATGACGGCCACCGGTGCAGCCGATTGCCACCGTCAGGTAACTGCGGTTGGCCGCCTCGATGCGCGGCAACCAGTCCGCGAGCAGGCGGCTGATGTCGTCGAGATAGGCCCGCACCTCTGCGTGGGCGGCGAGAAACTCCACCACCTGCGGATCGTGGCCGGTCAGCATGCGCAATTCCGGCTCCCAGTAAGGGTTCGGCAAGAACCGCGCGTCGAACACGAAATCGGCATCCTTCGGGATCCCCTGGCGGAAGCCAAAGGACTCGAACTGCAGCGCGACCTGGTTGCGTGGCTGGCCCGCGACTCGATCGCGGATCAGCTCGCGCAGTTCGTGGACGCTCATGGTGCTGGTGTCGAGCACCAGGCTCGCCGATTCGGCGAGCGGCGCAAGCAACTCCTGTTCGTAGGTGATTGCAGCGGTCAGGGTGCGATCGCCGGCCGGCCGCGGGGTGTGCGGGTGGCGCCGCCGCGTGTCCAGATAGCGCTGCACCAGCACCGGCTCGGAGGCGTGCAGGAACACCAGCTGGATGTTGACTCCGCGTGCGCCGAGATCGCTGAGCAACTGCAGCGTGACCGGCAGATCTTCGGCGCGCGGCCGGGAATCGAGCCCGATCGCCAGGCGGTCGAATTTCGGATCGTCGCTCGAGATGAGTTCGCCGACCACCATCGACAGCAGTCTCGCCGGAACATTGTCGAGCGTGTACCAGTCGAGATCTTCCAGCATCGCCAGTGCGACCGACTTGCCGGAGCCCGACAGGCCGCTGATGACAACCAGTTCCATCTGCGGCCGGCCTGCGCTCAGGCCGAGGCGGCCTGCGAAGCGTTGTAATTGACCAGCAGGTCGTAGAGCGCCCGGCTGGCGGTGGCGCGCCTCAGGGCCGATGCGAGCCGCGGGTCGCCGAGCGCCGCGACGATCACCGAGATCTCCTCGAGGTGACAGCCCGCCTCGCGGTCATCGGCAGGCACCAGCAGGCCGAAGATCAGGTCCACCTTTTGCCCGTCCATGGTGTCGAAGTCCACCGGCCGGGACAGCTTCAGCAAGGCGCCTACCGGTGCCTCGAGGCCCTGCAGTCGGCCATGCGGGATCGCGGTGCCGTTCTCGATCGCGGTGCAGCCGAGTTTCTCGCGGCTGATCAGGCTCTGAAAGACCTCTCCCTGGTCGAGGTCGGTCGCCGAGGAGAGCAGCTCGCTGAGGATATCCAGCGCGTGCTTCTTGCTGCGCGCCTCGACATTGCAGAGCACGCGGCCCGGCTTGAGCAGTAGTTGGAACGTCATTTCGTTTTCGCTCCGGGCGGCGTCCGCCCGCGGGTGTCAGGCCTGGCGTTGCCGGCCCGCGCCGTTGTGGTGATCGGTCAGTTTGTCCTTGTGGCGCCGCACCTGCCGGTCGAGCCGGTCGGTCATGGCGTCAATGGCGGCGTACATGTCTTCTTCGACCGCTGCGGCATGCAATGTGTCCCCCGCGACCCGCAAGGTGGCTTCGGCCTTGTGGCGCAGCTTCTCGACCGTGAGGATGCAGTGGACGTCGATCAGGTTGTCAAAATGACGGATCACCTTGTCCATCTTGCTGTTCATGTATTCGCGCAGCGGGTCCGTGATGTCCAGGTGATGACCGGTCATGTTGATCTGCATGTCTGTGCTCCTTTGGAGTCATCCGGCCGCTGTGCGCGGCGGCCAGTCGTCTACAAGCTATTCTAGTGGCAGGATTCCGGCGGTGGCTAGCCGACTTTCGGGGTGTTACATAAGTTTGCGGCGCTTTAGCGGATGGCCACGCGCCGGCGCTCGTTCGAAGAAGGAAAACCCATGGATTCCCGGTACTTGGCCACGGTCCTGCGCGCCACCTCGACGCCCTCGTCGACCAGGATGCGCGCCAACGCGCTGTCGGACAGGGGTTTCTCGGGGTTTTCATCGGAAATCAGCTTGCGGATCCTCGCGCGGATCGCCGTCGAGGACACGCTCTCGCCGTCGCTGCCGGCCACCTGGCTGGAAAAGAAGTAGCGAAACTCGAACACCCCGCGCGGCGTATGCATGTACTTGCCGGTGGTGGCGCGCGACACCGTGGATTCGTGCAGTTCCAGCGCCTCGGCGATCTCGCGCAGCACCAGCGGCCGCATCCCTTCCTCGCCGCGCTCGAGGAAGTCCTGCTGGTGCGCGACGATCGCGCGCGCCACCCTGAGCAGCGTGTCGTTGCGGATCTCGAGGCTCTTGACCAGCCAGCGCGCTTCCTGAAGCTGGGCGCGCAGCGTCGAGTACTCGCCGCTGCGCCCGAGGCACCCAGCGTACGTGGTGTTGACCCGCAGCCGCGGCGCGATCGCCGGGTTGATCTCGACTCGCCACTCGCCGTCACGGCGCCGCACGTACACGTCGGGGACGATGTACTCGGGCGGCCGGGTGTCGGCCGCGCCGCCCGGTCGCGGATTCAGTGAGCGCAGCAGCGCGACTGCGATTTCCAGATCCTGGGCGCTGCAGGCCAGGCGGCGGCGGATCGCGCCGTAGTCCTGTTCGCCCAGTTCTGCCAGGCACTCGGCCGCGAGGCGGCGCGCCAGTTCGAGGCCGGGCGTATCCGGCACGAAAGGTGCGAGCTGCAGCAACAGGCACTCCGAGAGATCCCTGGCGCCGATGCCGAGCGGGTCGAAACGCTGCACCAATACCAGCACCCGTTCGATCTCGTCCTCGTCGGTCAGCAGCTCGGGCTCAAGACTGGCGCGAATCTCTGCCAGCGTCTCGGTCAGGTAGCCGTCCTCGTCGATGGCGTCGATCAGAGTGATCGCGATCAGCTTGCGGTCGCCCTCCGGCAGCACGACGTCGAGCTGCGCCAGAAGGTGTTCGCGCAACGAGGTGCCGGCCTGGTTGGCAAAGTCGCGTGCGTCATCGGCATCCTCGGGAGCCTGCCCGCCGAAGTTCGTGCCGAGTTCCGAGACCTCGGCGTAGGGCAGGTCCTCGGCATAGCTCTCCTGCGAGCCGGCCTCCTCGGCGGCCGCGGGAGCGTCGCCCGGTGCGCTCTCGCCCGGCGAAGTCTGCTCGCCCTTGGGCGGCGCCAGCTCGAGTCCGTCGTCCATCTCCAGCATCAGGTTCTGCTCGAGAGCGGCACGCAGCTCGGCCTGCAGGTCGAGCACCGGCAGCTGCAGCAGGCGGATCGCCATCTGCAACTGCGGTGTCAGCGTCAGTTGCTGGCCGAGCTTGAGCTGCAGCGACTGCTTCATCATGACCGTGAAGTCACAGGCGGAAGTGCTCGCCCAGGTAGACCTCCCGAACCTGGCGATTCGAAAGGATCTCGTCGGCGGTGCCGGAGGCGATCACCTCGCCGGCATTGAGAATGAACGCGCGGCCGCAGATCCCGAGCGTCTCGCGCACATTGTGGTCGGTGATCAACACGCCGATGCCGCGATCCCGCAGGTGGCCGATGATCCGCTGGATGTCGAGCACCGAGATCGGGTCCACGCCTGCAAATGGCTCATCCAGCAGAATGAAGGCCGGTTCCGCGGCAAGCGCGCGGGCGATTTCCACGCGCCGCCGCTCGCCGCCGGAAAGGCTCAGGCCCCGGCCGTCGCGGATGTGGCCGACGTTCAGTTCCTCCAGCAGTTCTTCGAGCAACTGTCGCCGGCGGAGGCTGTCCAGCTCCCTGCGGGTCTGGAGCACTGCGAGGATGTTTTCTTCCACCGTCAGGCCGCGGAACACCGAGGCTTCCTGGGGAAGGTAGCCGACTCCGAGCCGTGCCCGCCGGTGCATCGGCAGCGTCGTCAGGTCCGCATCGTCGAGCAGGATCTTGCCGCGATCGCAGGGAATCAGGCCGACGATCATGTAGAAGGCGGTGGTCTTGCCGGCGCCGTTCGGTCCGAGCAGACCCACCACTTCCCCGCTGGAGATCGTCAGCGACAGATCGTGCACCACTTGTCGCGAGCGGTAGCTCTTGGAGATGCCCTCCGCGCGCAGCGTTCTCAAGGCCGCGGCTCCCCCTCCGGAGGAGGCTCCTCTGTCGGTCCGGGCGCCGTGCCCTCCCGTTCCGGCGGCGTGATCACGATCCGCACGCGTTCCGTGCCCTGCTCGTCGGAACTCGCGATCAGCCGGTCCTCGGCGATCCGGTACACCAGCCGGCCGCCGCTGACCTCGCGAAGGCCGTCCCGCAGGGCGGCCTGCCCGGACAGCTCGAGCTCGCCGCGAGACAGGTCGTAGATGATCCGGGTGGCGGTCCCGGTGACCTGCCGGCCGTCCGGCCCCGGCATGCTGCGAAAGAAACGCGCCGGCTCGCCGTCCGCGGTCGCATTGCTGAGCCGATGGTCGACGAAACTGACCGTCGCCTGGTCGGACTCGATCCGACCCATCGGCCCGGTAATGCGGACATTTCCCCTGAACGACCAGCTGCCGCGCGAGAAATCGAGGTCCCTGGATTCGGCATGCCGGGCTGAAATCTCCAGCTCACCCTGCTGGATCCTGACCTCGCGGAACACCAGGCGCTCGTTGCGCCGATCGAAATCCGAAGATTCCGCGTCCAGCGTGATGGCCTGTTGCTGCGCCGCGGCGGGCAGGCCACTGAGCAAGCTCAGCGCCAGCCCGAGGGCAATCGCACCGCGCGGCGCCGCGCGCCGTCCGGAGGACTCAGGGGAGGAAGCGGCCATGGACCGACGATTGTAACTGCACCCTTTCTTCCAGCAAGTAAGCCACCATGCCGATGGCGCTTACCGTCTGCGGCCCGAGACTCAGATCGACAGGCGAATCGGTGCGGGCGATGTGTCGCGCCGTGTCCACTTCCAGCCGTTCCATTTCCGCGGTTGCCGCCCCATGGTCGCCGGAATCGCCGCGCACCGCCACGCCGCCCCAGAGTTCCAACGTGGCCTGGTCGGCGGACAGGCTCCCTTCCGGCGCAGTAAGCAGCCAGGGACTGGGCGAATAGACGTTGTATTCGACGCGCACCTGCTGCAGTCGCGTCGGACCGCCAAGCGAAGGCTGGCGGATCTCCTCCGCAAACACCCGGTAGCGCGGCAGGCCGTCGGGGCCCGCCGTGGTGATTTCCGCCTCGGTCATGTAGAAGCCGTCTGGCGCGGGACGCTCCAGGTTGCCTCCGGGGACGGTCGTCTCGAAGCTCAGGCTCAGCCACCAGCTGCCGGCCGCCATCAGCGCGAGCACCAGCAAGGCAAGTCTTCCGGCGGGGGTCAACCGCGTCCCCGCAGCAGCAATTCGCAGAACTCCCGCACCGCGCCGTTGCCGCCGGGCCAGGTCGAGGTCCACATGCAGGCAGCCTGGACCTCCGGGTGCGCGTCCGCAACGGTCGCCGGCAGCCCGGCGATGCGCAAGGCGGGCAGGTCAGGGGTATCGTCGCCGAGGTAGGCCGTCTCGGCCGCCCCGATGCCGGTGTCACGGAGCAGGCGGCGCAGCTCGGCCGCCTTGTCCTCGCAGCCTTGCACGACACGCCGGACGCCGAGTTCCGCCATGCGGAGATCGACGGCCGGCGAGCTGCGGCCCGAGATGATCGCCACCTCGACGCCGGCCGCCAGCAGTCGCTTGACGCCGACGCCATCGCGGACGCTGAAGGCCTTGAACTCGACCCCATTACTGCCCAGCCAGATCCGGCCGTCGGTGAATACGCCGTCGACGTCGAATACTGCAAGCCGGACTCGTGCCGCCAGGCCCAGCAGTTCGGTCATCACACCACCCCGGCCTGCAGCAGGTCGTGCACGTTGAATGCCCCGACCGGCCGTCCGGATTCGTCGACCACCAGCAGGGCGGTGATAGCGAAGGTCTCCATGAGTCGCACGGCTTCCGCCGCCAGCATGCCCTCGTGCACGGTCTTCGGATTGCGGGTCATCACTTCGCCGATGGGCGTGATGGTCAGGTCCTTGCGGGCATCAAGCGTGCGGCGCAGGTCGCCGTCGGTGTAGACGCCGAGCAGGCGGTCCTCGGCGTCCACCACGGCCGTCATGCCAAGGCCCTTGCGGGTGATCTCGAACAGCCCCTCGGCCACCGTCAGCTCCGGTGAGACCCTCGGCACGCGATCGCCGGTGCGCATGATGTCCCGGATATGCAGCAGCAGGCGTCGTCCCAGCAGTCCGCCCGGGTGCGAGAACGCGAAATCCTCGCGGGTGAACCCGCGGCTGTTGAGCAGCGCGACCGACAGGGCGTCACCCATCGCCAGGGTCGCGGTGGTGCTCGCGGTCGGCGCCAGGTTGAGCGGACAGGCTTCCTTGGCCACGGTGACGTCGAGATGGGCGTCGGCGGCGGTGGCCAGTGTCGAGCCCGGCCGGCCGGTCATCGCGATCAACGGCACGCCGAGACGCTTGATCAGGGGCAGGATGGTCAGGATCTCGGGAGTCTCGCCCGAATTCGAGACCGCCAGCACGACGTCCTCGGGAGTGATCATGCCCAGATCGCCGTGGCTCGCCTCGCCGGGATGCACGAAGAACGCGGGCGTGCCGGTGCTTGCGAGGGTCGCGGCGATCTTGCCGGCGATGTGGCCCGACTTGCCCATGCCGGTGACCACCACGCGGCCGCGGCACTCGAGGCAGTGGCGGCAGGCTCGCACGAACTCCGGGCCTATGCGCTCCCTCAGCGCCAGCACCGCCTCGGCCTCGATGCTGACCACGTTCCGACCGAGCCGGGTCAGGGCCTCTTCGTCCAGTCTGGTTTCCGCGTGCATGCTCCTCACCTCATGATCAACCATCCGTGATAGCAGAGGAAGGCCGCCAGCAGGAAGGCGCCCTCGACCCGTCGGATGCGACTGCCGCCGGAGAAATTGTAGGTCATCAGGAACAGCGCGAGGGTCATGCCGATCATCACCGGCAGGTGCGCGGTCAGGATTTCGCGCTCGAAGACCGCCGGGTGAATGATGCCCGCGATGCCGATCACGGCGAGGCTGTTGAACAGGTTGGAGCCAATGATGTTGCCGATCGCCATATCGTGCTCGCCCTTCAGTGCGCTGACGATGGAGACGGCGAGTTCCGGGAGGCTGGTGCCGATGGCGACGACGGTGAGGCCGATCACCAGCTCCGATACACCGAAAGCGATCGCCAGTTGCTGCGCGCCCCAGACCAGCAGGTTGGATCCGGTCAGCAGCACCACCAGTCCGAGGGACAGCCAACCGATCGCGCGGCGCATCGGCACGCCCTCGGGGATCTCCGTGGCGTACTCCAGTCCGATCGGGTCGGAATCACTGGAACGACTGCCCAGCACGACCAGCCAGTAAAGCAGTATCACCAGAGAAACCAGCAACAAAATGCCTTCCACGCGTCCCAGCCTGAGGTTCATGAACACCATGGTGACGATCAGCGTAACGGCGAGCAGTGCCGGCATCTCGCGACGCAGGGTGTCCGAGCGCACCGAGACCGGCATTATCAGCGCCGTCATGCCCAGCACCAGGCCGATGTTGGCGATGTTCGAGCCGATCGCATTGCCGGCTGCCAGCTCGGGGTCGCCGGCCAGCGAGGCAGTCACCGAGACGAAGATCTCGGGACCGCTGGTCGCCATGCCGACCAGGGTCAGTCCGATCAACAGCGGCGGCACGCCGAGATTGCGCGCGGTGCTCGCCGCGCCGATGACGAACCGGTCTGCGCCCCAAATCAGCAGGATGAATCCGGCGAGGGTGGCGACGGAATAGCTGAGCATTGCGGTCGGGTCGGGCTTCCGGTTTTGGCAGGCCGGCGTCGGCGGGTCATCATACACGGCGGCAGGCACATCCCGGTCGCGGGGCTTGCAGGAGCGGCTGCAGCCGCTCCTGCCGCAGAGGTCGCTCCCCCCGCCCTGCGCCATCCGGTAAACTCGCAGCCCTTCCATGCCGGACTCCCCCCGGCGTCATTCGGTACCAAGATGAACAGTGAACAAGTCGCCGCCCTGATCCGCGAGGGTCTGCCCACGGCGCGGATCGAGGTGCAGTCGGACGACGGCACCCACTTCGCCACCCTGGTGGTGTCAGAGGAATTCGAGGGGCTGCGGCCGCTGCAGCGACACCAGCTCGTGTATCGCGCGCTCGGCGCGCGCATGGGCGAGGAAATCCATGCCTTGTCGATCCGCGCGCTGACCCCGGCGGAACTGGACGCCGGCGCCTGAGCCGGACCGCATGATGGACAGGCTGCTGGTCGGCGGCGGGCGCCGCCTCGAGGGCGAAATCCGGATCTCGGGCGCCAAGAACGCCGCACTGCCGATCCTGGCCGCGAGCCTGCTGGCCGATGAGCCGGTACGCATCGGCAATGTGCCGCACCTCAAGGACGTGACCACCACCATCGAGCTGCTGGGTCGGATGGGCGTTCGCGTGACGGTGGACGAGCGGATGCGCATCGAGGTGGATCCGCGGGCCATCACCGAGTTCACCGCACCCTATGAGCTGGTCAGGACCATGCGCGCCTCGATCCTGGTGCTCGGTCCGCTGGTCGCGCGCCATGGCCAGGCCCATGTGTCGCTGCCCGGCGGCTGCGCCATCGGCGCCCGCCCGGTCAACCTGCACATCGCCGGGCTGGAGGCGATGGGCGCCCACGTCAGCATCGAGGACGGCTACCTCCGCGCGCGTGCCGAGCGGCTGCGCGGCGCGCGGATCGTCATGGACAAAGTCACCGTCACCGGTACCGAGAACCTGCTGATGGCCGCCACGCTCGCCGAGGGCGAGACCGTGATTGAGAACGCCGCGCGCGAGCCGGAAGTGGTGGATCTGGCCGAATGCCTGGTGGCGATGGGCGCAAGGATTCGCGGCGCGGGCACCGACACGATCTTCATCGAGGGCGTCGAGCGCCTGCATGGCGCCGAGCACGAGGTGTTGCCGGACCGGATCGAGACCGGCACCTATCTGGTGGCCGGCGCGATCACCGGCGGCCACGTACGAATGCGCCAGGCGCGCGCCGCGCATCTCGATGCCGTGCTGGCCAAGTTGCGCGAGGCCGGGGCGCGCATCGAGACCGGGCCGGACTGGATCGAGCTCGACATGGCGGGCCGCCGGCCGCGGGCCGTCAACCTGCGGACCGCACCGTACCCGGCCTTTCCCACCGACATGCAGGCGCAGTTTGTCGCGCTCAATGCCGTGGCCACGGGCACGGGCACGATTGTCGAGACGATCTTCGAGAACCGCTTCATGCACGTCCAGGAAATGCGGCGCATGGGCGCGGACATCCGCCTCGAGGGCAACACCGCGATCGTCCAGGGGGTGGAGCAGTTAAAGGCTGCGCCGGTGATGGCGACCGACCTGCGCGCCTCCGCCAGCCTGGTACTGGCGGCGCTGGTCGCCGAAGGCGACACGCTGATCGACCGCATCTACCACATCGATCGCGGCTACGAGTGCATCGAAGAAAAACTCTCGCAGCTCGGCGCCGCCATCCGGCGGGTGACCTCCCGCGTAGGAGCCGCTTCAGCCGCGACCCCGTAGGAGCGGCTTCAGCCGCGACCGGTCAGGCGGCAGCTTCGTCGCGGCTTCAGCCGCTCCTACGGGGTCGCGGCTGAAGCCGCTCCTACAGCGTGGACGGGCGCTCGGCGACCTCGGTCTGGACGCTGAACGGTTGGCCGAGCCGGCTGCCGCTCAGTACTACCTGGGTGCCCGGCCGCATCGCGGCGATGCTGCGCAGCGCGTCCTGCCAGACCACCACGGGCTCGTCATTGACGTGGGTGATGACGTCGTTGGGCCGGAGCCCGGCACGAGCCGCCGGGCTGCCCGGCTGCACCGTGGTCAGGATGATGCCGTACGGTTCCCTCAAGCCGAGGGCGCGCGCCTGGTCAGGCGACAACGTCTGCGTGGTGACGCCGAGCCAGCCGCGGATAACGCGGCCGTACTCCACCAGGTCCTGCATCACGCCGCGCACCAGGTTGATCGGGATGGCGAAGCCGATGCCTTCCGAGTCGAGGCGCCGCGAGAAGAACGCGGTATTGATACCGATCAGCTCGCCGCGCGAATTGACCAGCGCACCGCCGGAGTTGCCGACATTGATGGCCGCATCCGTCTGGATGAAGTTCTCGAACTGCGACAGGCCGAGCTGGCCGCGCCCGGTTCCGCTGACGATCCCCTGGGTCACGGTCTGGCCGATGCTGAACGGATTGCCGATCGCCAGCACCACGTCGCCCACCTGCAACCGGTCAGAGCGCCCGATGCGGATCTGGGGGAGCCCCGGCAGCTCGAGTTTGAGCAGCGCGATGTCCGTCAGGGGATCGGTGCCAACCAGCGTCGCCGGCGCGGTGCGACCGTCCACCAGCACCACCTGCAGGCCCTCCATGCCGGCGATCACGTGGTGGTTGGTGATCACATAGCCATCACCATTCATCACCACGCCGGAACCGAGGCTGCCGCTGGCCTGAGCCTCGGCGAAACCCGCCGGTGCGACCGGGCGGCCCACCAGGTTGACGACCGCCGGCGCGGTCGCCGCCACTGCGGCGGCATAGGAGTCGGGACCGCTGCCGCCGCCCCGCAACGGGTGGCCGGGTGGCAGCAGGCCCGGGAACAGGTAGACCACCACGAAGGCCGCGGCGAGACCCACCACGGCCGACTGGAGAAGGAAAGTGAGGGTCTGGCGCAGGCTGCCCATCTGGATCCGGTCAAGGCGGCCGGCGGCCGCGGAGCGGGACATTATAGCTGTGGCCCCGGCCATGTCGCGGCTGAAGCCGCTCCTACCGGGTGGCGCTGTAGGAGGGGCTTCAGCCCCGACCAGCTCGCGGCTGAAGCCGCTCCTACGGGGT
>CAZOSZ010000043.1:0-15567 GCA_964582505.1 uncultured Ectothiorhodospiraceae bacterium | reverse complement strand
AAGCCGCTCCTACAAGCCGCTCCCACGGACCGTTTCTGCGGAGGCCGGATTGGGTACAAACCGCGGCTTGTCTATGCGATTAGTTCATGTACTATGCATTAATATCGAGGCGCCCTCCCGGCGCCGGGGACGATGTGCCATGCGCCTGACGTATTTCAGCGACTACGCCTTCCGGGTCCTGATGTATCTCGCCTTGACACGAGACCGGCGGTGCACGATTCGCGAGATTTCTGACGCTTACGGCATCTCCCGCGCGCACCTGATGAAGGTGGTGAACCTGCTGACGCGCGAGGGGCTGGTCGACGCCCAGCGGGGACCGAGTGGCGGTCTGATGCTCGCCCTGCCGCCTGAGCGCATTCGCCTGGGCGATGTGGTGAGGAAAACCGAGGAGGATCTCGGGCTGGTGGAATGTTTCCGGCCGGAAAACGCCTGCCGTCTCACGCCGAGCTGCGCGCTGGCGCCGGCCATCAGCCGGGCACTGCAGGCCTTCCTGGCGGAACTGGACAAGCAGACCATTGCCGACCTGGTGCGAAAGGAGCAGCCGATCCGGCGGTTGCTGAAGGTGCCGGCGTGAACGCCATGCTTCGACCTGTCGGCCGCGGACCGGCGGATAGGGCCGCATCGGCCTGGCACGCAGCCGGCCACTGTTGCAGCAGTTGCCCGCTCCCGGCAGTCTGCGGTGACGAAACCGACACCGGTTTGCCCGCTGCCTTGCTCGACTCCGTGGTCGAGCAGCGCCGACTCGAGCCCGGCGCGACACTCTACATGGCCGGCCAGAAGCGCTGCTCGATCTGGGTGGTAGCGGAAGGCGCCTTGAAGACCTGCGAGCTCGACGTCGAGGGACGCGAGCAGGTGGTCGGCTTCCACGGCCCGGGCGACGTGCTCGGCATCGAGCGCCTCGAGATTCCCGAGCACCGCGGTTTCGCGCTGGCGCTGGAGCCGACCAGCGTCTGCCGGATACCGGTGACCCGGCTGGTGGCGCGGCTGACCACCCTGCCGGCGTTGTGGCGCGACGTGCTCGGTATCGCCGGACAGCAGATCGCCCAAGCGCGCGAGGTGCACCGCGTGCTGGGTCAGCTGCAGACCGGGCAGCGGCTGGCATGGTTCCTGCTCGAGGCCCCCGGACCGCGCCGCAGCGATTGTGCGTGCAGTGGCGATCAGATCATCCACCTGCCGATGCAGCGCCAGGATATCGCCTCGTTTCTCGGCATGACGCTGGAAAGCGTCAGCCGCAGCTTCAGCGCAATGCATAAGGCAGGCCTGATCGAGGTCCATGGTCGCACTGTGCGGCTGAAGAATCGTGGCGCGCTGGCCGAGCGCATTGTCCCCCAACACTGCGCCGCCGCCTGAGTCGTAGGAGCGGCTTCAGCCGCGACAGGATCGGGCCAGAAGGCCCTCCTACACGTTGAAGCGGAAGTGCATCACGTCGCCGTCCTGGACGACGTAATCCTTTCCCTCGAGGCACAACTTGCCTGACTCGCGGGCCCTGGCTTCGCCGCCGCAGGCGATGAAGTCGGCGTATGAGACGACCTCGGCGCGGATAAAGCCCCGCTGGAAGTCGGTGTGAATCTCGCCGGCCGCTTCCGGAGCGGTGGCGCCGATCCGGACGGTCCAGGCGCGCACTTCCTTGGGGCCGACGGTGAAGAAAGTCTGCAGTCCCAGCAGTCGATAGCCCGCGCGGATGACGCGGTCGAGCCCCGGCTCGTCGACGCCGAGTTCCGCCAGGAACTCACCCTTGTCGGCCTCGTCGAGCTGCGCGATCTCCGCCTCGATCGCAGCGCAGACTGGCACGACTTCCGCGCCCTCGTCCGCGGCGATGGCGCGCATCGCATCCAGGTGGGGGTTGTCGCCAGATCCATGCTCCGCGACGTTGGCGATGTACAGCGTCGGCTTCGCGGTCAGCAGGTGCAGCTCGCGGACCGTGCGACGCGCCTCCTCGTCAAGGGACATGGATCGCACCGGCAGGCCCTGGTCCAGGTGGTCGGCGACGCGCGCCAGCAGGTCGCGCCGCGCCAGGTCCTCCTTGCGCCCCGTCTTGGCCGCCTTGACCGCCCGCTCGAGGTTGCGGGTCACGGTCTCGAAATCCGCGAGCGCCAGCTCGAGGTTGATGACCTCGATGTCGCTGGCCGGATCGATGCGGCCCTCGACATGCACCACGTCTGGATCCTCGAAACAGCGCACCACCTGCCCGATTGCGTCGGTTTCGCGGATGTTGGCGAGGAACAGGTTGCCGAGCCCCTCGCCCCTGGACGCCCCTTTCACCAGGCCGGCGATGTCCAGGAACTCGATCGTGGTCGGCAGGACCTTTTGCGGCCGGACGATCGCCGCGAGCGCCTGCAGCCGCGCATCCGGAACGGGCACCACGCCGACATTCGGATCGATGGTGCAGAAGGGGTAATTCTCCGCCGCGATCTGCGCGCGGGTCAGCGCGTTGAACAACGTGGACTTGCCGACGTTGGGCAGGCCGACGATGCCTATGCGGATTCCCATCGCCTTACTCGGCCTCACCGGAGCCCGGCTCGCCGGCGGCGGGCCGCGCGCTCACGCCGCGGCTGTGCAGCCGGTTCATCGCCGGTTGGTCGCCGCTGCCGATCAGGATCGGGATCACGTCGGCCGCGTCGGCGACCGCCGAGCGAATCAGCAGCTCGTCCTCCCGTGAAGGACGATGGAGCACGTAGTCGATCACCTCGGCGCGATTGCCCGGATGACCAATGCCCAGTCGCAACCGCCAGAAATTCGGCCCGAGATGGGCGATCATGCTGCGCAGTCCGTTGTGGCCGCCATGGCCGCCGCCCTGCTTAAGGCGCGCGTCTCCGGGCTGCAGGTCGAGGTCGTCATGCACCACCAGCAGGCCCTCGACCGGGATTTTCAGGTAGGCCGCCGCCGCCTGCACCGGAGCACCGCTGCGGTTCATGAAACTCTGCGGCTTCAGCAGTCTGAGCTCGACGCCCTCGATCGTGACCACGGACAGTTCGGCGCCGAACTTCCGCTCGGTGCGGAAAACGCCGCCATGGCGAGCCGCCAGGAGGTCCACCAGCCAGAAGCCGGCATTGTGGCGCGTGCCGCAGTAGTCGTCCCCGGGGTTGCCGAGTCCGACGATCATGCGGATCGGGGCGTGCTCGTTCATGTCTCAACAACCCGGGCTCACGATGACGGTGTCGCGGGGCCGCCCGGTATCCGGACGGCCCCGCCAGCGCGATCGCTCAGTCCGCCTCCGGCGCGGCCTCGGTGGTGGGCACCTCTGCCTCGGCGGCCGCCGCCTCTTCTTCTTCCTCGGCGCGACGCGGCCTGTGGATCACGGCAACCGGCTGTTCGAGCATTTCCGCCCCGCCGATGACCTGCACGCCCTCGGGAAGCTGGACAGTCGCCAGCTGCAGGATGCCGTCCATCTCCAGCGCCGATACATCGACCTCGATGTACTCGGGCAGGTGCTTCGGCAGGCAGCTGATTTCGACCTCGGTCATCACGTGCGATACCAGGCCGCCTTGCTTGACGCCCGGCGCGACCGCCTCGCCGGAGAAGCGGAACGGCACGGTGACGCGGATTTCCTCGTCCTCGAGGATCCTTTGCAGGTCGACGTGCAACACCTGGTTGCGGGAGGGATTGCGCTGCACGTCCTTCAGGATGCAGGGCTGCGACTTGTCGCCGACCGTGACCGTCAGGATGCTGGTGAAAAACGCATCACTCTGCAGGTGGTGCAGCAGCGCATTGTGGTCCAGCGTCAGCGGACGCGGATCGCGGTGGCCGCCGTAGAGGATGGCGGGCACCTTGCCGTCCCGACGCAGGCGGCGGCTCGCACCCTTGCCCTGGTCAGGCCGGTTCTCGGCAATCAGTTCGAAGTTGTGGCTCATTTCAGAATCTCCATGGTTCCCATGTTCCGGTGCAACGGGCCCGCGACCAGGCTTGCGTTTGCACCGACCTGGCACGCCCCATCGAGGGGCGTGCCCTTGCGCGGTCCGCTCAATCGATGTAAAGCGAGCTGACGGACTCCTCGTCGCTGATCCGGCGCATCGTCTCGGCCAGCATTTCCGCCACGCTCAACTGGCGGATCTTGGGACAGGCGCGCGCCGCCTCGGAAAGCGGAATGGTGTCGGTCACCACCAGCTCGTCGAGCAGCGACTCTTTGATTCTCTGCACCGCAGGGCCCGACAGCACCGGGTGCGTGATGTAGGCAAACACCTTGTCGGCGCCCTCCTTCTTCAGCGCGGCGACGCCCTGGCACATCGTGCCGGCGGTGTCGATCATGTCGTCCACCAGCAGACAGGTCTTGCCGCGCACGTCGCCGATGATGTGCATCACCTGCGCCTCGTTCGCCCTTGGCCGGCGCTTGTCGATGATTGCCAGATCGGCGTCGTCGAGGCGCTTGGCCAGTGCCCTCGCCCGCACCACGCCGCCAACGTCCGGCGAGACCACGATCATGTTCTGGTAGCGCTGCTTCCATGCATCGTGCAGCAGCACCGGCGAGGCATAGACATTGTCCACCGGGATGTCGAAATAGCCCTGGATCTGGTCGGCGTGCAGGTCCACGGTGAGCACGCGGTCGACGCCCGCATGGGTGATCATGTTGGCGACCAGCTTGGCAGAGATCGCCACTCGCTGCGCCCGCGGCCTGCGGTCCTGGCGCGCATAGCCGTAATAGGGGATCACCGCCGTGATGCGCGCTGCCGACGCTCGTCGCAGGGCATCGACCATGAGCAACAGCTCGAGCAGATTGTCGTTGACCGGCGGACAGGTGGACTGCACCACGAACACGTCCCGGCCGCGGACGTTCTCCAGGACTTCGACCGACACCTCGCCGTCACTGAAGCGTCCGGCCTGCAGCTTGCCGAGCGCAAAGCCGAGGTGGCGGGTG
Organism: uncultured Ectothiorhodospiraceae bacterium; assembly: GCA_964582505.1. Taxonomy (GTDB): domain Bacteria; phylum Pseudomonadota; class Gammaproteobacteria; order Steroidobacterales; family XN24; genus XN24. The sequence continues at coordinate 10,715 of CAZOSZ010000043.1, read as the reverse complement.
ATGTTCTCGGCGAGCTCCCGGTTGGCATTCCCCGAGAACACGGCCATGTGGCCCAGTTCGTGCATTGCGCCCTCTCCCTCGGCCCCGTTGTGGCCCTTGACCGATCCGTCGCCACCCCAGGCGGCGCGGAAACTGGCTGGGGTGGGAGGATTCGAACCTCCGCATGGCGGGATCAAAACCCGCTGCCTTACCACTTGGCTACACCCCAGCGGCAAATCGTCTCCTGTCCCGCGCCAGCAGCGGACTCTCGTCCAGCCCGCAAGCCACGAAGCCCGTCCATTGGGCCGGCACCGTCGCCAGGATCTCCCGCGCCTGGGCTTCCGACGCGAAGGCCGAGTAGACACAGGCCCCGGTGCCCGTCAGCCGGGCGGGACGCCCGCCGGTTGCCCGCGAGAGCCAGTCCAGTGCAGCCGCGACCGCCGGATACCGCCGCCGCACCACGGCCTCGCAATCATTGCGGCCCCCGACCGAAAGAAAGCCGCTGATTGTCGTTTCGGGGCTATCGCGTGTCAATTCGGGGTCAGAGAAGAGTTTAGCGGTCGAAACCTCACAATCCGGGCAGATCACCAGGTACCAGGCGGCCGGCAGCTCCAGCGGCGTGAGCCGCTCACCCACGCCCTCGGCCCAGGCCGAACGGCCCAGCACGAACACCGGCACATCGGCGCCGAGCCGCAGACCGAGCTGGGCGAGACGGCTGGCCGGCCAGTCCAGCCCCCACAGCCGGTTGAGCGCGACCAACACGGTAGCAGCATCGGAGCTTCCTCCGCCGAGCCCGCCGCCGGCCGGAATCCGCTTGCGAATGGTCAACTCGGCCCCCCGCCCGCTGCCAGCCTCCGCCTGCAACAGCCTGGCGGCCCTGACCGCGAGGTCGTCGTCGGCGACGACGCCGGACATGCCTTCCAGGCGGACGATGCGGCCGTTGCGGCTTGGCTCGACCAGCACCTCGTCGCAGTAATCGAGCAGCTGGTAGACCGTCTGCAGGGTGTGGTAGCCGTCGGCGCGCCGCCCGGTGATGTGCAGGAACAGGTTCAGCTTGGCCGGCGCCGGCCAGGGTTCGCTCATCGCCGGGCGAGCTGCTGCGCGCCTGGAATCTCCCAGCGATCCGTCATCACTCGGATGCGGACCTCGTCGCGCTCCATGTCGAAGCGGCGAGGCAGCAACAGGCCGTCGGCCTCCGAATAAGCGTCATACCGGATGGTCCATCCGCCCTGCTCCATGACCTCCAGCAGGCCTTCCGCATCCGGCAGCTCGCTCGCTGGCCAGCGCGGATCCGACACGCCCAGGATCCAGTAACGCATGCTGTGCACCGGCAGGCTCCAGCCGAAGCGCTCGGTCATTTCGCGCTCCGGGTCGGTCAGCAGGAACTCGTCGCCCGCCGTGGTCTTGACCCGCAGGCGATTGGCATCGCCGTGAATGCGAAATCCGCCGAAGCCGAACGGGCCGCGAAAGCGGAAATCGACCAGGTCATCATTCTGCTCCCACGACACTGTGCCGCTGTAGCCGCGCCGACCAGTGTTCAGCGCGAGCCGACCCTCCATCCGGAACTCCTCGATCTCGCGCAGCATTTCTCGCCTCACCTGCCAGTCCAGCACCGTTGCAGCCGGCCGTTCGCGGAGCCCGGCGCAGCCGGCCGCGAGAACGGTGGTCAGGCCGATTATAAGGACGCGTGCGGCCCTCGCCGCAATGCCACCCGGACTCCAGGCCAACTTCGGCATGCCCTTCAGGGATCCAGGCGGCCCATCGTGTCCAGCAGAATCTGGCTGCCCGGGAACTCAACGATCGCTTCGATCCAGACTTCGCGCGCCTCGTCCACCCGCCCGAGGGTCCAGAGGACCTCGCCCAGGTGTGCGGCGATCTCCGGGTCGCGCTCCAGCCCCCACGAGCGCTCGATGTACGGCAGGGCCTCTGCAGAGCGGCCCAGCCGGTGCAGCACCCAGCCCATGCTGTCGAGGATCGCGGGATTCTCCGGGTCGAGGTCAAGCGCGCGGCGGATCAGCGGATACGCTTCCTCATGCCGGTCGGTCCGATCGGTCAGCGTGTAGCCAAGCGCATTGAGTGCCAGCGGGTCCTCCGGGTCCTTGTCCACCAGGTACCTGAAGTCGGCCAGCGCGTCGTCTACCCGGCCAAGCCGCTCGTAGACCATGGCCCGCGAATAGCGTGCGTCGGCTTCCGCCGGATATCGCTCCAGGACTTCGTCATAAGCCTCCAGCGCCTCGTCCGGCCGGTCGAGCCGCAGCAGCAGCTCGGCACGCGCCAGGTGCAGCTCGACCGAGGCCCCGGGGTTGCGGCGCGCAAACACGGTCAGGTGATCGATCGCGAGTTCCGGCCGGCCCATGCGAAACATCACCAGCGCCAGCCGAACCTGCGCGGCGGCCAGGTTGTCGCCGCCGGCCACCCGCGAGTACAGCCGTGCGGCTTCCTCGATCTCGCCCTGCTGCTCGGCGATGCCCCCGAGGTAGAACAGCGCGTCGTTCTGGTGGCGGCCAGACGCCAGCAGCGCCATGAAAGACTCGCGAGCAGCCTCGAACTCACCCTCGAAATAATCCAGGTAGGCCAGCGCGCGCAGTGCGTCCGGATCGCCGGGGGTGTCCTGCAGCAGCTGCTCCAGCAACTCGCGCGCCTCGTCGCCGCGCTCGGCCGCCATCAGCATCACGGCGCGCTCGAGCATGAGCTCCGCGTCGCCGGCCTCCGGCCTGGCGTCGAGCCAGTCGAGGGCCTCCTCCGGCCGGCCGTCGGCGGCAATCACGCGGGCATAGAGCACGGCCGCGTCAGTCCACTGGGGATCCAGCTCGAGTGCCCTGGCTGCCTCGAGACCCGCCCGCGCGGTGTCTCCGGCCCGCAATGCGAGGTAGGCGACCGCATATGCGGCGCTCGGCTCGTTCGGCTCCCCGGCGGCCACCGCCTCCATCGCCGCCAGGGACGCGGCGCGGTCGTGCGCGTCCGCAACCAGCGGCAGCAACTCCAGGAACGGTCTTTCCGCTTCCTCGGCCACGCCGCGCAGGAACACAAGCTGCGGAATGACCTGATCCACGGCGGACTGCTGCAGGTACAAGCGAACCAGGAAGCGCCGGGCATCGGCCGCCTGGGGCGCCAGTTCGGCCCACCGCAGGGCGGCCTCGATGCCCTCGTCGCGCGTGCCGTAAGCGTTGGTCACCCGGGTCGCCCGGGCCGCAACGTCCGGGTCATCGCTGGCGCGCGCCGCGCGCAGGTACTCGGTAGCGGCGATCTCGGGCTGGTTGCGCTGCAAGGCGATTTCCGCCATCAGCAAGTGGTAGCCGGCTTCGCCAGGCTGGCCGAGTTCCGGCGCCTGCGGCTCCGGATCGTGGCCGGCGGGCCGCGGCGAGGCGCAGGCGGCAAGCGCCAGCAGCGGCAGCACGAGAAACAGTTTCATGGCGCTCACGTCGACTATCGGAAAGCCACTATACCCCATGAAAACAAAGGCCCGTGAAAGAGTTGGCGCTTGTCACCGCACTGCCCGGTGCCGGACAATTGAATACCTGTCCATTCCGGCCCGTGCGCCGCAGCCAGCCGATGTCCCTGAAAGTCCTCGGTGTCAATCATCGCTCGGCTCCGGTCGAGATTCGGGAGAAGCTGGCCTTCGGTCCCGAGCGGCTGCCCGTGGCGCTTAAGGAACTGGTGCGGTTACCGGAGGTGGAGGAGATGCTGATCGTCTCCACGTGCAACCGCACCGAGTTCTACAGCAAATGCGAGGATCAGGGCGCGCAGCGCGTGCGCGCCTGGCTGGATGACTTCCATCACCTGGGCGAGCGTGCCAATGGCTGCCTCTACCAGCTCGATGATCAGCTCGCAGTCAGCCACACTTTCACGGTCGCCTGCGGGCTCGACTCGGCAGTGCTCGGCGAGCCGCAGATCCTCGGCCAGATGAAGGAAGCCTACCGGGTCGCCACCGAGGCGGGCAGCGCGGGGCCGCTGCTGCACTCGCTGTTCCAGCAGGCGTTCTCGGTTGCCAAGCTGGTGCGCACCGACACCGACATCGGTGCCAGCGCGGTCTCGGTCGCTTATGCGGCCGTCAGCCTGGCGCGCCAGATCTTTGCCAACTTCGCGCAGCACACGGCACTGCTGGTGGGCGCCGGCGAGACCATTGAGCTGACGGCCCAGCACCTCACGGGGCGAGGCATCGGCCGCGTGGTGATCGCCAACCGCAATATCGGGCGGGCACGCGCCCTGGCGCAGGAATACAAAGGTTTCGCAATCGAGCTCGGCGAGATCCCCGACCACCTGGCCGATGCCGACATTCTGATCTGTTCCACCGCCAGCCCGGAGCCGCTGATCACGCGGCCGATGATCGAGGCGGCGCTCAAGGCGCGGCGGCGCAAGCCGATCTTCATCGTCGATTTGGCCGTGCCGCGCGACGTCGAGCCCTCGGTGGGCGAACTGGAGGACGTCTACCTGTACACGGTGGACGACCTGCACGGCGTGGTCGACGACAACATCAAGGCGCGAGAAGAAGCCGCCGCGCACGCGCGGCGGATCATCGACGTCGAAGTGATCAAGTTCTCGCACACCCTCAAGACCCGGGATGCAGCGCCGACCATCCGCTCGGTGCGCCACCGCGCCGAGGACATCCGCACGACCGTCAGTGAACAGGCGCGCCGCATGCTCGAGGCCGGCCGCCCTGCCGAGGAAGTGTTGGACTACCTGTCGCGTACCCTGACCAACAAGCTGATGCACCTGCCGAGCGTCAGCCTGCGTCAAGCCGGAGAGGAAGGCGACGAAGAGCTGCTCAAGGCGGCGCGCCGGCTGTTCGGTCTCAAGGCCGAGGACTGAGTGAAGGCATCGATTGTCAGCAAGCTGGCGAGCCTCGTGGAACGCCACGAGGAGGTCGCCGCGTTGTTGTCGGATCGCGACGTGATCGGCGACCAGAACCGCTTTCGCGAATTGTCACGCGAGTACGCGCGGCTGGAACCGCTGGTGCGCGACTATCGTGCCTGGCGCCGGGCGCGGGACGACCTGGCGAGCGCCCGCGAGATGGCCGCCGATGCCGATCCCGAACTGCGCGGCATGGTCGAGGAGGAGCTCGAGAGCCTGCAGGTCCAGCTCGGGGCGCTGGAGCTGGAGCTGAACAGGCACCTGGTGCCTCGAGATCCGCTCGACGAGGCAAGCATCTATCTCGAGATCCGCGCCGGGACAGGGGGCGACGAGGCCGCGATCTTCGCCGGTGACCTGTTCCGGATGTACAGCCGCTACGCCGAGCGAATGGGCTGGGGGATCGAGATCCTTTCGGCCAGCGAGGGCGAGCATGGCGGTTACAAGGAGATCATTTCGAGGGTGGCGGGACAGGGCGTGTATTCGCGCCTCAAGTTCGAGTCCGGCACGCACCGCGTGCAACGCGTGCCGGAAACCGAGTCTCAAGGACGCATCCACACCTCGGCATGCACCGTCGCCGTGCTGGCCGAGCCGGAGGAGCTCGAGGAAATCGAGATCAATCCGGCCGAGCTGCGGGTGGACACCTATCGTGCGTCCGGCGCCGGTGGCCAACACGTCAACAAGACCGATTCGGCCGTGCGCCTCACCCACCTGCCGTCCGGCATCGTGGTCGAATGCCAGGACGAGCGCTCGCAGCACAAGAACCGCGCCCGTGCGATGGCCTTGCTGAAGGCGCGTTTGATGGACGCCGAGCGCGGCCGGCGCGAGGCGGCACAGGCCCGCAGCCGGCGCCTGCAGGTCGGGTCGGGAGATCGCTCCGAGCGCATTCGCACCTATAATTTTCCGCAAGGGCGGGTGACCGACCACCGCGTCAACCTGACGCTCTACAGGCTCGAAGACGTACTCGGCGGCGATCTCGACCCGCTCATCGGGCCGCTGGCCAGCGAGTACCAGGCCGACCAGCTCGCGGCACTGGCCGAGTGAGCCCGACGGAGGGCGCCGCATGACAGTCCTGGCGAACGTACTGGAAGCAATCGGCAACACGCCGCTGATCCGGCTGCGCCGGCCCTCGGAGGAATCCGGTTGCGAGATCCTCGGCAAGGCCGAGTTCATGAACCCCGGCGGCTCCGTCAAGGATCGCGCGGCGCTCGGCATCGTGCGCGACGCGGAGGCGCGCGGCCTGCTGAAGCCCGGTGGGGTGATCGTCGAGGGCACCGCGGGCAACACCGGAATCGGCCTGGCGCTGGTAGCCAACGCACTGGGGTATCGCACCGTGATCGTGATGCCGGACACGCAGAGCCAGGAGAAAGTCGACACCTTGAAGGCCTATGGTGCCGAAGTCCGCCTGGTGCCTGCGGTGCCCTACAAGGACCCGGGCAATTACGTGCACGTCTCGCAACGGCTCGCCGAGGAACTCGCCGCGCGCGATCCGAATGGCGCGCTGTGGGCCAACCAGTTCGACAACACGGCAAACTACGCCTGGCACCTGACCACCACCGGCCCGGAGATCTGGGCCCAGACCGACGGCCGGATCGACGGTTTCATCTGCTCGGTCGGCACCGGCGGCACGCTTGCCGGCGTGGGCCGCGCGCTGAAGGCGCGCAACCGGAGAGTACAGGTGGCGCTGTCGGATCCCACCGGCTCGGCGCTGTACAACCACTACGCGCACGGTGAGCTGAGGGCGGAAGGCGGCTCGATCACCGAGGGCATCGGCAACGGGCGCGTGACGCGAAACCTTGCCGAGGCGGTGGTGGACCACGCGTTCCAGATCCCGGACCAGGAATCCATTCCGCTGGTGTTCCGGCTGCTGCAGGAGGAGGGCCTGCTGCTCGGCGGCTCGAGCGGCGTGAACGTCGCCGGCGCCATGCGCCTCGCACGAGAGCTCGGCCCCGGCCACACCATCGTGACCATCCTGTGCGACTCGGGGCTGCGCTATCGGGGCCGGTTGTTCAACCCCGAGTTCCTCGAGTCCAAGGGCCTGCCGGTGCCGGATTTCCTGCGCGCCTGACCGGGGATCCCTGCCCTGCTAGGGAAACCCGGCGGCAGTCAGCGCCTGGTCAAGGTCGGCGAGCAGGTCGTCGAGGTCTTCGATACCGACCGAAAGCCGGATCAGTCCGTCGGCGATGCCCAATCGGGCACGCGTCTCGGCGGGCACCGAGGCGTGAGTCATGATCGCCGGGTGATTGACCAGGCTTTCCACGCCGCCGAGGCTCTCGGCCAGTGCAAAGACCTGGCAGCGCTCGAGGAACGCGCGCGCCGCCGCCAGCCCGCCCTCGATCACGAAACTGACGATGCCCCCGCCGCCGGCCATCTGGCGGCGCGCCAGCGAGTACTGCGGGTGGGACTCCAGCCAAGGGTAGATGACGCGCTCCACGCCGCGCCGGCCTTCCAGCCAGCGCGCCACCGCCAGGCCGTTGGCATTGTGCCGTTCCATCCTCAATGCCAGGGTTTTCACACCGCGCAATGCCAGGAAGCTGTCGAACGGGCCGGCCACGGCGCCGATCGAGTTCTGCAGGAAGCCGAGCCGCTCGGCCAGCGCGGCGTCACGCACCGCCACCACCCCGCCGACGACGTCGGAATGGCCGTTCAGGTACTTGGTCGCCGAGTGCACCACGATGTCCGCGCCGTGATCCAGTGGCCGCTGTCCCCAGGGACTGGCAAAAGTATTGTCAACCACCACCAGCGTGCCCTGTTGGTGTGCGCGCGCCACGGCCGCATCGAGGTCGACCAGCTTCAGCATCGGGTTGGTCGGAGTCTCCACCCACAACATCCGGCTGTCATCCTGCAGCGCCCGCTCCAGCGCGCCCGGCGCTGACAGGTCCGCATAGCTGACCCGCAATCCGGCGCTTCTCGCCCGCACCCGGTTGAACAGGCGCCCGGTGCCACCGTAGAGATCGTCCATGGCGACGATGTGGCTGCCGGCGTCGAGCAGCTCCATGATGGTCGCTATCGCCGCCATGCCGGAGGCGAAGGCGAAGCCGTGCGTGCCGTTCTCAAGATCGGCGAGGCAACGCTCCCAGGCCATGCGTGTCGGGTTCTGGCTGCGCGAATACTCATAGCCCTTGTGCACGCCGGGACTGGACTGGACGTAGGTCGAGGTCGCATAGATCGGCTGCATCACCGCGCCGGTGCTCGGGTCCGGCGACTGGCCGGCGTGGATCACCCGGGTTGCAAACCGGCCCCGGCGGTTGTCACGGCTCATCTCGTACCCTCTGGTGCAGGCGCCTCAGGTAGTTCAACACGTCGGAGCGGGTGATCAGCCCGAGGAAGCTGCGCCCGCCGTCCTCGGTAACGGCGGCGTAGGAATCGCCGTGCAGCAACGCGACCAGATTGTCGACCGAGGTGTCGCGGTCCACCTTCAGGAAGCTGGTGCGCATTGCCAATCGCACCGGCTCGTCCATCAGGGCAGGTCGCCCGAAAGCGTAGCGGATGATGTCGTCCTCGGTGATCACGCCGACCAGGTCCTCGCTGTCCATCACCGGCAGCTGCGAAAAGCCGGCGTTGCGAAGGCGGTTGTGCGCGGTGGTGATGACGTCGTCGGGCCCGACGGTGATGGTGGCGCGGTGCTCGTGCGGGCGGCCGATCAAATCGCGCAGGTCGCCGTGCTCGGGTCGGTGGATGAAGCCCTGGTCTTCCATCCAGAAGTCGTTGTACAGCTTGGAAAGGTACTTGTTGCCAGTGTCGCAGGCGAAGGCGACCACGCGCTTCGGCCGATCCTGCTCGCGACAGTAACGCAGCGCCGCGGCCAGTAGCGTGCCGGTCGATGAACCGGCCAGCATGCCCTCCAGGCGAAGCAGCTCCCTGGCCGCCGCGAAGGACTCGGCGTCGGTCACGGTGTAGGCACTGCCGACCATCGACAAGTCGCAGATCTCGGGGATGAAGTCCTCGCCGATGCCTTCGACCAGCCACGGCCTGCCGGGAACGATCTCACCGGTCTCGACGTAGTTGGCGAGGATCGAGCCCTTGGGATCCGCCAGCACCATCTCAAGCTCGGGGGCCTCACGGCGAAAAAAATGGGTCAGGCCGGCGATCGTGCCGCTCGAGCCGATGCCGACCACGATCGCGTCGAGATCGTGACCAAGCTGTTCCCAGATCTCCGGCGCAGTGGTCTGCTCGTGGGCCTTCGGATTGTCGGGATTGCCGAACTGATTGACATAGTAGCCACCGCGCTCGCTGGCGATGCTTTGCGCCAGGTCCTGGTAGTACTCCGGGTGGCCCTTGGCAACGTCCGAGCGCGTCAGCACGATCTCCGCGCCCATGGCGCGTAGATTGAAGATCTTTTCCTGGCTCATCTTGTCCGGCAGCACCAGCACCAGCTGGTAGCCCTTCTGCGCCGCGGCCAGCGCCAGGCCGATACCGGTGTTGCCGGCCGTGGCCTCGACCAGCAGGTCACCCGGGCGAATGTCGCCGCGGCGCTCGGCCTCCTCGATCATCGAGATACCGATGCGGTCCTTGATGGAGCCGCCCGGGTTCATGAGTTCGAGCTTGAGGAACAGCGTGCAGGGACCGGTGTCGATCCGGGTGACCTCGAGCAGCGGCGTCGAGCCGACCATCTCGAGCACGTTTCGATAGATCCTCATCGGCCCTCCGCAACCGAACCGCGGCGCGCGGGTGTCGCGCGACCGGCGGGCTGCGCGTATTCTACACGCCCTATGCAGCACACCGGACTGGCCATGGCCGACGAGGATTACGACCTTTCCATCAGGCAATACGTCGAGGATGGCACGGCGATCCTGAGCGGCGTCAGCGAGAGCCCACGGCTGGATGCCGAGCTGTTGCTCGGCCTGGTGCTGCGCAAGCCGCGCAGCTACATGCACGCCTGGCCGGAGCAGCGACTCAGCGTGCCACAGGCCGAGGCATACGAGGTGCTGCTGCGGCGACGCTTCTCCGGTGAGCCGATCGCCTACATGACCGGCATCCGGGAATTCTGGTCGATGCCACTCCGGGTCACGCCGCAGGTGCTGGTGCCGCGCGCCGAGACCGAGTTGCTGGTGGAAAGGGCGCTGGAGCGACTGGAAGCCGACAAGCCGGTGCGTGTGCTGGACCTGGGCGCCGGCTCGGGCGCTGTGTCGCTGGCCATCGCCAGGGAGCGGCCGAATGCCAGCGTAGTCGGTGTGGATATCTCCTCGAGCGCGCTTGAGATAGCGCGCCTCAATGCCCGGCTGCAGAGACTGCCAAACGTCGAGTTCCGCGAGAGCAACTGGTTCGACGCGGTGCGCGGCGAGAAATTCAACGTGGTGGTCGGCAATCCGCCGTACGTCGCGGTCGACGACCCTCACCTTGAGTGTGGCGACGCACGTTACGAGCCGCGCCTGGCGCTGGAGGCCGGCATCGGTGGCATGGAATGCTTTCGCGCGATCATCGACCGTGCCCACAATTACATCATCCGCCAGGGCTGGCTGCTGCTGGAGCATGGACCTGAGCAGCACATACCGCTGCGCCGCCTGCTCGAGGCACAACATTACTACGACATCACGGTGCACAAGGATGCGGCGGGGCACGATCGGGTCACCGAGTGCCGCTTCGTGGAGTGAGCCGGTGGGCATCGACCGCTACGCGCGCCATCTGGCCCTCGCCGGCTTCGGTCCGGAAGAGCAGGACCGTTTGCGGGCCGCGTCGGCGCTGGTGATCGGCGCCGGCGGGCTGGGCTGCCCGGCGCTGATGTATCTCGCCGCGGCAGGCATCGGCCGGCTGACGATCAGCGATTTCGACAGCGTCGATCTGACCAACCTGCAGCGCCAGGTGCTGTTCACCACTGCGGACGTCGGCCGGCCGAAGGCCGAGGCGGCGGCCGAACGGCTGGCGGCGCTCAATCCCGACACTGAAGC
>CAZOSZ010000042.1:6210-15785 GCA_964582505.1 uncultured Ectothiorhodospiraceae bacterium | reverse complement strand
GCGGCCTGGTCGCCGCGCGCCCGGTCCGCCGCACGCGCCTTTTCCTCCAGGCGCCGCCGGCGTGCCGCCTGCGCCGTCTCGATGCGGTCCCTGCGGGCCTCGAAACGCTCGCGGGCGAGGTCCGAGCGCAGGCTTTCGCGCTCGCGAGCCCACAGCTCTGTCTTGGCGTAGCGGAAATACTGCGTCAGCGGCAGCTGGCTGGGACAGACCAGGTCACAGCAACCGCACTCGATGCAGTCGAACAGGTGGTAGTCGTCCAGCCGGTCGAGTTCGCCGGCGCGGGCGTGCCAGTAGAGCTGTTGCGGCAACAGTTGCGCCGGGCAGGCCACCGCGCATTCGCCGCAGCGGATGCAAGCCATTGCGGAACGGCGTGGCCGAATTTCGGCTTGCGACGCCACCACGATGCAGTTGGTCCCCTTGACCACCGGCACGGCGTCGTCGGCCAGCGGGAAGCCCATCATCGCGCCGCCCATCAGCAGGTGGGCGGCGTCGTCCGTGTAGCCTCCGCAGGCCCGCACCAGCTCGGCCACCGGCGTGCCCAGGCGGACTTCCAGGTTGCGCGGCCTGACCACGCCTTCGCCGGTCACCGTGACGATCCTGGAGATCAGCGGCTCGCCTTGCAGCACCGCCCGTGCCACTGCCGCAGCCGTGCCGACGTTCTGGCAGAGGTAGCCGATGTCCGGCGGCACGCCGCGCGCCGGCACCTCCTCGCCAGTCAGCACCTTGATGAGCTGGCGCTCGCCACCCTCCGGATAGATCGCCGGCACGGTGACCAGCTCGATGCGGTTCTCCCGGGCGGCGGAGATCGCCTGGTTGAGCGCCTGGCAGGCCTCCGGCTTGTCGGCCTCGATGGCCACGCAGCAACGGGCGATGCCGAGCGCCTGCAATAGCACCTGCGCGCCGGCCACCACCTCGTCGGGGCGCTCCCTCAAAAGGGCCTCATCGCAGCCGATATAGGGCTCGCACTCCGCGGCATTGAGGATCAGCAGCTTCAGGCCCGAGCCGGCGCCGAGCTTGACCGAAGTCGGAAACGCCGCGCCGCCGAGCCCGACCACGCCGGTGGCGCGCACCCGCGCCCGCAGCTCGGCGGCGCTCAACCCAAGGTAGTCAGGCAGCGGCTGGTAACCGTCCCAGGGCTGGTCGCGGCCGTCGGTCTCGATGACGATGCAGGTCGCCGACAGTCCGCTGGGATGCGGCACGGGCTGCGGCCCGATCTCGACCACGGTGCCGGAACTCGAGGCATGTACCTTGGCGCCGACATAGCCGACCGGCCGGGCGATCGGCTGCCCCTTGAGGACGCGTTCGCCGGAGTGGACGATCGGCTCCGCCGGCTGGCCGATGTGCTGCGCCAGCGGCAGCACCAGGCGTGGCGGCAGCGGCAGAATCTCGATTGGCGAGGCCGCCGCGGGGCCGCTGCGCGATTCCAGCTTCAGGCCGCCGTGGAAGCGCCAGAGCCGTGGCTGGCTCACCGCAATTCCGCCGCCGGGGCCGCCTCGGTCGGCCTGGGCCACTTCCAGGTCTTCAGGCTGACCTGTTCCTCGACCATCGCGATGCAGTCCACGGGGCAGGGCGCGACACACAGCTCGCAGCCGGTGCACTCCGCGGCGATCACCGTGTGCATCTGCTTGCCGGCGCCTAGAATGGCGTCCACCGGGCAGGCCTGGATGCAGAGCGTACAACCGATGCACAGCGGCTCGTCGATCACGGCCACGCGCCTTGGCCTGGCCTCGCCGGTCTCCGGGTCGAGCGGTTTCGGCTCGCGGTCGAGCAGGTCGGCGAGCGCGCGTATCGTGGCTTCTCCGCCCGGCGGGCAGCGGTTGATATCCGCCCGGCCGGCGGCGATTGCCGCGGCGTAAGGCCGGCAGCCTGCGAAGCCGCACTGGCCGCACTGGGTCTGCGGCAGCAGTGCGTCGATCCGGTCCGCGACGGGGTCGCCCTCGGTGCGGAAGCGCACCGCGGCAAAGCCCAGCGCCAGGCCGAACAGCACGGCCAGGCCGGTGATGACCGCGACCGCGGGGATCATGCGCAGCGCACCGTCAGCCCCGTACCAGGCCGGCGAAGCCCATGAAAGCCAGGGACATCAGTCCCGCGGTGACCAGCGCGATCGAGGCGCCGCGAAACGCCACCGGGACATCGGCGGACACCACCCGCTCGCGGATGCCGGCGAACAGCACCAGCACCAGCGAGAAGCCGACTGCCGCGCCGAAGCCGTACACCATCGATTCCAGGAAGCCGTGGCTTTCCTGCACATTCAACAGGGCCACGCCGAGCACCGCGCAGTTGGTGGTGATCAGCGGCAGGTAGATGCCAAGCACCTGGTGGAGCAGCGGGCTGGTCTTGTGGACGAACATCTCGGTAAATTGCACCACCCCGGCGATCACCAGGATAAACGCGATGGTCCGCAGGTACTCGAGACCGAGCGGGGCCAGCAGCCAGGTCTGCACCAGGTAGCTGCACACCGAGGAAAGCGTCAGCACGAAGGTCGTCGCCAGTGCCATTCCGGCCGCAGTCTCGAGCTTGCGTGACACGCCCATGAAGGGGCACAGGCCGAGGAACTTCACCAGCACGAAATTGTTCACCAGCACCGTGGCGACGAGGATCAGTCCCAGTTCAGTCATGGCTGCCCGCTCCGGCGCGCGACGCTCAGCTGACCCGCATGCCGGGCTGGGCCCCTGCGTCGGGCGCGACCAGGAAGATGTCCTCTCCGCCGGCCGCCGCCAGCACCATGCCCTCGGACACGCCAAAGCGCATCTTCCTCGACTTGAGATTGGCCACCACCACTGTCAGTCGTCCGGGCAGGTCCTCGGCACGATAGGCGGAGCGAATCCCAGCGTACACCTGGCGGCGGCCGTCACCCACGTCGAGCGTCAGCTTCAGCAGCTGGTCGGCACCGTCGACGTACTCGGCAGACACGATTCGCGCCACCCGCAGGTCGAGTCTCTTGAAGTCCTCGATGCCGATCTCCGCCGCTGCTGCATCGCCCGGCGGCGGCGTCCTGGCGAGGCTGTCGCGCGAGGCCTCCAGCAGAGTCCTCACAGTCGCGGCGTCAATGCGCTGCATCAACGGCCGGAAGGGCCCGATCTCGTGATCGAGCAGCGGCGTCCCCGCGTCGTCCCAGGACAGTGGCGGGCAGCGCAGGAAGGCCTCGGCGGCGGCCGCGAGGCGCGGCAGCACCGGCTTCAGCCAGGTGACCAGGCTGCGGAAGGCGTTCAGTCCCTGGGTGCAGACGGCCTGGACCTCGGCCTCGCGGCCGGGCTCGCGCGCCATCTGCCAGGGCTTCTCGCGGTCGATGTACTGATTGGCGCGGTCGGCCAGGGCCATCACCTGGCGCATCGCCTGGCCGTAGCGGCGCTGCTCGAAGTGCTCGGCGAGTTCCGGGCCCGCGGCTGCGAACTCCGCGTGCAGCGCCGGCTCCGGGAGAGTCGCCGCCAGGCGGCCGCGCGCCGTCCGGTGAATGAACCCGGCACAGCGGCTGGCGATGTTGACCAGCTTGCCGACCAGGTCTGCGTTCACCCTGAGTACCAGGTCGTCAAGGTTCAGGTCGAGGTCCTCGATGCCTGCCCCGAGCTTGGTGGCGAAGTAGTAGCGCAGGGTCTCGGGTTCAAGGTGGTCCAGCCAGGTGCGTGCGCGGATGAAGGTGCCGCGCGACTTCGACATCTTCTCGCCGTTGACCGTCAGGAATCCATGCGCGAACACCCCGGTCGGCGTGCGCAAGCCGGCGCCATGCAGCACCGCCGGCCAGAACAACGAGTGGAAGTAGACGATGTCCTTGCCGATGAAGTGGTACAGCTCCTTGTCGCTGCCGGCCTGCCACCAGGCGTCGAAATCGAGATCCCGGCGGCGATCGCAGAGTTGGCGGAAGCTGGCGATGTAGCCGATCGGCGCATCCAGCCAGACGTAGAAGTACTTGTCCGGCCGGTTCGGGATCTCGAAGCCGAAGTAGGGCGCGTCGCGGCTGATGTCCCAGTCCTGCAAGCCGGCGGCAAACCACTCCTCGAGCTTGTTGCGCATGCTCTCGTGCAACCGGCCCTCGTCCATCCAGCGTCTGAGCATCGGCTCGAAGTCGCCGAGCCGGAAGAAAAGGTGCTCGGAATCGCGCTCCACCGGCGGAGAGCCCGACAGCACCGACACCGCATCGAGCAGTTCCGAGGGCCGATAGGTGGCGCCGCAGACCTCGCAGCTGTCGCCATACTGGTCCGGGGACTTGCAGCGCGGGCAGGTGCCGCGCACGAAGCGGTCCGGCAGGAACATGCCCTCCCGTTCGTCGTAGCACTGGCGGATGCTGCGAGTCTCGATGTGCCCGCCGGCCTCGAGCGCGGCGAAGATCCGTTCAACCAGCACGCGGTTCTCGTCCGAATGGGTGGTGTGGTAGTTGTCGAACTCGACCATGAAGTCGGCGAAATCCCGCACCTGGCTGGCATGCACCTCGCGCACCAGCTGCTCCGGCGAGATGCCCTCCTGGCGGGCCTTGAGCATGACCGGCGTGCCGTGGGCGTCGCTGGCACACACATAGATGCACGTGTGGCCGCGCATGCGCTGAAATCTCACCCAGATGTCCGTCTGGATGTACTCGACCATGTGGCCGAGGTGCAGCGGCCCGTTGGCGTAGGGCAACGCGCTGGTGACGAGGATTTCGCGGCGTGCGCTCATGGACTCTTTCCGCCGCCCGGCGGGATCAAGGCAGCAACGGGAAATTATGCCATATCAGGGGGTAGCGCCCTGCAGGAGCGGCCTGTAGGAGCGGCTTCAGCCGCAATGGCCGGTCGCGGCTGAAGCCGCTCCTACAGGCCGCTCCTGCAGGCCAATGCGGCTCAGCCGGGCTGCTCGACGTACTTCCGGAAGCGATCCTTGGAGGCGGATTTGTCGTAGGCCTCCCGGCCGGTGATGAAGCGCCGATCCAACAGTTCCTGAAGCGCCGTGTCCATGGTACGCATACCGACGTTGGCGCCCGACTGCATGGCGGACTCAAGCTGGTCGAGCTTGCCCTGGCGCAGCAGGTTGGACACGGCCGGCGTGTTGACCAGTATCTCCATCGCCACCACCCGGCCGTCGCCGGTCTTGCGCCGGCAGAGCTGCTGGGAGATCACGCCGCGCAACGAGGTCGACAGCATGGTGCGCACGTGCGCCTGTTTCTCGGGCGGGAAGGCGTGCACCATCCGGTCCACGGTGGCCGCGGCGCCATTGGTGTGCAGCGTGCCCATCACCAGGATTCCCATCTCGGCGGCGGTGATGGCCGTGCTCATGGTCTCCAGGTCGCGCAATTCGCCGACCAGCACCACGTCCGGATCCTCGCGCAGTGCCGAGAGCAGCGCCTCGGCGAAGGAGGGCGTGTGGTTGCCCACCTCGCGCTGGCTGATCAGGCAGTTGTGGCGCTGATGGAGGAACTCGATCGGGTCCTCGATGGTGATGATGTGGCCTTTGCGCTGCATATTGATCTCGTGGATCATCGCGGCCAGCGTGGTGGACTTGCCCGAGCCGGTCTTGCCGGTGACCAGGATCATTCCCTGGCGGTGCTGACAGAGGTTGCGCACTACCTCCGGGAGCTTGAGCGAATCGATGCTGACGGCTTCGGACGGGATCGCGCGGAACACCGCGCCCACCCCGCCGAGGTGGCGGAACATGTTGACGCGGAAGCGGGAGATCCCCGCGATCCCGTAGGCGAAGTCCGCCTGGTCGTCCCGCTCGAACAGGAGCGTGGCCAGCGGTGTGGCGATCGTCTGCAGGTTGGCAAGCAGTTCTTCCTGGCCCAGCAGCTGTGGCTCGAGGACCAGCAGGTCGCCGTGCACCCGCACGCGCGGCGGGTTGCCGGCGATCAGGTGCAAATCGGAACCGTTGCGCGAGGTCATGACGCGCAGCAGCCGGTCCACCATCAGAGTGCCTTGCCCGCCAGGGCCGGGAGTGGGCGCGTTCATTCCGCCAGATCCATCTTCGGCAGGATGCCGGTGTCGGTGACGAAGCGCACGAACTGCCGCTTGTCCGTGGTGAAGCGATAGGCGTCGTCTGGATCGATTTCACGACGCTGGATGGCCTCGAGCAGCGCCTGGTCCATGAGCTGCATGCCGACCTCCCTGCCGGTCTGAAGCTGCGAGGGAATCAGGTGCGTCAGGTCGCTCATGATCAGCCGCGCGATCGCCTTATTCTGGACCATGATCTCGTGGACCGCGCGGCGGCTGCGGCCGTCGGCGGTCTTGACCAGCACCTGGGTGACCACCGCGACCAGGCTTTGCGCGAGGAAGCTTTTGGTCTGTTCCCGTTGCTGCGAAGGCAGTGCGTCGATGATCCGGTCGATGGACTTCACGGCGCCGGTGGTGTGCAGCGTGGCAAGCACCAGGTGCCCGGTCTCGGCGGCGGTCATCGCCATGGTGATGGTTTCCGCATCGCGCATCTCGCCCACCAGGATGACGTCGGGGTCCTCGCGAAGCGAGGCCCGTACCCCGGTTGAAAAGCTCCTCAAGTGGGTGCCGAGTTCGCGCTGCACGACCTGCGAGTTCTTGCACTTGTGGACGAACTCGATCGGGTCCTCGAGGCTGATGATGTTGAGTTTGAAGCTGGTATTGATGAAATCTATCATTGCCGCGAGCGTGGTGGACTTGCCGGTGCCGGTCGCACCGGTCACCAGCACCAGGCCCTGGCGGTAGTCGCAGAGCTGCCGGACGATGGGCGGCAGGCCGAGCGACTCGAGCGTGGGCACTTCCTCCGGGATGAAGCGGAACACCGCTCCGGGACCGGTGTCCTTGCGGAACAGGTTGACGCGAAACCTGCCGCCGTCACTGCTGACGTAAGAAAAGTCCAGGTCGTGTCCCTGGCGGAACACCCCCTGCTGCGAGGGCGTCAGGATCTCGGTGACGTAGCCTTCGAGTTCCGGCGCCGTCAGGTTGCGGAACTTGATCGACAGCAGCTCGCCGCGCAGCCGCAGCATCGGGGGCACCCCGACCGCCAGGTGGATGTCCGAGCAGCCCTGCGCCATCGCCAGCTGCAGAAAGGCGTCGATCCTCGCCAGGGCCTAGCTCCCGGCGCCGCGGAACGTCTGCAGAGCGGCGTACACCTCGTCCATGCTCGTGTAACGCTTGCTCTTGTCCACGGCCATGCAGCGCGCAACCAGGTCCGAGAGCCCGGCGGGAACACTCGGGTTGAGTTCGTGGGCGCGCTTGGCCTTCCCCTGAACGTGCTGATACATCACCGACATGTGGTCCCCACGGGTGTATGGAGCAAATCCGGTCAGCATTTCATAAAGGATCACGCCGAGGCTGTAAACATCGGCCTTCTCGTCCACCTTCTTGCCAAGAATCTGTTCGGGCGCCATGTACTTGGGCGAGCCTATCACATAGCCGGTCCGGGTAAGCTGCGTGTCACCGCTGGCGCCGGCCGCGGCAACGCCGAAGTCCACGATCTTGACCAGCCGATCGTCGTTGATCAGCACGTTGGCTGGCTTCAGGTCGCGGTGCACGATGCCTGCGTGGTGTGCGACCTGCATCCCGGTGGCGATGTCGCTGCTGTACTGCAATGCGATCTCCAGCGGCAGCGGCTTCTCGTCTTTCAACTCGTCGGACAACGGGTGCGACGCGAAGTACTCCATGGAGATGGCGTACAGGCCCCCGAGGGCAATGAAGTCGTAGATGCGGATGACGTTGCGGTGCGTGATCTTGCGGGAGTAGCGCAACTCGTGGATGAAGCGCTTCATCATCTCCTCGTCCGAGGCCACGCCGGGATTGAGGAACTTCAGCACGAGCCGGTCATCCACCACCTGGTCCTCGACCAGAAGCACGGTGCCGAAGGCGCCCTTGCCGATTTTCTTGATGTACCTGTAGCGCCCTTCGATCACGTCACCCGGCTCCAGCTTGGTGATGTCGAGGGTCTGGGCAAATTGCGCCGCGGCCTTGAGCAGCTCGCGCCAGTCCTTGCCGTCGCCGAGCACCGCCTCCCCGCCGGCCGCCGGGGCAGGGGCGCCTGCACCGGACGCGGAGGCCGCCTCCACGCGCTCGCCGAGGCGCTTTACCGCCGCTGCCGCGGCCTCGCTCACCAAGGGGTCCTGCGAAGAGCTGTCGCGCGCGATTCGCGTCATCAGGGTGTCCGAGATCGTCGGGTCGGCGATCTCGGCCAGCGAGGCCATGGCCTGGATCCGGACCTGCTTGTTGCCACTGTCCAGCAGCGGCTGGATGTGCGGAATGGCATCCTTGTCGGCCAGCTTCGCCAGCGCGCGCACCGCGGCCGGGACCGACCGGGGGTCGCCGGCCAGCATCTTGACCAGTGCCGGCACGGCGCGCAGATCGCCGATTTCACCGAGGGCGTCGGCGGAGCGTTCGCTGACCCACCAGTCCTCGTCGCTGGTCGCGCCGATCAGGTGCTGCACGGCGCGCTCGTCCTTGGTGGCGTTCAGCACTTCCACCGCGCAGCGCCGCACCGACTCGTCCTGGTCGTTGACCAGCGCCAGCACCGAGTCGATCACCCGGGGTCCGCCGATGCGCGCCAGCGCGTCGGTGGCCCGCACCCGCACCCACCAGTCGGCATCGTTCAGCGCATTCAGCAGGTCCTTGATCGAATCCTGCTCGCCGATTTCGTTGAGCACCTCCACGGCGGCACGCCGCGCAAAATCTGACTCATCCTTGAGCACCTCCGCGAGGTGCCGCGGCGTGTCCGGGTGGCGGCGTTTGATGATCACGTCGACTGCCCGGTTCTGGATGTTGACATCGGGGTCCAGCAGCAGGCGGCACAGCTGGGCGATGTCCACGTCGCCGCTGATCCGTCCGAGCGCCGTCAGCGCCGACTGCCGCACCAGGTTGTTGTCGCTCGACAGTTCCTTTTGCAGTGCCTCGTTGACGTCGCGGCGGTCGAAGTGCGACAGGATGTCCATGATGTGCACCTTGGCGCCGATGTCCTTGCCGGAGAGACGGCTGATCAGCTCCGGCACGATCGCCTCGCTGGTCATGCCCCCGATCAGCTTGAACAGCGCGGATTTCTCCGCCGAGCCTGCCTGGGAGGCGCGGTTGAGCAGCAGGCGCGCCTCCAGCCGGTCCTTTTGCGCCTCGAGGATCTCGATGACCGCGGAACGCGGCACGGTTTCGTCCGACAGGTGCTCGAGCAGCTGGTTCGGGTTGTACTCCTTGCTGAACGACAGCGCCCAGACGATGGCCTGCAGCGCGCGGGCATTCGCGCGGGTCATCGCCTCGACGATTTCCCCGAGCGTGCGGCCGGAAATCAGTGTGCCGAGCACGCGCGACAGCGCGTGGGCCCGGTCGTGGTCGGCTGTCTCCAGCGCCGTCACCACCTTCGAGACCGCCGGCCCACCGATCTTGCGCAGCCGTGCGACGGCCTTCTTGCCGGCGTCGGATTCGAGATCCGCCGGTCCATGGATGCCGGCCACGAGCCGCTCGGCGACGAATGCCCCCAGCAGGCTCATGGGCGCCGTCCGGGTCCGTCGGCCTGCCGGGCGGCGCCCGTGTCCAAGCCGCCCCGCTCCAGTCCGGCGCTGCTTTGCAGTCTCCTGCTCATTCCTGCTTCGATGTCCTGGTGTCTACGCGACGCCCGATTGTACGCCCAGCGGGTCGCCGGCCATGTCGCCAGCCATGTCGCCGGCC
>CAZOSZ010000042.1:0-6110 GCA_964582505.1 uncultured Ectothiorhodospiraceae bacterium | reverse complement strand
GCCATGTCGCCGGCCGCATTATCGCCATCGGGCCGGCGGCCGCAACCTGCGTAACTTACACGCCCGGAACTGCGTCGTCCAAGCGCGGCTGCCGGCGTTTCGTCCGTGGGCTACAATGCGGCGCTCACATCGAGTCAAATTCAGCCCGGGAGGGACATGAACCAAGCAAGCCTCGAGCGCGCGCGCGCCATGCTGGCGGAACGCGTCGATCCCGTCATCGAGCAGGACCTCGTCTCGGCGGGCGCACTGGCGGGCCTCGAGCTCGCCGGCGGGATCCTGTCGATCGTGTTGCGCCTCGGATTTCCGGCCGGCCGTTACGAGCGCGAGCTGCAGGCCGAGCTGGCAGAACTGCTTGGCGGGCTGCCCGGCGTGGGCGAGGTCAGGGTCGAAGTGCAATGGGACGTCGAGGCACGCTCGGTGCAGCCCGGACTGCAGCCGCTTGCCGGGATCCGCAATATCATCGCCGTGGCCTCGGGCAAGGGCGGCGTCGGCAAGTCCACGACCGCAGTCAACCTGGCGCTGGCGCTTGCCGCCGAAGGCGCGCAAGTCGGGATCCTCGATGCCGACATCTACGGCCCGAGCCAGCCTCGCATGCTTGGCTTGTCGGGCCGGCGGCCGACCACTGCGGACGGCAAGCAGATCGCACCACTGCAGGCCTTCGGCGTGTCCTGCATGTCGATCGGTTTCCTGATCGACGAGGACCAGCCAATGATCTGGCGCGGCCCGATGGTGACCCAGGCGCTGCAGCAGCTGCTCGGCGACACCGACTGGGGCGAACTCGACTACCTGATCGTCGATATGCCGCCCGGTACCGGCGACATCCAGCTGACGCTTTCACAGCGGGTTCCGGTGAGCGGCGCGGTGATCGTCACCACGCCGCAGGACATTGCCCTGCTCGACGCGCGCAAGGGCCTGCGGATGTTCGAAAAGGTCAAGGTGCCGGTGCTTGGCATCGTCGAGAACATGAGCCTGCACGTGTGCTCGGAATGCGGCCACCAGGAACCGATCTTCGGCAGCGGCGGCGGCGAGCGCATGGCGGAGCAGTATGGCGTGCCGCTGCTGGGCGAGCTGCCGCTCGACATCCACATCCGCGAAGATGCCGATGCCGGCCAGCCCTCCGTGGTGGCCGATCCGGAGGGGCCGGCGGCGCGCGCCTATGTCGGGATTGCCCGCCGGATGGCCGCGCGACTCGCAGCGGGCGGCAGCTTGCCGGGGGCGAAGTTCCCGAAGATCAGCTTCGAGGACGATTGATGAGCATCAAGTCCGACCGCTGGATCCGCCACATGGCGGAGACGCAGGGAATGATCGAGCCCTTCGAGCCGTCCCAGGTTCGAGCGATCGACGGCCGCAAGGTGGTCAGCTTCGGTACCTCGAGCTACGGCTATGACGTGCGTTGCGCCTCCGACTTCAAGATCTTCACCAACATCAACTCGGCGGTGGTGGACCCGAAGGCCTTCGACGCCTCGAGCTTCGTCGACGTGCGCGCCGACGTCTGCATCATCCCGCCGAATTCCTTTGCGTTGGCACGAACCATCGAGTACTTCCGCATCCCGCGCAAGGTGCTCACCATCTGTCTCGGCAAGAGCACCTATGCGCGCTGCGGGATCATCGTCAACGTCACGCCGCTCGAGCCTGAGTGGCAGGGACACGTGACACTGGAGTTCTCGAACACCACGCCGCTGCCGGCGAAGATCTACGCCAACGAGGGTGTGGCGCAGATGCTGTTCCTCGAGTCCGACGAGGAGTGCGAAGTCTCCTACGCGGATCGCGGCGGCAAGTACCAGGGGCAGGTCGGCGTCACCTTGCCCAAGACCTGAGACGACAACGGCGAACCGATGCCGGATGACGTAGGAGCGGCTTCAGCCGCGACGGTCGCGGCCGTCGCGGCTGAAGCCGCTCCTACAGCACCACCGGCTCTGTCAGCCGCCGGCCGTCCAGCCAGGGGCCGTCATCGCACCAGCGCAACCGGCCCTCGGCGATCCAGCCGACCACTTGCGGGTAGATCTCGTGCTCGCGGGCCAGGACGCGGCGTGCCAGCGACTGTTCATCGTCGCCCGGCCGCACCGGTACGCGCGCCTGCAGCACCACCGGTCCGCCGTCGAGCTCCTCGGTGACGAAGTGCACGCTGACACCGTGCACCCGGTCGCCGCCCTGCAGGGCGCGACGGTGGGTGTGCAGACCGCGATAGCGCGGCAGCAGCGAGGGGTGGATGTTGAGCATCCGGCCCCGCCAGTCCTGCACCAGCTCGGGCGCGAGGATCCGCATGAATCCGGCGAGCACGGCAAGCTCGGCCCCGGAGCCCTTCAGCAGCGCGCCGAGCGCCGCGTTCCACGCGGCGCGATCGGGATACGACTGCGGCGGCAGGCAGCCGGTCGCAATGCCGGCCTGGCGGGCCCGTTCCAGCCCGTAGGCGTCCGGCCGGTCAGAGGCGACCAGGCGGAACTCGGCGTTCAGCCTTCCGGTCCGCGCGGCGTCGATCAACGCCTGGAGATTGCTGCCGAAGCCCGAGACCAGTACCGCGACGGGCAGCGGCGGGCGGCTCATCCGGCAAGCACCACCCGGCGCTCCCCGGCCTCGATAGAGCCCGCCAGCCAGGCGTCTTCGCCCTGCGCTCGCAGCAAGGCGATCGCCCGTTCCGCGTCCGGCCGGCGCACCACCACTGCCATGCCGAGGCCGCAGTTGAAGGTGCGGTAGAGCTCGGCGTCGGCAACCCCGCCTTCGGCCTGCAGCCAGTCGAAAACCGCAGGACGTCGCCAGCTGGACAGCTCGATGACCGCCCTCAATCCTTCCGGAAGCACCCGCGGCAGGTTTTCCGGCAGCCCGCCGCCGGTGATGTGCGCCATGGCCAATACCTCGACCTCCGCCAGCAGTGCCAGCAGCGGCTTGACATAGATCCGGGTCGGCGCGATCAGACGCTCAATCAGCGGCGCGCCGTCCAGCGGCATGTGCAGTGAAGCGCCGCTGCGTTCCAGCACCTTGCGGGCGAGCGAGAAGCCGTTGGAATGCAGCCCGGAGGACGCCAGACCGATGATCGCGTCGCCCGCCTGGACCCGTGAGCCGTCGATGATCCCGTCGCGTTCCACGATGCCCACGCAGAAACCGGCGAGATCGTAGTCCCCGTCCTGGTAAAAACCCGGCAGTTCCGCCGTCTCGCCGCCGATCAAGGCGGTACCCGCCTGCCGGCAGCCCTCGGCGATGCCGGCAATCACGGCCGCTGCGACCTCCACGTCCAGCCGGCCGGTGGCGTAGTAGTCGAGAAAGAACAGCGGCTCCGCGCCCTGCACGACGACGTCGTTGGCGCACATCGCCACCAGGTCGATGCCGACGCCGTCGTGCCGGCCGGTCTCGATGGCGAGCTTGAGCTTGGTGCCGACGCCGTCGGTCCCGGCGACCAGCACCGGCCGCCGATAGCCGGCCGGCAGCTCGAACAGGCCGCCGAAGCCGCCGATCCCGGACAGCACGCCGGGACGATGCGTGGCCACGACCAGGGGCTTGATCCGCTCGACCAGCGCGTTGCCGGCATCGATATCCACGCCGGCGTCCTTGTACGTCAGCGGTGGGGCGTCATTCATCAGCGTGGTGTCCATTGGCGGTCCGGGGGCGGGTGGCGTGGTATTTTATCCGACGCCTCGCCTCGCGGCAGGTCAGCCCGGAGATCGTCGATTTGCTTCGCTTCCGCTGTCATTCGGCACCTGCTGTCATGCTGGCCCTCTGCCTCGCCGCCTTTGCCGCCGAAGCTGCGCGCATGGATGGACTGTACGAGGCCGAGGTCGCCTTCGAGGGCGACCGGCCGGCCGCTTTCCGCGCGGCGCTCGGCGAGGTGCTGGTGAGGATCACCGGGCGGCGCGACGCCGCCACGATGCCGGGTCTGGAACCCCTGCTGGCAGGCGCTTCGGCTTATGTCCAGCAGTTCCGGCAGCCGGCTCCGGGTCGGCTGTGGGCGGCTTTTGACGGCGACGGCCTGTCCCGCGAACTGGCCCGGCTCGGCCAGCCGGTGTGGGGCGCGGAAAGACCGGCCACGCTGGTGTGGCTGGCGGTGGATGCGGGCGGCGGGCAGCGTTTCGTGCTGGCCTCCGACGCGGAACCCGGCGAGGACGAGGCCTTGCGCCACGAGCTGCTCGGAGCGGCGCGGGGCCGCGGCCTGCCGCTGGTGCTGCCGCTGGTGGATGCCGAAGACCGTGCCAGCGTCTCATTTGCCGAGGTCTGGGGTGGCTTCGACGACGCCATCCTCAGCGCCGCGGCACGGTACGGCGCGGATGGCGTGCTGGTCGGTCGCCTGGTGGCGGGAGATCCCCACCGTGCCCGCTGGACCCTGCACGCGGCCGACACCACCGAGCGATGGACCGGCGGCATCGGGGAGAGCGTGCAGCGTCTCGCAGACAGGTATGCGGCCCGCTTCGCCGTGATCGGCTCCAGCGAGGCCCGGGCGGTGCGCCTCGCGGTCTCCGGGGTCGAGAGCATCGAGGATTACGGGCGAGTGAGCCAGTTTCTCGCCGGGTTGACGGCCGTGGAAGCGCTTGGGGTGGAGACCGTCGAGGGTGACCGGGTGGTGTTCCGGGTTGCGCTTCGCGGCGAGCCGGCGGCGCTCGACGAGGCCGTGCGGCTGGGGGGCCTGTTGCGGCCGGCGGGCGCGAGCGGCACCGGTGAACTCAGCTATTTCGTGGCCAGGTGAGACCCAGCGACATTCCCAACATGCTCTGCCTGCTGCGGATGGCCCTGGTCATCCCGGTCGCCTGGGCGATTCTCGCGGGTCGTTATCCGGTGGCGCTGGCGGTGTTTTTTGTCGCCGGATTCACCGACGGCCTGGACGGTTTCCTCGCCAAGCGCTACAGCTGGCAGAGCCGGCTGGGCGCGTTTCTCGATCCGGCGGCCGACAAGCTGCTGCTGGTCAGCTCTTTCGTCACCCTGTGGTACGCCGGCTACGTGCCACCCTGGCTGCTGGTGGCGGTGGTCGCCCGCGACCTGGTGATCGTGATCGGCGCGGGCCTGTACCGGTGGCGGGTGGGCAGCTTCGATGCCGAGCCCACCCTCCTCAGCAAGGCGAACTCGGCGTTGCAGCTGCTTTACGTGCTGCTGGTCCTGGCGCTGCTGGTGTTCGGCGTCCCGGGTCGCGACATGATCGATGCGCTCGGCTTGCTGGTGCTCTCGACCACCGTGATCAGCGGCTTCGACTATGTCATCCGATGGACCGGCCGGGCGCGCGCGGCGAGGGCCTGATGCGCCAGCTGCCCCTGGCGGTACAGCTGCGCGACTCGGCGGTATTCGAGACTTTCGAACCCGGGCCGAATGGCGCAGTCGTGGCGATGCTGCGGGCGCCGTCGACCACCGGCCCGGCGGCCTGGATCTGGGGTCCGCCCGGCACCGGCAAGAGCCACTTGCTGCAGGCGGCCTGTGCGGCCCGGCCGGGGGCCGCCTACCTCCCGCTCGGCGAGCTGATGGAGGCCGGTCCGGCCGTGCTCGAGGGTTGGGAGGATCGGCCGCTGGTGTGTCTCGACGATATCGACGGAGTGGCCGGCGACGCCGGTTGGGAGCTGGCGGCCTTTGCATTGTTCAATCGCCTGTGGGAGCGGGGGCGCACCCTGGTGGTCAGCGCCGGGACGAGTCCCGCGGCGACTGCTTTCAGCCTCGCGGACCTGTCATCCCGGCTGGCGTGGGGCGGCGTCTTCCGGCTGGAGCCGCTGTCGGACGAGGATCGTGTGGCGGCAATGCGTCGCCGTGCGCGGCATCGCGGCCTGGAGCTGCCGGTCGAGGCAGCACATTACCTGTTGCGGCGACTGCCGCGGGACATGCGCGAGCTGTGCGGCTGGCTGGACCGGCTGGACACGGCCTCGCTCGCGGCCGGCAAGCGGCTGACGCTGCCGTTCGTCAAGTCCGTGATCGAGGCGGAGCCGGGCGACCCGCCCGCTTCAGCCAGCTGAGCGTCGCCGCGAATCCCAGGGCCACGCAGAACGCACCCGCCGCCGCCCAGCCGCGCGATTGCCCGACGCCAAACGCGCCGACCAGAAAGCCGGCACCGTAGAAGGGCAGGGCGAGGCTCAGCCAGCGCCCGGTGTGAGCTCGCGCAGCAAGCAGGCCGCGCACGCCCAAGGCGAGCGGCGCCAGAGCCGCGA